>JBGQNR010000144.1:0-16298 GCA_041501225.1 Acidobacteriota bacterium
ATCTTGATGTTCTGTTTTTTGGCCGCGGCGATCACTGCCTTGATCCTGGCGAGCTCGTCTTCAATGGATACACCCGCGGCGCCCATGCCTTTCAAGCTCGCGCCCGTCACGATAATGACCGACTTAAAGGGAGCTTTGGCGAGGTCGGCTGCCGTGGCGTCCAGCTTATAGACGTAGTCGAGCTTCAGGGCCTTGAGAAAAATCTCAAAGGTGGTCGGGCCTGGACTCTGGCCGCACGACGTCAACAGAACAGGGAGGCCTGCCTTAGGTCCCGATGCGGCAGGCGCGGCTGCCTTCTGCTGCGCAATCCCGGAGGATAATGACACCAGGAGAAGAAGCAGCGCAAAAGCAAAGGCGGTGATAATAAGCCTGGAATGCGTTTTCATGGATATGCTCCGTGCCATGAAACCGCAGATGGATGACGGTGAGGGCAGGTGTGAATCTCTGTCCATCGGCGCCCAGCTGCGATTTGAAAAATTCATAATCTCTGCCTGATATGGGCTCCACAGTAATGATCTGCGGCGCATCAATCAAGTGTTTTATCTGCGATAGATTGCCAGCAGCAACAGCAAGGTGAAATAGCCGGTGGATATCAGCCAGAAGCTGCCCGCACGCGCGGCCCCCAGGGGGCGGATCACCTCAGGTTTTGGCAAGGGGATCGGATCCCATGGGAGACCGGCCTGCATGACCAGCCCCTTGACGAACAGCAGGTGAATGACCGGCACCTCGCGTGCCGCCATTTCAAAAAGCACGCCCCTCTGGGAAACCGGCGGCAGAGGCAGGCTCAGGTGCAGGCCCGGTTTCACGTCCAGCACTCGCAGGCTCGTTCCGAGGTTGGCGAAGCCTCCGCCGCTGTTGACGAAGGCTGCAATGCCGGCGTGCGCGGCGTCCTGGTAGATGCGCATGCGTTCCGATGCATTCCTTTCCAGATCGGGCTCGTTGAGGAAGGGAATCCGGGAGGCCTCAATCCGCTTCATCAGTCGTGTCCTGAGTTCACTGTCGTAATCCGTACCGACATCCCGGTCGCCTCCGAGGGATACTGCGGCGGGCGGCGTGCTGCAGATGCCTTCGTGCTGCAGCAGTTCGTAAAGGTCAAGAAGGGTGAAATCCGGATCGGTGGCGCCGTACGAAGAGGCTCCCAGCGACAGAATCGTGATGGGATGCGCATCCATTGCTTTGGCAGCGGCGAGCGACGCAACCAGCAGGGCCGGGAAGGAGCCGGAACTGCCGATCGCAATGTGGTCGCCGGGTTTGACTCCTGCCCCGTCGAGCAAATAGACCATGTACCCTGCCATGTTGGGATTGGTGGTGGTTCTCTTGGCTTCCAGTTCCCCGAGTGTGGTCATCAGAGGCGATGCCTCGGGACCGATCAGCCCCGTTCTGTTAGGGTCGGCTTCGAGATCAAAGCCGGTGCCGGCATGCTCCCGTGCACTCCGGATGGCCAGGATCGCCTGTTCCATGATTTGTCCTGCCCGGACCATGAGGTCGGCATTGCGTGGAATGGCGCTCGAAGGCAGGACCTGGACGGACCAGAATGCTGCCAGGCTGATGACCCCTGCCAAGATTACGCGCGTCGTGCGATGCATGCTCTTCAAGATCTCACTCTATCCTGTGCCCGCCTGGTTTCATGCCGCCAGCTTTATCCCCATAGCAGACGCAGAATCTGGGCCAGAAAATATACTGCTACCGTGACCGTCGCCAGCGATGCGGTAGTCACAAGAATCCCTTGCCGCTCCAGGTTATTGGCGATTAATCCGGGAACGACCCAGCCGATGACGCGAAACTCGAGCGAGGCAGGGAGGAGGGCGGGGAAGAACCGCAGCCACAGCAAGGTCCACATCCCGGCAATCAGGAGCATGAAGACAAATCGCCGGGCGCCGAACAGGATCAGGTAATTCGAGGCGAACTTGAAGCAGAGCAGGGTCAGGAGCGACACGATCAGCGTGCCGGCAATTCGTTCCGGTGAGTGGATGAAGAGCACCAGGTAGCTGGGAACAATCACGCCTCCCGGGTAAATCCCGGTGATGCCGATGAAGAGCAACGAGACCAGCAAGCCCAGAAATGAAATTTCGTATTCCATCAGACTCACCTGCAAAATCTTAAAGCAGTCTCCCATGCGCCGGGTGTGCACCCAGGCGCAAAAAAAATGTTGTGCTCTAATCGCGCTTTTCCTGCGCCGCCCTTTCAGGGCTCTTGCCAGCTCGATCACCTGATCCCAGGGCTCACGCCCTGGGCTTTCCTGCGCCACCCCTTCGGGGTTTTCGCAGTCGTGAAATGCTTAGCCCTGAAAGGGCGTGACAGGACAGCCCAGGGCGTGAGCCCTGGGCTGAGGTCCGGAGATCGCAAGCCCTGAAAGGGCGGCACAGAAATAGACGAGTTGACCGGAACCGTACTCGGTACTACTTTCGGGACAGAGGCCGCTGAGGCCACAGAGCTCGAGTGAATATCACCAAATCCTACTCTGCGCCCTCCGCGGCTTCCGCGTTGAGATTCTTGGGATCCCGTCATTTTACGCATAAGGCACGCCGACCCTGCTCCAGTATTCCGCAAGGAGCTTTCCCGGCCCCTTGATATTGCCGAAGCCGAAAACGATCGCGGGATCCGTTGCCTCGGAACAAATGATATTGGTTATCTGTTCCGGTGAGCCGGTTTTAAGCGCATGCGCTTCGGGTAGCCGGCGCCGAATCGCGCGAGTATGATCTCCCACCAGATACAACCTCCTGAAGTGGCCCAGGGCCCCTTCTCTCATGACGGAGATCCATTGCATTGTTCTCGGTAGCCGGTCGGCGCGGAGATTGAAGACGCCGACAATATGACCGGACGACGCAGGTAACATGTCCGTGACTTTGGCGAGAACCTGCAGCGTCGATTCGGGATCATTCGCGGCGAACGCGTTGACCAGAAACAACGTGTGGTCCGAACTGGCCGGATGGTAGCGCCATAGTCTCAATTGGCCGATGTCGTGCTTCGCATTGCGAATCCCTGCGATGATGTCTTGCTGATCAAGGCCCAGATGGCCGGCAATCGCGCACACCAGGTCGAGATTGTCCGAAAACTCGATTCGACTCAAATCGGGGGCATCCTGCAGAAACCTCGCCGATGAGCCGGACTCCACGGGCATCAACGCGGCATCGCAGCGCAACGCCTCCGCGCGGAATGAGGCGCAGTCTTCCCGGGCAGGCAGGAAGACCTGAGAACGGCGGCAGATGTCGAGGCTGAGCACGGAAGCAATTTGCGCCTCGGTTTCGCCCATGACTTCGGTGTGATCCCGCCGCACATTCGTGATCGCGACGAGATTTGGCCTGAGCAGGAAATGGGATTCGACGTAATGATTTTCGGGGCGAAGGCTCATCACCTCCGACACGAGACAGTCGGCTTTCAGCCGCACCGCCCTATGAATCAACTGCTTTTGCTCCAGTATGGACGGAGGGACACTCCGATCCAGTTCAATCTGTCCGCCGTCGGGAAGAAGGATCACGGCCTGCGAGCCGGTGGTCTTGGCGATCACTGTGCGCCCACCCTCTTTGAGAACAGAGGCTAGCAATCGCACCACGCTGGACTTCCCGCGTGTGCCGGTAACGGCGATGCGCAGAGGAATGCGCCTTTGAGCACGATGAAGAGCGAGGCGTTCCCAGAGGAGGAAAAGAAAAAAAGAAATCAGGCACAGCAGGAAGGTAGGCATCGAGGGCGAATGACGATTGACGATTGCGGATGGACGAATGAGGGGCGTTCACTCGTCCATCCGCAATCGTCAATCGTCAATTGAATTAGAAGCCGCGTGCAAACATACCCCAGAAGGTGTCGCTCAGCTCATTCCACTTGTCGATCGCCGCGCGGGCGAAGTCATTCGTGTAACGAGTGATGAAATCCTGAACCTTCTTGTGACCCTGCTCGGAGGGGTCGGCCTTGAGCATGTCCTGAGCCAATTTCTCGATGGCCGGGAGTTCATCGAACGCCCTGGTTTCGAATTCAGCTACCGCGCCTTCCACGACCTTTCGGGTCGTTCCCCACTTGATGGTGGCGAGGCGGTTCGCCTTCCGGAAAGCCCAGCTTGCCGAATCCGTGCGGTATTTCTTCTGGGAGTCGACCTCGAAGCTCTTGGGCAGCGAAAGCACTCCGGAGAAGACCGGGATTCTCGGGCTCTGCGCCGGATTGTCGAAGGAGAACCAGGCAACGGCGCCGATCTCATCCGGCAGCCAGCCGCGCACCTGGATAATCTGCGAATAGGCGCATCCGGCGATGGCGATGGTGCGCGGAGCCTGAATCGTCCCGGGTTTGAGCGTATTGATCAGAGTGATCAGATCGCCGCCCATCCAGGCACTGGCGACCGGGCTTTTCACCATATCCGGCGTGTCCGTGCCGGCGGGGGCGCCGGCACCGCGGCCCGCGCGCCTCGGGACCATGAGGTTCTTGGTGGCGTCCATATCGGTGCCTTCGTAAGTCTCCCGATAGTACTTCATGACGTCCCGGACCGAGAGCTGCTTGGCCGGTTTCACGCTGAAGGGGAGCTCCTCGGCGTCGCGCTTCAGGTTGAGGGAAGGCGCCAGAGTGCTGAAGATGTAGAACTCGCGATCGGAAAAGGGCTTTCTGCCGCTGTAGGCCTTCCAGAACTTGAAGTTCTCTCCCTGCTTCCACCACCCCATCTTCTCGGCCAGAGAGTACACGTTGTCTGAGGCCATGTAATGATCGGGATCCTTGAGGTTGATTTCGCTGATCCTGGGGATATTGGCGGAAACGCCGACCTGGTCGTCAGGAATACGCGCTGCGGCCCAGACCGATCCGGGCTCGCCGGGCCCGCCGCCCATGATCTCAAGCTGCCAGACTTCCTTTTTATCGGCGATCGTGATGCACTCCCCGCTATCCCCATAGCCGTACTTCTTCACCAGTTCGCCGATCAGCTTGAGAGCGTCCCTGGCGGTTGCGCAGCGTTCCAGCGCAATGCGCTCCAACTCTTCGATGAGGAAAAGGCCGTCGTCATTTTCCAGCTCCCGCCTGCCCCCGATGGTGGTTTCGCCGATCGCCAGCTGTTTTTCGTTCAGGCATGGATAGGCGACATTCATGAAGGCATAAGTCTCCTCGACTTCCGGGATCTCGCCTTTGAGGATCTTGCCCCTCAGGTCATCGACGGTTTCAGTGTGCAAGGTGCCCCAGTAGATTTTATTGGTCGCACCCTTGGGATGCGTCTTGTGAGGCACGATGTTTAACCAGTTCCGATAATTGCCGTCGCAGGTGTGGCAAGTAATGACGGATCCGTCCGTGGATGCCAGACGGCCAACCTGGATGCTGGTACAGGAATCGGGCCATTCGGCTTCCTGGGCCCAACCGATGGAGAAAATGCCCGCAGAGACAACGATAATTGCCAAAAATGCCAGGGTCCGGAGATCCTTGGCTCTCAGACTTTTCATGGAATTGCTCCGTTTCGAATGCCGGATCGCTCCATTCACGGTCCAGGCGTGAGGTATGGTGATAGGTAGGTCTGATTATGCACTCTAGCCAATCGAGCGCGGGACCGACGATAGCAACCTAAATTATTTGCCGGCGGTATTCAAGAAAAAATACGAATGGCCTGGACTGCGAGAAATGGGTGACGTCAACAAGCACACGATAAACTTGCCCTGGGCAATTCGCGGGAATCAACTTCCAGTCAGGTCGGGTGGATCTCATAGCCTGACGAATTCAGGAAGTGGGTATGCGCGCCATCAAGGCCGCAAAGACGATTTGTTTATGGATGCGCAGCGTATCAGGACTCCGGCGTATATTGTGCCGCATGGAGTGGAGCGCAGATCAAAAGGCCAAAAAAGCGGCTATTGAGCGTTAGCCTGGCTGATGTGGCTGCCGGGAGGAATGTCGCGGGTTATCCAGACATTGCCGCCGATTATGGACCCTTTTCCGATGGTGACCCGGCCGAGAATGGTTGCCCCCGCGTAAATGATGACATCATCCTCGATGATCGGATGGCGCGGCACCCCCTTGACGAGTAGGCCTTGTTCGTCCTGCACAAAGCTTCTGGCGCCCAGCGTGACGCCCTGATAGATCCGGACGCGATCGCCAATGACGCAGGTCTCGCCAATCACCACGCCGGTGCCGTGATCGATGAAGAATCTCCTGCCGATGCGAGCCCCAGGGTGGATGTCGATCCCCGTGGCGCTGTGAGCGACCTCAGTGATCATTCTTGGCAGCAGTGGCACTCCAAGTTCGGAAAGCGCATGCGCAATACGGAACAGCGTGAGCGCATAAACCCCGGGGTAGGCGAGGATCGCTTCGTCCGGGGTCTTGCAGGCTGGATCCCCTTCATAGGCGGCCATGACATCTTCCAATAGGATCTGCTGAATCTCAGGCAGCTGCCGCAGCACTTGCCCGGCAATTTTCGCCGAGCGCAGGCTGCAACCCGACATTTGGTCCGCATCTGTGCAGTCGAAACACAGCGCGCGCCGGATCTGCTCCTCCAGGTCCTGGCCCGTAAGGTCGAGTGTCGCTCCGATATGAAAATGCAGGTTGTCGCCACTGGTCTCCGAACTGCCAAAATATCCGGGAAACAAGACAGCGCGCAATCCCTGCAGAATCTCAATCACCGCGGTTCGGGAAGGAAGCGGCCGGACACAGGGCGGCCGCTTGCCGAGCGCGGCAAACTTGCCGGAATACGAGCTCAGCTCGTCCACGATCAGTGTCATTTCCTGATGCGGGGTTCCGACGTCAGGCATGAGCGCCCTCCCGATCCAGATCTTCGAACAACCAGGTGCTCAGATATCGCTCGGCATTCGACGGAATGATCACCACGATTTGCTTTCCTTTGTTCTCCTGCCTTTTGCCGACCTGCAGCGCGGCCACCAGCGCTGCGCCCGACGAAATGCCGATCGCCAGCCCTTCCTCCCGGGCGGCACGCCGGGCCATTTCACCGGCTTCCTGATGGCCCACCTGGATGACTTCGTCGATCAGCTCTGTGCGCAAAACCTTGGGCACGAAGCCGGCACCGAGTCCCTGGATTTTATGCGGCCCCGGTTTGCCTCCGGAGAGCACCGGCGAATCTCTTGGCTCCACCGCAATGGCCTTAAAGCCGGGTTTGCGCGCCTTGATTACCTCGGCCACCCCGGTAATGGTTCCGCCGGTCCCGACACCGGAAACCAACATATCCACTTTCCCGTCCGTATCGGCCCAGATCTCCTCGGCGGTCGTCCGGCGATGGATCGCCGGGTTGGCAGGATTATTGAATTGCTGGAGCATCAGATAATTCGGGTGCTCGGCCACCATCTCCTCCGCCCTGCGGATCGATCCATTGATGCCTTCGCTCCCCGGCGTCAGTATCAGTTTGGCGCCAAACGCTTTAAGCAACTTGCGGCGCTCCATGCTCATGGTCTCGGGCATGGTGAGAATGAGAGGGTAGTGCTTGGCGGCGCAGACCATTGCCAGGGCAATGCCGGTGTTGCCACTCGTAGGCTCCACCAGGATCGTCCCTTTCTTGATCAGTCCTTGTTTTTCCGCAGCCTCCACCATGCTCAATCCGATGCGGTCTTTGACGCTGCCTCCCGGATTCCAGAATTCAAGCTTTACGAGTATTTCCGCCACGCATCCCTGCGAAAGGACATGCAGGCGCACAAGTGGAGTTCCGCCAATAAGATCGACGATACTGTCGGCAATTCTGGCCATCAGGTTCTCCTTCCATGGTCCAGTTCCTGGGCCATCCAACAAAAATAATGTTAACGTAAGCGTAATAGATGGGCAAGGGTGCAGGCTGGCGGATCGCCACTCACAAATGACGGATGGTGTGGGAAATCCACTGGCACGTCATTCGTCATACCTAACTCATCATTTTACTTTGACAATCGTTATCCAGGGTTCCAGATTCCGGCCGTAGGCCAGCGTGACGGTATAACGCGGCTCTGCTTTCGGCTCCGGATTCAGCGGCGAGAGCAGTTTGGTGAAGGGAAGCGGGACATTGATATCGGAGGGGAGGATTCCGGAAACATATCCAACGCACTGATCGGGGAGGACGGTTCCGGTTTTTGGATCTTTGATGTCCTGGATCTTGGCCTGTACGATCGCAGCCACGATGAGATACTTGCTCGGATCGGGATAACGGCTGCGCAGCTCCGACATGTTTTTGGAGACGTCCACCGGGAACAGGCGCGTCACGGAGGATCGAAGCGGAGGGCCGGGCCGGTTCGGCTGTTTTTCGTTTTCGGGCCGCTGGGACCACTGTTCCCATGCTTTTCCTTCATATTCCAAAGCCACGTAGGTTAGGCGTGGCAGCAGGAGGATATCCTTGCTTGTTCTTCCCTTGGGAATACGAAAATCGAAACCTATGGCTTCCATCTTCGCGCGCTCAAAATAGGCAGCTTCCTCCTGCCGATGCCAGTTCAGCCTCAGGCCCACGCCTGAGTTGTCCTGGCCCATGTTTTGCAGCGCCAGTTCGCGTTCCGTGAGCTCGATGGTCTGCACCGGCTCGCCGGTGCGATTCTGCGCGGCGAGGATCAGGGCAATTGCGTTCGTGCACAACAAGATCGCGGTCGCAAGGATCAGGCCGGATCTCTTCATGCCGCCTCCCTCTTTGCGCTCGCGGCCCGGAACCTTCGGAACACGGCCAACAGGATGAGCGCAATGATCCCGATGATGAGAAAGAAGAGGTACTTGGGCATCCAGTCCCACCACCAGACAAACAAACGGTTAAAAAGAAAGATGGCAAAAAAACCGGAGCCGAGGTTGATCGATTCGGTCCAACGGTGCCGGAAGCCGGTCCAGATGGCGCCGGCGGCAACTGCGAATCCCGACATCTGATAGATGCCTTCGATGGTTTTTTTGGCAAACGGCAAGTACGAGAGCTGCCCCCAATTGCTCAATACCAGCAACACCAGGAAGACGAACGCCAGCCCGAACAGGCGATAAACCATCGGGAATCCGGGATACTTGCTGTGGCGCAGGATCAGCGGAGTTGCCAGCAGCGCCAATGCCCCAGGGAGGAAAGTTTCAGGCCGTCCGAAGACGGCATCGAAGGAGCTGCCGCGCAGGACCACAAAATCGGTTGCCAGATAAAACGCCAGCAGTACCAAACCGGCGGCGACCTGAAGCCGCAGTCGGTAGCTGTAGCCGAGCACCAGGGCGAACAAACCCCATGCCAGAAAGGCGTTTGGCGACGGCGCCATGTTGTAGATGAATCCGACGGCATTCAGGTTCAGGATGAACGAAGCGAATGCCACGATCCCAAGCAGCGAGGTGTAGTAGAGCGTCTGTTCTTTGCGGGAGACGAGATCCATCGCAAGCAACAATAGGATGGGTATCGCGATCAGAATTCCTACCTGAAACGATGTGCTCAGCAGACCCCAGTAACGGTAGAAGAACAGGACCACCGCTGCGCACAACGCCAGTCCGCCGAGCGCGGAGGCGATGCGCATCGCGAGCGAGATCTGCTTCTGGGAATCGCTGACATCGACGTCGAAACGCGCCGCCAGTTCGGCCAGCGTCTTGTTGAGGTGGGCGTCGAGCTGGGCGCGCTGCTCCTCGGTGAGGATAAGGATTCCTTCACCCGCCAGCTGCTCCTGCTCGCGCCGAAAGGCTTGGATGCGGTCAACCCGCTCCTGGGCTTCTTTCTTTCCTGAAGCTTCTGACATTTGAGGGCGATCTTATGCGATCGCCCTCACAAACACAAAACAAATAATCTCAACGCACAGGACGCGAAGCAAAACAGTATTGCTATTTCCTGCAAAGCAATATAAACCACGAAACACACGGTGCGGACTATCCGCATCCCAAAAGCCTCAACGCAGAGGGCGCAGAGACCGCAGAGCACTTTTCGTTTTTGAATGACTTCTCTCTGCGGCCTCTGCGTTGAGGCTTTTTAGGGAATCCGTTTGAGCGCCGGCTTACTTTATATTGGGATCTGCTTCCACCGTAACTCGGGTAAAGTATTCCTTGTCTCCCACAGTGAGCCGGACACGATAGACGCCTGGTTCGACGGCGCCCCCTCCGGCACCGCGTCCGCCGCCTCCTCCAGGGAACTGGCCCTGCGCCCCGGCCGCCTGGCCCGCGGCGCCCTGGGCTCCCGCTCCAGCGGCTGCAGCTCCAGCGGCTGCAGCTCCAGCAGCACCGGCTCTGCCGCCTGCCGCCTGAGCTCCAGCTCCCGCGGCTCCGGCCCCGGGCATGCCGCCGCCTCCGCCAAATCCGCCCCTGCCGCCGCCACCAATCTGCCATTGAACGCGATGCAGGCCTGCGTCCTTGCCTCCCGACGGCGTCATTTCCTGCACAACTTTTTCGTCCACATCCAGGATGGCGACTTTGACGTCCGTGGAAGCAGGCGACTTCAGGAAGTAGCTGATGGCTGTACCCGTGGGTGGATTCGCAGTTCTGAAAACCTTATCGCGGGGGAGGCCCCGATCCACGTAGATATCGTTCTGATACATGGTTGCCGGGCGCACGTTGAACAGCGTCACGTCGTCCGACATTGCCTTGTCGCTCAGCAGCTGCAGGGCGGAGATGTCGTCCATGATGAAGATGCTCCGCCCGTGTGTGCCAAGGATCAGATCATTGTCGCGCGGATGCACGATCACATCATCGACGGGCACGTTGGGAAGGCCGGTCATGAACCTGCGCCAATCGCCCCCACCGTTCAGCGAGATGTAGAAACCGATCTCAGTGCCCAGATAGAGCAGGTTTTTGTTCTTGGGATCCTCGAGGATGACATTGACATGCCATTCCTTAGGCAGGTTGGCAGCCATGGAAGTCCATGTCGCCCCGAAATCGCGGGTCACGTAGACATAGGGCTTCATGTCGTCGTAGCGGTGCCCGTCGAGGGTGACATAGCAGGTGCCGGCGTCGAAGTGCGACGGCGCCACGCGCGTGACGTGGTAGGTGTTCTTCGGAAGCCCCTGGATGTTGTCGGCCACATTCTTCCAGGTCAGGCCGCCATCGCGGCTTACCTGGACGTTGCCGTCATCGGTTCCGGCCCAGAGGATTCCCGGCACAGCGGCCGACTCGGCGAGGGTAGTAATGTGGCCATAGCTCCCGAACCCGTCGTGCTTGGAGAACATCTCTTTGTCCCCGGGCACTCCCATGACGGTCAGAGTCTTGCGATCAATCTGCTTGGACAGATCCGGGCCGGCCATCCAGGTATCACCCCGGTTCAACGACTTGAAGAAACGATTGCCCCCGGTATAAACGGTGCGCGGATTGTGCGGGGACAGCACGATCGGTGTGTTCCAGTACCAGCGGACCTGCTCGTTGGCCGGAAGTGGAGGGACGATGTTGTTCCCGCCGCCGCCGAATCCCATCTGGGCCGCCTGCGCTGCCATGGCCTGTATCTGGGCCTGCTGCTCCGGCGTCAATTCGGCGTTAGGTGCGCCCGCACCCATGCCGCCGCGTCCTCTGGCTCCAGTGCGCGGCTGGATATTGGTGTTGCGCCCGGTCCTCAGGTCGTAACGGCTCATCGAGCCGTTCTGCGATTCCGTATATACGATGTTGTAATCCGTCGGGTCGACCTGGCAGTAGAAGCCGTCTCCACCGCCGATGCGGAACCAATCGGCATTGATGGGACCGCTGAAGCTGCTGCGAGTTGCGCTCGGACCGCCCCAGCTGCCGTTATCCTGCAAACCGCCGTAGACATAGTAAGGCTTGCGCATATCCGCGGCGACTGCATAAAACTGGCCGGCGGCGATGGTGTTGAGAAACTCCCAGGTTTCGCACTGATCGTAGGTGATATCCAGGCCGCCGTCATTGCCAAGAATGAGATGATTCCCGTTCTTCGGGTCGACCCAGATGGCGTGGTTATCCGTGTGAATGATGCCCTGGACCTGACGGAAGGTCTTGCCGCCATCCGTGGATTTGAAGAAGGGCGCACCGCCCGTGTAAACGATCTCGCTGTTGCTGGGATCGACGCGAATCTGGCTGTAATACATGGCACGATCATTGGCATTGCTTACCACGCGCCAGGTCTTTCCCTTATCGTCGGAGCGCCATACCCCATCTCTCGCAGGGTCGGGATTCCCGGCAGCAGCTTCGCCGCCGCGTCCGCCGCCGCGTCCGCCGCCGCCGCCGCCACCGAAGCCGCCACGACCGCCTCCCGCAGCCTGCTGGGCCAGTTGCTCAGCCGACATTGCGTCGGCGCCGCCGCCGGATCCGGAAGCCTTGCGGGCCTCGATCTGCGCGTAGAGGATGTTGGGATTCGAACGCGATATATCCAGGCCGATGCGGCCCAATTCGGGTCCAGGGAGCCCGCCGGCCAGCTTGGTCCAGGTCTTGCCGGCATCGATGGTTTTCCAAATGCCGCTCCCGGGGCCGCCGCCGTTGAATCCCCAAGAAGTACGCCGCCGCTGATAGGAAGCGGCATACAGAACCTTGTTGTCGCTCGGATCCATGACGAGATCAGTAATTCCGGTGTCCTCATCGATGAACTTCACATTCGCCCAGGTCTGGCCGCCGTCGGTCGTCTTGAAAACGCCGCGCTCTTTGTTGGGACCGAACAAATGGCCCAGCGCCGCCACGTAAACCACATTGGGATCCTTCGGATCGGTCACGATACGCGCGATGCTCTGCGTTTCCTTGAGGCCCATGAACGTAAATGTCTTCCCGGCATCCGTCGACTTGTATACCCCGCCGCCGAAGGACGAGCTCTGGCGGTTGTTGGCTTCACCGGTTCCGACCCAGAGAATGCTGGGATTCGGCTGGTAAATCGCAAGGTCTCCAATCGAAACCACAGGATAGGAGTCAAAGATCGATTCAAATGTAGTGCCGTTATTGACGGTCTTCCACAAGCCGCCCGTGGCAAAGGCTACGTAATAAATGGAAGGATTGCTTTCCACTGCCTCGATATCATCAATGCGGCCTGCCATGCTTGCGGGCCCGATCGAACGCCAGCGGAATTCCTTCAGGATGGGATCTTCAGATTGATTGACTGCGGGACCGACGGGAACCTGTCCTCCGCGCCCCTGGCTCCAGACTGCCGCTGTCATCAGCAGGCAGATCATCAAGCCAAGTAGTACCTTTGCCTGTCGAGCTCGTCGCCCTCGATTCATAAACGCAATCCTTTCATAGATTGGATGTTGGGGATCAAACCAGGGGAAAGTACTCCCCGGATAAGCCAATGGCTCAAGTTTTATATACGACGTGACCGCCACCTTTGTAACGATCTTTATTCATTCCCTTTTACCGGAAGAAAATAAACCAGACCAGGCCGAAAATTGGCGTCAGCACCGGCAACGAATAGCAGACAATGTAGCCGAAGAACGTAGGGCACTTGACGCCATGGTGCTCCGCGATCGACTTGACCATAAGATTCGGGCCGTTGCCTAAATAAGTGATGGCTCCGAAAAAAACCGCTCCCACGGAGATTGCCTGAAGAAACGGGGCGTGCTGGCCGAGCAGAACCTTCATATGTTCCGGGTTGGCGAGTGTCAGCTGGTGCAGTCCCATGGCCGCACTGAGAAAATTGAGATAGGTCGGAGCGTTGTCGAGAAAGCTCGATAGAATCCCTGATGCCCAATAATACTGGCCCGGGGTCCTGATCCCGATATGATCGGCGTTCAACGCCAGCCAGTCGAGTGCCGGCACCATGGTGGCGAAAATGCCGGCGAACAGGATGGCCACCTCTTGAATAGGCGCCCAGGTAAATTCATTTGCGCGTAGGGCGGTCTTGCTGGCAAAGCGATACGAGGCTGCAGCTGCGGCGATCATGATGATCTCGCGGATGGGAGTCTTGGCGAAAACTGCCGCGAGGATGATCAAAAGGAAAAAAAGGTTGTGCGTGCCGCGCAGATCGATGCGGGCCGGCCGGACATGGTGCAGTTGTCCCTTGGCCCATTTCCGATAGGACAAGGTATCCATCAAAAAGAAAACCGCCAGCACCAGGAGCATTGCGATCAGCCAGATCGGCCACACCCTGTGCAGCGTCCACAGGAAAGGAACCCCGTTCAGGTAACCGAGAAACAGGGGCGGATCGCCAATGGGGGTGAGCGCGCCGCCGATGTTGCTGACGATAAAGATGAAGAAAACTATATGATAGCCGCGTATCCGGGGCCGGTTGATGCGCAGGAACGGCCGGATGAGAAGCATCGATGCCCCGGTCGTGCCCAGCAGGTTCGAAATCAGAGCCCCGGAGGCCAGTAATATCGTGTTTACCAGAGGAGTGGCACGGCGCTCGGTGTGCAGATAAATGCCGCCGGCCGCGACGAACAGCGATCCGATCAGCGCGATGAAGCTGAAGTATTCGACCAAGGTGTCAAATATGCGATGGTAGTCGAGGAAATAGACATAGTAGAAGCAGACCAGCAGGCCCAGTCCGAGGGAAACGTACGGATAGTGCTTCTCCCACCAGTGGCGATGGAGGAATGGAACGATGGCGATTGCCAGGAGCAGCAAGGCGAACGGCAGGATCATCCAGGGGCTGACCGGCAGGATCTCGACTCCGAGGATTTGGTTGGCCATTCTCTGCAATCTCCGCCTTGCCTGGCAATCTGCCGGGTGGCATTATCAAACCACGAAATCCGCGAAATACACGAAAAAAATTTGTCTGCGGCTTGCCGCTTCGTATTTCTCGTGGCTGGCTTCCAGGTGCCAGTAACTTTACCAGTATCTGAATCGCTGTGTGGGACCGCGGTCGGATTCCAAAAATCGAATTTGTATGATAAGAATACTTCCCCCGAGCTTTGATTCGATGTCCAGGGACGTGGCGCGGTTACCTTTTCGAAAAGGAAATGCCTAAGTGACAGACGCGAACCTGCAGCAGATCCGGGAAAAGCGCTTGGTCGCGGCGACTTCGGTGGTGGCGGCGGTTTTTCTCACCGGCCTCAAACTGGTGATCGGCCTCATGACCGGGAGTCTGGGAATTCTCGCCGAGGCAGCGCATTCCGGGCTGGATCTGGCGGCTGCCGTCATCACGCTGCTGGCGGTGAGGATGAGCGACCGGCCGGCTGATGAAAGCCATCTCTACGGCCACGGCAAAGTCGAAAATTTGAGTGCGTTCATCGAAGCCATGCTGTTGCTGGTCACCTGCATCTGGATTTTTTATGAAGCCACTCGGCGCCTTTTCTTTGAGACCGTCGAAATCGATCCCAACCTGTGGGCCTTTCTCACCATGGGGATTTCGATCGTGGTTGACTTTTCGCGATCCCGGGCGCTGGCGCGCACGGCCCGCAAATATCACAGCCAGGCTTTAGAAGCTGATGCCCTCCACTTCAGCACCGACATTTGGAGCTCGGCGGTCGTAATTGTGGGGCTGGCGCTGGTGCGCTTTGGTGAGGGCAGCGGGATGAAGTCGGTTTTCATGCGCGCCGATGCCGTGGCCGCGCTGATTGTCGCCTTGATCGTGGTGTATGTGAGTGTGCAGCTCGGCCGCCGGACCATCGATGCCTTGCTGGATCGGGCTCCCGGCGGGCTGGCCGAGAGTTATGCGGCCGCCGTAGCCGGCGTCACAGGCGTGCTGCGCGTATCACGCATACGCGTGCGCAACGTCGGCAGCCAGATATTCGTGGATCTAAACATCGACGTGCCGCGTCAGCTCTCATTCGAGGACAGCCACGACGTGGCCCAGCGCGTGCAGGATGCCGTGCGTACGATATCCCCCAATGCGGATGTGGTCGTGCACGCCGATCCCGTCGCCGGACACGAAGGTGTGCTCGAGAGGATCCATGCGGTAGCGGCCCGTTTGCGCGCCTCCGTGCACAATGTCACCACTCACTGGACGGAACGAGGCATCTGGATCGACCTGGACCTCGAAGTCGATCCGGCCCTCAGCTTTGAGAAGGCGCATCTGTTGGCCACAGAGCTCGAGGACCGGTTACGCGCCGAATGGAGCGCCGGAGATGGGCTCACGCCCGTGGCGGATGTGCATGTGCATATCGAGCCCCGCCCGGAAATGCTGACACCCGGGCTGGAGGTCGAGCCTGCCGAAGCCGCGCTATATCGCAATCGCATCGATGCTATCTGCTGCGAACTGGAGCGCACGCGCGGCTGCAAGGACGTCGAGCTTCATATTGTAAAGGGCAAAGTGTATCTGTCGCTCCACCTGCTGGTGGACACGGATTGCCCCGTCTCGGAAGTTCATGGCATTTCCTATGAGATGGAGAGCCGGCTACGGCATGAGTTCCCTCAACTGGGCCGTGTGGTGATCCACGCGGAGCCGGCCGGCAAAATCCCGCCAGCTTAGTACACGATTCCATAATTACGGTGACGTATTTTTTAGGACGCGGAAAAACGCGGATGGGGCAAAAACGGTCCGCGTGCAAACGCGCCCGGGGCTTGCCGGCTTCTGCGTTGTTTCTTCCGGAGCCCGGAGTCAAACGCGCCTGCTTGGTTGTGAATCGCAGTGTTCTGCTCAG
>JBGQNR010000145.1:0-16162 GCA_041501225.1 Acidobacteriota bacterium
CCGTCGTACCAGCGCGACGTCGTCAACCTGCTCCTGCTCCAGCCGGGCGTCACCACGGGCGGAAATGTCAATGGCGGGAAATCGGATCAGGCCAACGTCACCCTCGACGGCGTCGACGTCAATGACCAGGTCAACCGCAGCCTCACCAGCGTGCTGCGCGTCACTCTCGACTCCGTTCAGGAGTTCCGCACGACCACCACGAACGCGAACTCAGACCAGGGGCGCGGCTCCGGCGCCGAGGTTGCTCTGGTGACCAAGAACGGCACCAATGACTTTCACGGCTCGCTGTATGAATACAACCGCAACACCCTGTTCGCGGCCAACAGCTTTTTCAACAACCGCGGCCTGAAGCAGATCTACAACGGAGACGGCGCGGCCTACCATACGTACTGCACGGCGCAGCAGCTCGCCACTGAGTGGGATAAATGCAAGGCAGCCAACGCCGCCCTGCTGATCAACATTTTCGGCGGCTCGATCGGCGGCCCGATTATCAAGAACAAGCTGTTTCTCTTCGCCAACTACGAGGGCAACCGCAATGCGAGCGCCAGTACTCAAAATCGCACTGTCCCCACCGACAACCTGCGCAACGGGCTCGTGACTTACCACAACGCGGCCGGCGCCCTGGCGACGATCGGTGGCAACGATATCAAAACCTACGTCGACCCGCTGGGCATTGGCGCCAATCCTGCGGTGCTCAAGACCTTCGCCCTGTACCCCCAGGGGAACCTTGCCGGTACGGGTGACGGCCTTAACACGATCACTTACCAGTTCATTGCGCCCCGGCACACCAAGACGGACACCTACATTGCGCGCCTGGATTACACCGTGGACAACGCCGGCAAGCACCAGATAATGGTGCGCGGCAACCTCCAGAATGACCACGCCGGCAGCATACCTCAATTCCCGGGACTGCCTGGGAATTCTGAAACCCTTGCAAATAACAAGGGATTGGCCACCGGCTACACATGGGTGCTAAAGCCAAACATGGTCAACAGCGTGCGGTACGGTTACACCCGGCGGGGCGGGGAGTCGACCGGCCTTGTGAATTCAGTGTACACAACTTTCCGTGGTTACGATAACCCCTACTCGGTGGGCACAGCCTCGAAGCGCACCGTTCCCGTGCACACCATCAACGAGGACTTCTCCTGGATGAAGGGGGATCATGATTTCCGGTTCGGCGCCACCATTCGGCTGATCTCGAATATATTCAGCAATAACGACACGTTCAACAGCGCGACGACAAACGCGTCCGGTCTCGCGGGGAGTGGCACGGAGTTGTATGCGAACATTCCGGGAGGAATTAAAATTGGGGATGTCCAAAGTTACACGTACGCCATGACCGCGCTGCTTGGCTTGATCAGCCAGATCAACGGCAACTACAATTACAAGGCCAACAGTGACGGGAGCGCAACGGTTATCCCTTCAGGTGGCTGGGTGGCTCGAAATATGGCCAATCAAGAGTACGAGATTTACGCCCAGGACAGCTGGAAAGTCCGGCACAACTTCACCATCACGGCGGGGCTCCGATTATCGATCATGCCGCCGGTGCACGAAACCAATGGCCAACAGATCTCTCCGAGCGTGCCGCTGTCAACCTGGCTCGGACAGCGTGGCCAGCTTGCGGCGCAGGGCCTTCCCCAGAACACCCTTGCCCCTATTCAATTCGTGCTGGCCTCCAGCCCTCAGGGCAGGCCGATGTATCCGGAGCGCAACAACTGGGCTCCGCGCCTCGGATTTGCGTACTCACCCGGCGCTTCCGAAGGGCTGGGCAAGTTCCTGTTCGGCGGCCCGGGCAAGAGCTCGATTCGGGCCGGGTTCGGGATGTACTACGACATGGTCGGGCAGCCCCTGGCGGCCTCGTTCAATACCACCGCCTTCGGCTTGCGATCATCCGTCACGAACCCTCTGAACACGTTGGATGCTGCCCATGCTCCGCGCTTTACGGACTTCTATGCGATACCGACCGCGTTTCTGCCCGCCGTGCCACCGGCCGGATTCCCGGTCACGTATCCGAACCTCTTCGCTATTACCAACAGCATCGATGATCAGCTGAAGGCGCCTTACACGATGAACATGAACTTCAGCTGGGGCCGCGAGTTCGGCAAGGGCCTCTTTATTCAGACCGCGTATGTCGGACGCCTCTCGCGGCGCTCCCTGATCCAGCGTGACCTGGCCATGCCCACCAACCTGAAGGACCCCAAGTCCGGCCAGACCTATTTCCAGGCCATGCAGCAGTTGGCGATTTACACGGATATCACCAACCTCGCCATCCGCAGCAAGACAACCTCAGCGTCGTACGCGAATCTTCCGCCGATTCCATTCTTCGAAAATTTGTGGCCGGGTGCGGCAGGAGGTGGGTACACCGCCACGCAGAATATCGCCAACTACTACGTCCGGAATAGCAATATGGGCGACTTTACAAACGTCCTCAACGGGATGGACGAGATCTGCGGCAGCGCGACCACATTCAATTCGGCCGGCAAGGCCACCACTCTCGCCTGCTCCAAGTTTGGTCCGAACGCGATATTCAACGGGCAATTCAGCGCGCTGTCAGGCCCGAGCTCGATCGGTTCCGGTGCCTACCACTCCGCTCAGTTGACCGTGCGCAAGCGCTTCAGCAACGACCTGCAGTTCGATATCAATTACACTTTCTCCAAGTCCATCGACCTCGGTTCCGGGAATGAAGGCGGAACGTTCGGCAGCGGGTTCATCCTTAACTCCTGGGATACGAGCACACAGAGGGGCCTCTCTAACTACGACCAAACGCACATCGTTAACGTTTACGGCGTGTGGAAACTGCCGGTTGGCCGCGGCATGAGGTTCGGCAGGCAGATGAACAAGTTCTTTGATGCCGTCGTCGGCGGCTGGCAGCTTTCGGGCATTTTCCGCGCAAACTCCGCTACGCCGCAGGGTGCCAGCAGCGGATCGGTCTGGGGCACGAACTGGCAACTCAGCAGTCCAGCCATGGTTACGGGCCTTCCCATGCCGGAATTCAGCATCACTAAGAACGGGACGTTGCCCAACGGCACTCTGTATCCCAGCGCGTTTGCCACGCAGGCGGACGCAAATGCGTCCATTGCCGCTTTTCGGCAGTCATTTGCAGGCGAGACTGGAAGCCGCAACGTCACCCGCATCAACGGCCAGTGGAGCATCGATAGCGGACTCTTCAAAGAGTTCAAAATGCCCTACAAGGAAGGGCATGCAGTCCAGCTCCGTTGGGAGAGCTTCAACGTAACCAACAGCGCGATCATGTCCTGCGGCCTCGGAAGCATGGATAGTACGGGGACCTGGGGCCGGTGCACCAGTCAGCGGGTTGATCCGCGGCAGATGCAGTTCGCACTGCGCTACACCTTCTGACGCGCAGACCAACCTGATGTGAAAAAGGGGCAAGCCACCGCGGCTTGCCCCTTTTTTTGTGATCCATTTGGGAGATCGTGTCCGTCCAGCCAATTGCATAATAGGCTGTCAGATGATGCCGGTCAGCTGGAGTTTGAACCGCCAAGACTGCAAAGATCTCAAAGGGTTTGCTCCTTTGCGGTCTTTGAGGCCTTCGAGATGCGCCGCATCAGGCTCGTCCAGGGCGCGATGGTTTCTTCCGCCCCGCCGCGGCTCCGGTACTGCGCGATAAAGACGCCGGCTTCCGCTTCGCGCCCCAGAAGGGCAGAGGTTCGTATCAGGACGACGTAAAACTCCAAGGGGAGCGACGGGCTGAGATCCAGCGCGCTGCGGTAGACTTCATAGGCTGCGGCGGGTTGCGAGGCCGCTTCGTAAACTCTTCCCAATTGAATGAGGAGTTCGAGATCCAGCGGATTCCGCGAGCGCATCGTCTGCAGCGTCTGTATAGCGGCGTCGTCATTGCCGGCAGCAGCAAGAGCGCGAGAAAGCATAAGGCCTGTCGTGCGATCCTCTGGGGAAAGAGCCCAGGCCTGCTCGAGCGCCTCCGCCGCCTTCAGCGCGTCCTTCAGATTGAAATACGCGACACCCAGGTTATACCAGAAATCCGGCTTATCCTGGAATTTCCACTTGAGCGTCTCGAGCGCGGTGGCGACAGCCGCATAGTCGTGGTTCTTCATGGCCTCATCGGCCCGCGCCAGTGTTGCATTCACCTCCTCATTGGAAGCGCCGCTTGCAGGCGCTGAGACAGGTTCCATTTGTGGACGCGCATAATAGCCCTGGCGCGCGTGCAGGCGCACGGAACGCGAGGAGACAGACAGGGCGATCCTGTGGTAGCGGCCATCGGCGGGCTGTCGAGACAGAAATGCGAGGTAGTAGAGCGCGCCACTCGATGAAAAGGCAGAATCGACGGCTGCGGCAATATCGTTATCCGCTTTGACCCGTTTTGCGCCGCTCCCCAGAGAGAGTGTATCCAGCGAAGATGATTTCTCGAACGCCGACGCGGTCGCATGGGCTTCCATTATCTGCGGCAGTCGCGGCGCATCGGTCATGGCTCCGAGGGCATGTTCCGCCGCCGTTGTTTCTGAGGCGGCTCCACCGATATCGACCGTAAGAACCTTTACGTGACGTTGCTGGGCTTCGGCCGCAATACTCTGCAATGGACCCGACACATCACCTCGGCTGCCTTTACCCGTAACAAACCCCGGCGAGACAAAGATGACGGTCTTCGAGTAATCCCCCTTATCGGCAGCGGCCAGAGCAACGACTTCACGTAACCCATTTAAGGCAGCGCGCGCGTAACCGGCATTTCGCGTGATCAGCTCGGCGACCTTGCCTTGAAGCGTGGCCTGGATAATCGGTCTGTTGGTTTGGGGATCGCAGGTAACAACCGCTCCGCCGCGCACGTTGGCAGCAGGCATGGGTGAGGGCGGCGCAATACACGCACCCTCGACTGACCCGAGGCTGTTTGTATATCTCAACGACAGCTGCGCGGCCGTGCGGAGTTCACCCATTTCCTGGGTTTCGCGATCGCCCCTGTCAATCAAGACGGCATCATATATGGTAATGGGTTCGGGCTCGGCGGCAACGCGAGTCGAACGAGCATTCGCCTTGCGGATTTCTGCCACCATGGTTTCGATGTCCCCAGGCGGTGAACCCCCACGTCCCTTGGTTGTGAAATAGACCGTAAAGGGCTGGATTGGGTTATGGTATCTCCTCACCAGATCTTCAGCGGCTTTCTTGACTTTAGGAAAGGTGGTTACGTCCGTCGTCACGTCGTCAAGTACGAGGTAGTATTTGCCGAGCGTCAGCTCAGTGCCGTTGCTCGAGTTTAATGTGGGCTTGTCCTGAGACGAAGCCGTCACGGTCGTTTTCATAGCAAGATCGCGCGCCTTGGGCAGATCCTCCATGTTCAGGGCGCCCTTAAAGTAGGCAATATCCCTGCGGCTGCCGTCCTCAGAAACGTTAAAGTCCTTCGCCGCGAACAGCGGCGGCGCCTTTCCGGTTGTGGACTCCACATAGACAGGCACTTCGACCAGGCGCGACTCAACTTTGAAAGTTGGAATCTTGGAGTTCGAAGTAGAAACGGTGACATCGGAATTGTCGACCGATCCACGGTCTACAGGACGAGGAACCGCGGGCGGTGCTATCACTTCGTTCAATGCCGCCTTGGCGCTTTCCTTTGCAGCTGCGGCATCGGCAACACCTTGCGCAGGCATTTTCTCCAGGTTTTTCGCAAGGGCGGCGGCGCTGCCTGTCTTGGCAAGGAAAAACCCTCTGCGCGAGTAGACCCGGTAACGGGGATTGGCTACGTTCACGACGAGCTCATGCCAACGATCGTCGGGAGACAGACGCGTATAGTAATAAAGAACATAGGCCGCCCTGAGCTCAGCGGAGACCTCGAGGAAGGCCGGGCCCAGGTCGCGGGGGTTTTCGGCAAAGTACGCCTTTCCGCTGTTCGTCTCGGTCAACTGCCGCAGAATCTGGCGGTAGGCCGGGCTTCTGGTTTCCGAGCCGGCGCAGACCGCATAGATCGGGTAGCCGTAACGTGAGGCCGCATTCAGAACAAGGGGAAGCGTAGCGGCGCTCGCCGTATCCTCTCCATCGGAGAAAACCGCAATGGCCTTGCGTCCCTCCTGCTCGCTCAGGACCTTCATCGCATACAAAATGGCATCGTACAGCTTCGTCCTGTACTCTGCCCTGGTGCTGCGAATCCCGCTCAGGATCGGCTCGAAATCGTCCGTCACCTGGGGAATCGCGCGCAGGTTCGAATTGAAGGGGATCAATGTGACACGGTCGCCTCGTTTCAGAGATTGGACGAACAAGGTTGCCGCTTGCTGGGTTTCCTTTAACGATGCAGTCATGCTCTCGCTGGTGTCGAGGAGCAATGCCACGTGGAGAGGAACCTGCTCGCTGTCCATGTGATCGATGGGTTGGAGCTTGCCGTCTTCGGCCAGACTGAATTTGGATAAATCCAAACCCGTCATGCGGCGCGAGCCTTCCTGGACGGTGAGAAATATCTGCACTAGCTGCGAGGCAGCCGAAAAGGTCGGCGTCTTCTGAGGCTGGGGCTGTTGTGCGGCAAAGGATCCGATTGCGGCCAGGACCCATGCCAGCAAGCTCACAGAGGTGGCGCCCTTGGCTCTCATCAGAATCCTCCCGTTTCGTAAGCTACTCGGCGATACTAACCAGTTGATGTGTGGATCTGCATGCACTTCCGGCAGGGAGCGCCGAAGGCGCGGTGCCATACCAGCCTGGGGCAACGCCCCAGGAAACAGGGAGTCCACAACAAGTCAAGGGCTGAAAGCCCGACCCATTCATCAGTCCCAAACGTAGCGTTCGTCGTATGGCACCCCATATTTCTTCAAAAACGCCAGATATTCCTCTTGAAATGTTTTGACCCTGTAAGAACCTATCGTGCCTGTCACCGAGTTTCCGAGTAGACCGAAAGTGAACCGCGATTGAGCAGCTCTTCCATCCACAGGAACTGATGGGCAGGGCCCAAACGCATGATTTCCTTCATCAGATCATTCCAGGAGCCGACTCCAGCCGATGCAGGGTCAGCAATGAGATACTGCAATGCCAGCTCGCCAACCATGCCAGCAACGGCTGCGGGTGCTCCGGAAGCATAACCGATTTCGGCCAACCGGATCTTCAGGTCAATGATACGATCGAACAGGTAATCCGGCGAAGCAGAGTTTTGCAGCCGTTCGTAGGAGTCACAAAACCGCAGAGCAACGTCTGAGATGCCCAAGCGCTGCCGGACGGAGCATCCATACTGTTCGACTTCCCTTTGAAAAGCATCCAGCTCCGCGGATGCTTCTGCCGGAACTATCTCGCGCAACCTCTCGAGCGCAGGACTCATGATGATTGGAGCTTTCAACGGCGCGTCGATATCGCAGGCGCAAGCGCAAAGGCGCTGGCGGGCGCGCGGGGGCAATATTCCGGCCTCCGCGAGATAGGCCTCCCCCAGAAAGAACAATTCCGAAGGCGAGAGCAGTTCCAGAGCGCCGATGGGGTCGCCGCGGCTCGCAAGATCGGCAAGCTGGTTCCTGCGCAATGGCGAAACGAGAGCAGATAGATGTTGATCGCACCATCCATCCGTTGAGGGAGCCGGCAAACACAACGCCATCAACTCGCGTCCCAGGCGCGTCGACAGGGCCACGTATTCCTGCGCCCGATCCGTGCGCAGCTGCGGATGGATCACGCGCATTCCAGTGAGCATCGCCGGCAGGAGTTTGCCCGGGCCCCATCTGCCGAAGCTCTGGGCGGATGCCGCCGTCTCCAGTCTGTTCAATTGAATCTGCAGCCCTGCGAGCGAGCCCGTCATGGCGCCTCCGCGCTCATTGCCCTGCCCCTCGAGCAGCTCCGCCTCCGACCAACCCGTCTGCGCCGGCTGCCGGCGCGGGTAGAAATCGTGTTTCCGAATGAAATCCGGATCGTAACTGAGGACCGCGGACTGGGGGGAACCATCATACGCGTAGCAGTGGCCCAACAGAGCCACCCCGAGCTCCGCATGCAGAACGGCGGCGACCTGTCTCAAGACTCGCTGGGCCCATGCCGGATAATCGCGCAGGATTACGGGATCCGACGGTGCTTCCAATTCTTTGGCAAGATCCTCGTATGCGTTTGGAGGGGGCGACGGCACTTTGTTTTGAGAAGATGCCGCTGTCGAGGCTGGGGCGGGAAGCTTGCGGATCGCCGCTGCGAGGCTTTGCATCCAATCGGCGTGACGTTCACGACTCCCCTGGATTCTCTTTGCCAGCTGAACCGCTTGGAACAAATCGGCGACGGTTACCAGGTGTTGGAGGCCGAGAACACTTTTGATGCGCTGCAGTTGTTCAGCGTGAGCATCTTGGACAAGCGGCGCACCGTTGAACAAAAAGACCCTCCGTTCGATGGGTCCTGCCAGCGCCTCCAACAGCAATCCGGGCGAGTCAGCCGGCATATGCATAGAATTAGCCAATTCCGGCAACAGGATGTCGGCAAGGAAGGTTGAAACATTGTCCAAAAAGGCAGGTTCCTCGGCGGCGGCAAAACTCGCGAGTGCCGCCTTTAGAAGCTTCTGGCCCGTCGGCGTGTCGATCACCCCTTCCCGGCAAAAGGCGGAAATTAGAAAAAAGAGCGACTGGCTGGTGCGCGTGCGGTTAACGTTCCAGGTTGTGTCCCGTGCCTGTGCGACTCCCCTGCAGTAGGCAAAATACGGCACCAGCAAGTCCGCCGGCGCGCGGATATCCCATATCAAATCGAGGTATATCTGGGATTCAGCAGGGTTGCGCATGATGGCTTTGATTCCGTCGTCCGTTAGGATCTCCGGCCGGACATCCTGGATAAATCTCACGAATTCGACAAGACCGGCGCCGGCACCCGGAGCAGCCACGGGATCCGACTTTCCCCCTGATTGTACGAGGCTCGCGATATCTTTCGCGGAGATGCCGGTTTCGGATCGGCTGGGAAACAAATAGGGGACAAAACGGGGATCGACGGGAAGAACCAGTCTCTGCTCGTCGGCGGCCAGCATGCGGACCAGCCGGGCCGCTTCGGGATTCCAATGAGTAGGCGAGGCGCCGGATGAGACTTCCGATGCGACCAGATTGGTTAATATTTCAAGGCTGTTCGATGAGGCCACAAAAAGGCGCTGCACTGCAGGGGAGGCGCAGGTAAGCGTATAGTACGTGTACACCAGCCTGCCTCTGCCATATTCCAGGAACTGGCGGATTAAGGACAGGGGATCTTGACGGGGAGCGCCCACCGAGCTGACCCATGCCCTGGGAAGAACCAGCCCATCGGCCTTAAAGTCGAGAAAGCGGCCAAAACTCGACAGGATTGGTGTCGGAGGGATCAATTCTCTCCCGCTGAAGGTTTGGAGCAGAGCCGCGCGCCACGGTGCGGGACAGTGCTCCAATGCCAGGTACAGCTTCATCTCATCGGTGCGTCGAATAAACTCGGCGAGCAGAAGGCGTGGATCGCGGTTCGGGAGGCCGAGGATCTTGCCTTGCATCAAATTGGCATCGATCATCGATGGGAGAAATTCATCTCCCATCGTGAACCGGAGTTCCCGGAGATTTTGGGCTTCGATATCGATTCCCAGCCGTCTCAGCAGTCGTTGCTCTTGCTGCATCAAAGGATCGTGACTCACCGTAAGGGTGACCGCTCTTCTCCCCCCCTTTTGCTTTGACGAATATTTGATTCCAAAAAAGCTGAGAAATTTCTTTGTCGGATTGATAGCCGGGCCATCCCCGGTTAACGGCAGAACGTATCTCTGTCTTTTCCCCGCCCCGTCCGTCGGTAGGGGAGATATCCCTTTGCGCCTCATGTACTGAAGCAGCCGATCGTAGGTACGAAAATGATCGAGGATCTCGGACTGGAGCCGGGTGAGCTTGTTTGTGTTTCCCGCCGATGGGAGAGTGTCGAGAATAGCGGAAAACACTTTCCCGGTTGCGGCGGCGTCTCTTAGAGCATCCGGATTGAGTCCGAGAATGCCGGCCAGCGGCGCCAGCCCTCCCGGAACAATCATACCCGGCACATTGCCGGCAGGCGCTTTTTTGGCCGTGTTGCCGAAGTGTTCCGCGGTGCCGTTTACCATCAATGACAAATACGCCAGGTGAGAGGAGAGTTCGAGGCCGGCCTTGGATGCCTGATCCGGAGGCGACGCCTGCGAGGCCTGATAATCGAGCAAAGCCTGGCCGTATTCTTCGATGCGTTCCCTGAATCCGGCGGCTTCGCGATAAAATGCCGGCGCCTTGTCCGGCATCCTTGCAGCGCCGTCCTCGAGCACCGCCGCCGCGTTCGTGAATGCTCCGGCTCGCGCGAACAGTCCGGATATCCGGCGGATGGCGTTTGCATCGGATGGATTGATCGCGAGCGCCCGGCGCATGGTCAGCACGGCTTCCGGGCCGTGCCCGGATTCGATTTCCGCTTCGGCCATGTGCAGCAGAATATCCGTGCGCGCGGGGGAGATGTTGCCGGCCTTCTCAAAGCTGGTCAGCGCCGATTCCCACCGGTGAGCACGGCCATGGACTTTGCCGATCTGCAGATGAACATCCGGATCCTCCGGCCGAAGCGCGGCCGCGCGCTCCGCGGTTTCCAGGGCCTTCTGGATCCTCCCGCGGGTGGAATCGATTTCCGCGGAGCACAGCATGGCGGTGACATTTTGCGGGTCCGCTGCCAGCGCCGCCTGGATCTGATCGATCGCCGCCGCCTCCTTCCCCAGACTCTGCAGCAGGCATCCATACTCCGCACGGGCCTGGCTGCTATCCCGACCAAGGTCGGTGAGATTGGCGTAAATCTTCTCAGCTTCTTCATCGCGACCCGCCGCTGAGAGCAGCCGCGCGACTGTCAGCCTGAACCGTGCTGACTCCGGCATGGTGCCGGGCGGCAACGACTTCAGAGTTTCGAGCGCCGCAGCCGATTTTCCGAGCTTGCGAAACACTTCCCCATAAAGGACGAGCACCCGCTCCGTTTGGGGCACAAATGCCATGAGCGTGGCCAGATGTGCCTCCGCAAGGCCGAGTTCTCCCGCGTCGGACGCGTATTGGGCACTGGCAGCCGTCAGTGTTGGCTAAAGTATGCGAGAGGCCGCTTGCGTATTCTCGTTGATCTCTTGGGCTTCTGATAGCCGAAATGTCAGGGATTGCGCAGGGCTTGCATGGGATCCACGCTTGCAGCCCGGCGCGCTGGCAGATAGCAGGCAGTTGCGGAGACCAGGATGAAAAGCAGAGAGATGCCGGCGAGAATCAGGAATTCGACCGGCCGGACTCCAAAGAGGGAACTCGAGAGCACGCGCCCGAGTACCAGGGAAGCTGTCAATCCCGGAACGATGCCGAACAGCGTGAGGGTGAGTCCTTGACCCAGAACCAATCCCAAGATGTCACGCGGCCCGGCGCCGAGCGCCACGCGCACGCCAATCTCGTGGGTGCGCTGAGAAACCGCATAGGACAGGACCCCATAGAGGCCCACAGCCGCTAGAATCAAGGCTCCGAACGCTACCAGGCTGAGAGCGGAAGTTCCGAACCTGATGACGCCCATGTTCGAGGAGCAGACGCTCTCCATTGTCATGATGCGCGATATCGGCTGGTCGGGATCGATCGCGCGCACCTCCTGCTTGACCGCTGCCGTGATTGCCAGCGGATCTGCGAGAGCTGTTGCCGCCACAACGGCCATGTCACCGCCCGGGGCCTGCGTGAATGGGACAAAAATTTCCGGAACAGGTTTGCGGCTGAGCGGGATGCTGCGGACGTCTGCCACCACGCCGACCACAGTTCGGAGCCTGCCTGCTACATCGATCCTGCCGCCAATCGGGTTTTGATCGGTCCAATATCTGCCTACCATGCTTTCATTGACGATCGCCACGGCAGGTGAGGTGGTGACATCCTGCTCCGTAAATTGCCGCCCCGTTTTTACGGCAATTGCCAAAGTGTTGAAATAGCCGGCACTCACGGCAGTGAAGCGCGCCTGTGGCGCCTCACCGACCGCCGGCAAAGGTCGCCCTCCAATGATGAAGCTGCGCTCGGGAGAGGCGGTGGGCAAGTCGCTGGCAACGCCGGCAGAACGGACTTCCGGCCTGGATTCGAGGCGTCCTAATAGCTGCTGGAAAAAGGCGATTTTCCGGTCGCTGTCCGGGTACTGCCGGTCGGCGAGCGAGATCCTCATCGCAAGAACCTTCTCGGGACGGAAACCGAGATCAACGCTCCAGAGCTGGAACCAGCTTTTTACCGCCAGGCTCGCCCCCATCAACAGCAGGAGCGAAAATGCTACTTCAGAAGCGACGAGGAAGTTTTTAAAGCGGCGCTTCGAGACGCCTCCTGAGAGACTCCGGCTGCCTTCCTTCAAGGGCTGGCTCAATCCGGCTCCGGATATTTGCAGGGCAGGCACCAGGCCCACTATCGTTCCCGCCAGAAGAAACAAGACCGCCGTTGCGGCCAGGACTGGCGCATCGATCCGGATCCGAAGCAAACCCAGATTGGTGTCAATAAAACGGGCGCTGATCCAATCGCAAGCCCAGACGGCAGCCAGAACTCCCAGGGCGCAACCGAGGAGCAGGAGCATCAGGTTTTCCGTCAGCAACTGGCATACCAGGCGCATCCGGCTCGCGCCTAAAGCCGCCCGCACCGCGAACTCTCTTTCTCGCGCCACCGCACGGGCCAGCAGCAAGTTGGTCACATTGGCACAGACGAGGGCGAGGATGGAGCCGACCAGGATGGCCAGCACGACGTAGGCCACAGTGTCGACTTCCGGGCGCAAAGGGCTGACCGATGCCGTCCAGCCTTTGTTTGTGTCGGGATGAGACGCAGTGATGCGCCGTGCAATCACCTCCATATCTGCTCGCGCGCGTTCCATAGTGATTCCGGGTTTCCGACGCGCCAGCACCAGGCAGGTTCGGGCACTGCGATCCTCATAAGGGGCGGGAACCAGAGGCATCCACAGGGCCGGCTCAAAGCCGAGAGCCAGTGCCATCTTCAGATTCTCCGGCAGAATGCCAACCACCGTGTGCGCCTGGCCATTCACCTTGAGGATTTGCCCAATGATGGCCCGATCGGCGCCAAAGCGCCGCTGCCAAAGACTGTGGCTCAGCAGCACCGCCCGGCTGCCCTCGGCTGTGAATTCGCTTGCCAGAAAGGCGCGGCCCCAAACAGGTTGTGCCCCCAGCAGAGAGAGGGCACTCCCCGAGACGCGCAGGCTGCTGAGGCGTTCCGGTTCGCTTCCTCCTGCCAGGTTGACGGCTTCAGAAGCGAATCCGGCCATATCTTCGAAAACCTGGTTCTGACCTTTCCAGTCCAGAAAGGCCGGATAGGATGTCGTGCCTCCGCCGCGCGAACGCTCGCTGGTTTCAGTGACATAGACAAGCTGTTCCGCATCTTTGAAGGGCATCGGAAAGAACAGGAGGGCATGAATGACGCCGAAAATCGTGGTGTTGGCCCCGATGCCGAGGGCCAGGATGATCACTACCACCGCGGTAAAGCCCAGGTGCGTGCGGATGTTGCGCAGGCCGGAACGCAAGTCTTGCACCAGGGCGCTCATACGAGTCACCTCCTTGCGAGCAAAATACTGGAACAGCCGGAATTCTAATCATGAAAACGCAATCACCTCCGAAAAAGTTCAATGCAGCCCCACCACCTCTATGAAACCGCCAAGACCACGAAGACCGCGAAGAAGAATAGCTGGAATTCTTTGAGGTCTCTGCGGTCTTTGCGGTGACTGCTGTCGCCACCCGGCTGCTGCAGGTGGGACACATTTATCCCCTGATTTTTGAGAACCGCGAACCTGCGACTGCACGCTCTGCGGTGCGGATTAGTGATAGAATGCGGCATCCTGTTGGTGCTTTGATTCCTTTCATGGAGGATGTTATGTGTTCATGGTATGTGAAGAACCTGCTCTGGATCCCCGTTGCGATGGTTGCCCTGTTGTCGGCGCAGGAGGCCAAACGGCCAATGACGGTCGATGACGCGCTCGACATGATTCAGGTCTCCGGTCCGCAGATCTCACCCGATGGCAAATGGATCCTGTACTCGCGCTCCGAGCTCAAGTGGAAGGATAACAAGCGCGAATCCCGCTTTTTCATGATGCCTGCGGAGGGCGGGGAGCCATTTCAATTCCTCTCCGGTGATAATGACTCTGCGCCGGCCTGGTCTCCGGATTCGTCCAGCGTTGCGTTCCTGGCTAACCGGGAGAGGGCTGCAGCAGGCGGCGAAAGTGCAGGGCGGCAGATCTATCTGATCCGCGCCAACGGCGGCGAGGCCGTGAAGCTGACCGACCACAAGGATGGTCTGAACTCTTTCCGCTGGTCCGAGGACGGAAAGTCGATTTTCTTCGTCGCCAACGAGCTCAAAAGCCAGGAACAGAAGACTGCGGAAAAAGCCGGCGATGACGTGATTGCCGTGGATGAGGGACCCAATGGCCAGGGCCGTGGCCAGTGGAATGAGCTCTGGGTCTTTGAGCTTGCCTCCAAGAAAGAGAAAAAGATCACCAAAGAAAAGATGATCATCGGCAACTATGATCCCTCTCCTGACGGAACCAAGGTCGCTTTTACATACCGGACTGAGGATGCGCGCAACTCCGGCAACCTATCTGAAATCGCCGTGGTCGATGTCTCCTCCGGCACGATGACGCGCCTCACGAACAACAAGGCGCCGGAGGGCCAGCCGAAATGGTCTCCGGATGGGAAGCTACTGGGATTCACCGCTGCGGGAATCACCGATTGGGATCTGCGCAACAACAAGCTCTGGATCATGGATATGGCTACCCGCCAGATCCGCCTGGCTTCCGGGACATTCGAAGGGGGCACTTCCGGGTATGAATGGATGCCTGATCAGAAATCCATTATCTTCGAAGGTTCGAATCGCGCTTTCCGAAATGTTTTCCGTCTCGATGTCGCCAGCGGGAAGGTCACCCCGGTTACCAATGAAAAGGGCGTAATGAACGCGGGCAGCTACAGCCGCGACTTCACTCGCGCTGCCGGCACCTACTCCGATCCTTCCACGCCGGGAGACATCTACCTCGTCGACCTGCGCAGCGGCCAGAAGAAGCAGCTGACCCATGCGAATCCGCAGATTGCGAAGCTCGCGCTCGCCCGGACCGAGCTGGTGTCATGGAAAAGCAAAGATGGGTTGGAGATCGAAGGCATCTTGAACCTCCCGGCGGATTACAAGGAAGGGACAAAGCTGCCCCTCATGCTCAACGTGCACGGGGGCCCTGCGGGCGTTTTCGCCTACAGTTTCAGCGCCAACAATCACATCTATGCCGGCCTGGGATTTGCCTCGCTCTCACCCAATGTGCGCGGATCGAGCGGCTACAACGACGCGCTGCTGCGCGGCAACATGCGTGACATCGGCGGGGGAGACTACCAGGATTTAATGACCGGCGTGGATATGCTTATTGCCAAAGGCATCGTGGATCCCGACAGGATGGGAATTAAAGGCTGGAGCTACGGCGGCATACTCGGCGGGTGGACGATTACCCAAACCAACCGGTTCAAGGCGGCAAGCCTGGGGGCCATGGTCGCCGATTGGTCGTCAGAGTATGCCATGGGATTTAACCATGACGTGCAGCTCTGGTACATCGGCGGCACGCCCTGGGATAATCCGGCCCGATACCGTGAACAGTCTTCTTACACGCATATCAAGAGCGCGCAGACCCCGACCATTCTCTTCCACGGTGAGAACGACACGACCGACACGATTGGCCAGAGCATGATGTTCTATGTCGGCCTCAAGGACCATAACGTTCCCGTGAAATTCCTCCGTTTCCCGCGCGAGCCCCATGGATTCCGTGAACCGCACCATTCCAGAATCCGCGATATGGAGGAGATCGCCTGGATAGAAAAATATGTTCTGGGCAAAGAATGGAAGCCGCCCGTTCGCCCGGAAGATCAGAAGAAGGAGAATCCCGCCGCCGAGCGGAACCCTGATTGAAGAAGTGCGCGCCGGGCGGCGCTTCGAAGCTGTGAAAATATCATATACAGACATCGAACCGCCAAGACCACGAAGATCGCGAAGAAGAATAACTGCAATTCTTTGAGGTCTTTGCGGTCTTCGCGGTGTCTGTTGTTGCCACCCGGCTGCGGTGCGCTCGGTTGAGATGCCTCTAAGCTTTCAGCACCATGCGGTAGCGGGCTTTGCCGGCGCGCACCTTGTCAAGTGCAGCGTTGACTTGTGCCATCGGCATGACTTCCACTGTGGCGCCGATACGATGCCGTGCCGCAAAGGCCAGCATCTCCTCGATCGTGGCGCGCCCACCCGTATTGCTGCCGCAGATTTTCTTTTCCTTCAGC
>JBGQNR010000146.1:0-16099 GCA_041501225.1 Acidobacteriota bacterium
GAAAACAGGAGCCGGAAGTCTGTCTTGAATGTGCATTGCCGTGTCAATGGGCAACAATCAGCGTGGGGAAAATGGCCAGCGACTGAGAACAACTGCGACGGCCGCGGTCATGTTCAAACCTCGCTTGTTTTGGGCCTAGTGCTGCTTTTACCAACTAGCGAGCTTCATGGCCAGATCGACGGCGTCGACGGCGTCCTCGGCGTAGCCATCGGCCCCGATTTCTTCCGCCCATTTACGGCTTACAGGGGCGCCTCCCACCATCACCTTCACCTGGTTGCGAACGCCAGCGGCCGCAAGGGCTTCGATTATCTTCTTCTGCATCACCATCGTGGTTGTCAGCAGGGAAGAGAGTCCGACAAGATTGGCCCCGGTCTGCTTGACCGTGCCGACGAATTTATCGATGGGCACATCGACTCCCAGGTCGTGGACTTCAAAACCGTTCGCTGCCAGCATGGTAGCGACCAGCGATTTTCCGATTTCATGGATGTCGCCCTGCACCGTCCCGATCACGACTGTGCCGAGGGATTTGAGAGCCTGCTGGCGGTTGCGAAGTTCCGGTTCGAGGAGTTGCATCGCTTGTTTCATGCCGTTGGCGGCCACGATCAGATTGGGCAGAAAGTATTCGCCGCAAGAGAACTTCTCGCCCACGATCCGCATGCCGGGGACCAGCCCGCTCTCGATGATAGCCAGCGGCTCGATCCCGGCTGCGAGCGCCTCTCTGGTAATCGCTACGGTCCATTCGGGATCGCCATCCACGAGGCTTGTGGTGATCCGCGACAATAAATCGTTTGACATGACTTGGCTCCTTTCAATCCGTGAGCGAAGGCAGATGCTCCATGCCGAACTTGCGCGCGGCGGCCTTGGTAATTGCCCGGATTTCGGCGCAGAGCTCGGTTGGAAATTGCGGCTGCTGGTATTTTGCCACCAGCTGGTCTACGCGTTCGGCCGCCCGCTGGAAAGCGGATTTGGATCCTTTGCGCTCCCAGGCGTCGAGAGACCCGCGGTCAATCACCTCCGATGGCAGATAAAGTTCTTTGCTGAACCACTTCAACGTGTGTGTCTCCCCCAGATATTCGGCACGGTGTCCGAGTTTGCGCATCAGGGTGAGCGCAATCGGCTCCTCGCGCGCTTCGACTCCGCCAATGAGCCGCTTCGCCATGCCGATGACCTCTGCGTCTAGGACGAGCTTCTCGAGGCTCTGACAGCTTTCGAAGTCGAGCATGCCCGCACCCGAGACCATGTTCACGCCTGCGAGCGCGGCAAGGATTGTGCCCCCCGCCGATTCCAGACCGCACTGTGCATCTACAATCTTGGCGTCGCTCATTCCCAGATAGGCGTGGGTTGGGAGACGCAACGCTTTCCCTACCTGCGTATAGGCGCAATCGATGAGCCAGGTGCCGACATCCCCCATCGGTGTGGTTCCTTCGCGCATGTCGAACGCCGCCGGTGAACCGCCCCAAACAATGGGCGAGCCGGGCTTGGCGAGTTGGCCGATGGCAATGCCGCTCAAGCATTCCGCCGCATGCTGGATGACGGCAGCCGCCAGCGTCACCGGCGCCGTCGCGCCTGCGAGCGGCATGGACACCAGCTCTGCGGGAATGCCGTTGCGAGCGCAATCGATCAGGTTCTGGCAGGTCAGATCGCTCCACAGCAGCGGCGGCGACGGGCAGACATCGAAGACTGCAATCGGTTTTTCCGCCAGCGCGGCCGATCCACCCGCCACAGCGACCAGCATCTCGCGCATCGTCCACCACGTGTCTTTGCGGAAGGCGCCGGTGATGACCGGCTTGCGCATGAAGTTCAACGCCAGGTAGAGCCGGTAGAGATCGCCGATTTCGTTGGGAACGTCGCCGCAGATCATTGCGGTACTCTGGGCATCGATCTGGGGCAGCATCTCCACCAACTTCACGAGTCTCACGAAGTCGGCGGTAACCGGTGTGCGCTGCCGCTGCGTGCGGCTGTCGAGAATGGAAAGTGCTGCAGATCCGGGATCGAATTGCACGCTGTCGCCGCCGTAGTGAACCGCCCGCTTGCCGTCGAGATTATAAAGGTAAAACTCTGCCGGGGCTGTCTCGAGCGCCTTACGCACGATCGCCTCCGGAATGCGGGCCACCCCATTCGCACGAACGATTGTGGCTCCGGCCTCGGCAAGCAACGAGAGCGCATCTTCGTTGTGGACGCGCACGCCCGGATCTCGAAGCAACTCCATTGCCTCATGAATAATCTGATTCACCATGGTTTCGCTGAGGATCGTCAGCTTCGGTCGCATGTGGGCCTCCTACGGATGAAATTTGGACCCTACCACGACTTCCCGGTAGTGTCAACGCGGCGTCAGGCTTGGACAAGGTGCTGAGTCTTGAGTAGCGATCAGTATAAAACTCAAAGTCAGAGTAAGAACGGGATGATGCGCTTGGTGTGCTTGGTGTACACCGCATATTCCGGATAGCGTTCGATCAGCAGGCGCTCCTCGGCGAAGATTCGCATGGCCACGCCGATGGCGGAAACCAACGCCAGGGAGATGGTCGCCAGCGAGAGGTGGGACAACACTGCCGCTGATAGAAAGAGGAGAATGGCGGCATAGATGGGATGCCGCAGGTACCGAAATGGACCTGTGGTCACCAGGCCACCCTTCGTCGGGTTGGCTCCTGCGTGGAAGCTGCGCAGTCCGAAAGTGTGCCGCGCCCATAGCATGAGCAGGGCGGCAGCCGCCTGAGCCGCGATCATGATCGGAGTGCCGGCCAGGATGGCGCCCTGCGCAATCAGGCCGAGCACGGCGAGAACCAGGATCACGAATCCGGCCAGGGAGAACCACTTCAAGGTCATCGGCGGACTCCACCAAAAGAATCAGAAATCAGGAGGCATCATGATCCCGCTCGCGGAACGGGGACAATAATTATTGCCTTAGGATGTAATAGACGGCGTGCTCCAACGTAATTTCTTATGGATCTTAAACGAGAAGGCACGTTCCGTCCAGCCGGAAGGAGGGAGAATGAAGAGGAGCTTGATCTTGCTTGCAAGCCTCTGGTTGTTTTGGGGGGCTTGGATTTGGGCTTCGGAAAAGGGCTCAAAAAAAATCAACTTCAGCGGATCCTGGGTTTTAACCAAGAGCAAGACTGACCAATCAACTCCGACATCCGGGCTGGGGGGCGGCGGTATAGGAGGAGCCGGCAGACGCCGCGGCGGCGGGGGAACGGGAGGCGGCGGACGCTATCCGGGTGGAGGGTATCCGGGAGGCGGACGCCGTGGGGGTGGCCGCGGCGAAGATCCCGGTGAAGCTGTCAGGATGACAGATTCTGCTATTGTCATCGAACAATCCGATAGTGAAATTAAAGTGATACATAAAGTAAGCAATCCTGCCGGAAAGGAGCAGGATTTTGTACAGGTTTTCAAACTGGACGGGAGCGAGAGCGTGAACCGTGCCCTTACGCCTGGGGGGGGAGAACTGAAGTCAAGGACCTCATGGGACAAGGAAAAACTGGTGACTCTGGGGACACAACAGCCATCCGGCTCCAACGATGCAGCGCGTCTGAATATCGTGGTCAAGCAGGAGCTGACCCTGTCAAAAGATGGAAAAACTCTGACCCTGAAAACCAACCGATCGACGCCCAGAGGACAAATAACCTCAACCGAGACCTTCAGCAGGCAGGCCGAAGAGAAGAAATAACCGCCGCGAAACGCATGAGCAGCGCGAGCAGCCCCTCATGCGCGTGGCACGCACCCAGGCGCATGAAAATCAATGGTCTTGTTAAGGCAGCCACGAATGACACGAATAGGTGCGAAGCACCGCCCTTCCGGGCCAGCAAAAATTCGTACTATTCGTGGCATTCGTGGCTGCTTTTGCAGTTTTGAGCCAAGTTATTTTCGGAACAGGGTATAGAGTGTCGTTGGTGTTTTGCAGGCAGCTAGAGTGTGCGCAGCGATAGTTGGCCGTATTTCAGTTCGTCGTGGACGATGACGTTGCTATGGAATTTGATGTCAGCGGCGAATCGGGATCGGAAGGCCTTCATGAAATGATAAAACTCCTCGTTGGATTCCGTCAGTAACTCGAACTCGAAATCATAGGCGCCTATCGTCTTGACCAGAAAGATGACGCTCTCCTGCCGGCGCAGGTAGGCAGTAATGCGATCGATTTTCTCCTTGGCTGGGATATTCAGCTTCAGCAGCACCTTGCGGTAGGTCAGCCCCAGGCGCTTGTGATCGATCTTCATGCCAAAGCCTATGATGACCCCGCTTTCCAGGAACTCCTTGAGTCGGCTCTTGACGACCGGGACCGAGATCGCCAATTTTTTGGCCAGGTCGGCCAGGGAAATGCGGCCGTTGCGATTGAGCTCATAGAGGATTTTCTTGTCCTGGTCGTTCAGGTTCCTTTGATCGTAAGTCCCCCCGAAAACGAGGCTGCGGCCGGCACGCCCACCCGGGTTCAGAAACCGGAGCGGGAGGTATTCGACGCGCGTGCCGATCGAAAAGTACTTTTCGTGGAAGTAGCGACCGAAGCGGGCAAGGATCTCGTCGTATATCGCTTCGAATTGCATGATGTTGCCCGACCAGACCACAAACTCGAGATCGAAGTCTCCATCCAGCAGCGTCAGCCAGGAGATCTCGGGACAGCGGCTCAGCTCCCTGACCAGCCTGGCTTCGGTCTCGGTGTTGAGCTGGTGGTATTTGACGAAGACGCGGAAATGGGCTTTGCCCAGGCGATATACATCCGGGATGGCATGGTAGCCGCGGATGATGTTCATTTTTTCGAGCTGCTTGATGCGATAGCTCACCACCTGTTTCGACAGATGGACTTTCCGCGCCAGCCCGGTCAGATTTTGCCTGGCATCCAGGCCCAGTTCGGCCAGGATGGCCTTGTCCTTGGGAGCCAGGCCAAGCCTGGAAACGGATCCACGCTCGCCCTCCTTCCCCCGGGGCAGGCGCTGCCGTGCGGTGTTTTTCTCGTATTCGAATTTTGACATGCTCCTAAAATATTGGCTTTCATGCAAATTTTGTCAAGAAAAATGACGATATGTTTTTACAAATGGTTGACCCGGCACGCCTCTCTGTGGTAAACCCAGCGTGCCAGTCAACCGGGAGAGATTGTTACGGACGCGCGAGGAGTCGACATGGAGAACTACCGCATCAGCGAGCACCCCATTCTGCCGGTCGAGGAGCGGCCCGACGTCCGATTCTACTGGAATATGCGCCCGATGACGGCCAAGCCCAACGAGATGATTTCCTCGGCCCTGATCGCAAACGGCGTCAAGGTATTCGGCCGCCATCACCGTGATGGCACGGCCCAGGGAATTTTCTGTGCCAACGGCCAGTGCTCCAAGTGCGCCGTGATCGCGAACGGCGTTCCGGTCAAGTCATGCATGACGGCTATCCGGGAAAACATGATCGTGGAAAGCGTCGATGGTCTTCCCGAACTGCCACGGATTGCCGCAGTGCCGGTTCTGACGGACACGGAGGAGATCGAAACCGATGTCCTCATTATCGGTGGCGGCCCGGCTGGGACGTCGGCTGCCATCGAACTGGGCGCGAAGGGAATCGGGACACTTATTATTGACGACAAGAATGAACTGGGCGGGAAGCTGGTGCTGCAAACGCACAAGTTCTTCGGCTCGGTGGAGGATTCCCATGCCGGCACCCGCGGCAATCGGATCGGCCAGATGCTTGCCGAAACCGTCGACGGCAATCCTCACATCACTGTCTGGTTGAACAGCACGGCGCTTTTCATTTTCAAGGACAAGAAGGTCGGAGTTCTCAAAGACGGGGCCTACAAGCTGGTTGTGCCCGGGATCATTCTCAATGCGGCGGGTGCGCGGGAAAAGTTCCTGAGTTTTTCCGGCAACAGCCTGGTCGGGATTTATGGGGCGGGCGCTTTTCAAACCCTCGCCAATCGCGACCTGGTACGCCCTTCCGCCAAGCTCTTCATCGTAGGCGGCGGCAACGTGGGCCTGATTGCCGGCTACCATGCTCTGCAGGCGGGGATTGGCGTCGTTGGCCTGGCGGAGGCCCTGCCGGAATGCGGCGGCTACAAGGTGCACGCCGACAAGCTCAAGCGGCTGGGCATACCCATCTACACGCGCCACACCATTCTCTCTGCGAACGGCGACGAAAACGTCGAGTCGGTCACGATTACAGAAGTCGACCGCAATTTCAATCCGATCCCGGGGACCGAAAAGACCTTTGCGTGCGACACGATCCTGATCGCAGTGGGTTTAAACCCGATCGATGAGTTCACCCGCGAGGCTGAGATGGCCGGCATTCCCGTGCACGCTGTCGGCGACGCGCTCGAGATTGCGGAGGCTTCTTCGGCCATGTTCAACGGACGGATCGCCGGACTGGAGATCGCCGCCGCACTTGGCGCCGATAGGGCCGGCATTCCTGAAAGCTGGCATGCCAAGGCGGAAGTTCTCAAATCGCATCCTGGAAAGACATATGAGCAGAAGTTCCCTGAAGCGGAATCGGGCGTGATGCCCGTGATCCACTGCCTGCAGGAGATTCCGTGCAATCCCTGCATCACCGTCTGCCCCTCCGAGTCGATTCGGGCCGAAGGCGATCCGCTCATGGGGCTCCCGTCGTACGTCGGCGGAGAAGGCGGCTGCAGCGGCTGTTTGAAGTGCGTCACGATATGTCCGGGGCTCGCGATCACGCTGGTGGATTACCGCAAGGATCAAGATCTGCCTGAGGTGACCGTGCCCTATGAGGTCTCGAACTTTCCCGTGAAAAAAGGGGAAAAGGTCAGAACGGTCGACATCAACGGCGGCGTGCTGGGCTACATGGAGGTCACGGCGGTCCTCAACAACAAAAAGAACAAGACCCAGCTGATCAAAATCCGGGCACCAAAAGCGCTGGCCAAAAAGGTCGTTTCCTTCCGCATCCAGGATGAATCCGTCACCGCTTCTTTGCCCGACACGATCCTTCCTGCGATAGGAGCGGATGCAGCCAAGTTGTGCCTCTGTGAGCGCGTCACCATCGGCGAGGTTCGTGAGCTTGTGAGGAAGGGCATCACCGACATCAATCAGATCAAAGCCGTGACGCGCGCCGGCATGGGCGCTTGCGGCAGCAAAACCTGCGAAGGCATCATCAAGAGTGTTTTCCGGCAGGAAGGCATTCCCCTCGAACGCGTGACGATGAACACCAAACGGCCCGTATTTGTTGAGGTTCCGCTCGGCATTCTGGCGGGAGTGGGCCAAGGAGAGCGGAATGGCTAGCTATGATGTCATTGTCATCGGCGCCGGCTCGGTCGGCGTGCCTGCGGCCATGGCGCTTGCTGCCAGGAAATTGTCGACCCTCGTGCTCGACCCCTGCCCGTCGCCGGGGCAAAGGAACAACAAGAAAGCCATCGGCGGCATTCGCGCCACCCACTCCGACTTCGGCAAGATCAGGGTCTGCCTGCGCAGCATCGAGATTTTTTCCCACTGGCACGAACAGCACGGAGACGATATCGGCTGGCTCCAGAACGGTTACAGTTACCCGGCCTACTCAGACGCCGATGAGAAAAAGCTGAAGGACTTGATGAAGATCCAGCATTCCTACGGTCTGGATATTCGCTGGGTTTCCCCCGAGGAGTACAACGATTTGGTGCCGGGAATCAACATGGACGGGCTGCGCGGTTCCACGTATTCACCCGTCGACGGTTCGGCATCCCCGCTGCTGGCGCTTAACGGTTTTACTTCAAGAGCCTCGAGAACGGCGCCCATTACCATTTTGGCGAAACGGTCACCGCAATTGACGCCTGCAACGGCAGTAGTTTCCAGGTGAAAACCCGCAAGCAGACGTACCGTACCGGCTGCGTCGTCAATGCCGCCGGGAACGAAGGGGCTGACATCGCCGCCATGGTTGGGCAGAAATATCCGATCCAACCCGATTGCCACGAAGCGGCGATCAGCGAACCTGTGCAGCGATTCTTCTGGCCCATGGTTGTCGACATGCGTCCGTCGAAGGATTCCAAAAACTATTATTTCTATCAGAACGCCGAAGGGCAGGTCGTGTTCTGCATTACTCCTGACCCCGCCATTTATGGCACCGACGATGATTCAACCTCCGATTTCTTCCCGATGGTGGCGAAGCGAATGGTGAATCTCTACCCGCGGCTGACAAACCTGAAGGTGCGGCGGGCATGGCGTGGCCAGTATTCCAATACACCCGATGGTTTCCCGATTGTGGGCTGCAAGGATGAACTGCCCGGATTTATCAATGCCATCGGCATGTGCGGCCAGGGTTTCATGCTCGGGCCGGGGCTGGGCGAACTGATCGCGCGCGTGGTATTGGGAGAAACGCATGAAGACGACCTGCGCATTCTCAAGAGTTTTGAGCTCAATCGGGATTTCACCGGAATGGAGGTTTTCAAATAGGCAATCACCGGATTTATGTCGAATCATCCTTGATACCCGCTTCCATTCATATCCGATCTAAAAGGTCATAACACTCAGGGGGCTACCAAGCCCCCTGAGGCTTTTTTGACCTTCCCGCCACCCAGACGAAGACGCTCCGTCTCTTACGGGCGTGCTAGCCCGAAACACGAATAAAATCTGAAAAAAATCAGGCTCTCAAGAAACACTATGCATACAAGTGAGATTAGGGAGAGTTCACGTTATGAGCTTCCACGTGCCGGCAGGACCTTCGTGCGCGAAATGCGGGCAAGGAAGCCGGACTGACCAGGTGGTGAACGGCTTCTCGCTTGCCGAGTTGCTGATCGCCACTCTGATTCTCACCTTCGGCTTGCTGGCGGCTGCGCAGTTCATCTATTCTGCCGTGTGTTCGGCGTCCCTCGCCCGGTCCAAGGGGAGCATCGCGGTTGTGGCGCAAGACAAGCTCGAGTTTCTGGCCGACCTATATGCGCGGAATCCCGGAGCGGCAGAATTGACGAACGGGAATCATGGGCCGGATCTTGTGCCGGTTGTCAATCCTCTGACTGGCGCGGTTCTGAACCGCTTCAGTGTCACCTGGCAGGTAAGCATGGTTGCTGATCCCCGGCCCGGAAAGAGCCTTGTCGCCAGGCAGGTTGTCGTCATCGTTAAGCCCATCAACGCTGCCAATGGGGCGAACTACAGGGCTTATCTTAATAAGGCGGCGATCGTTGCCGGCATCTTCAGCCCGAGAAACTAATGGCAACCGCCGACCTTTCTGCACTGAAGACAGAGAACTCCTTCGGCGTTGGTATGGTTCTATCAAAGCAAGGCTTCAGTCTGATCGAATTCATGTTGTGCTCTCTAATCCTTCTTGTCGTTGCCGGGTCAGTCTGTGGCATCTTGAGCCAAACTCAGCGGACAGCTAGCTACCAGGTGGAGGTTCAGGGAGTGCTTGAAGGAACGCGCTACTCGATGATGACCCTCGAGCGGATCCTCCAGCAAGCGGGGAACGACCAGCTCAATGTCGGTTTCCCGGGTATCAGCGAAATGAGAGCAACTCACGTGCGTGTTCGCGCGGATCTAACGGGCTCAGCCGGCACCGGAAACCCTCCAGATCCCGATAAAGGGGATCCCGATGGGGACACCATGGATTCGGGCGAAGATGTCACGGTCAATTTTGATGTGAATGCAGGCACGGTTCAAATCAACGGACAGCCAATCGCCAGCAATATCACAGCACTCTCGATGCAATATTTTGACAAAAACGGCGGAGCTGCGATCAGCGGCGATCAAGTGACCAGGATCCGGATTACGCTGACAGGCCAGAGCCCGTCCGCCGATCCCCAGACGGGTAAAACCTTCAGCATCAGGCTTGCCAGCGACATCCAGCTGCTCCGGCCTGCAAAGTAGGCGCACATTCCGGGCGGTGAGGCGCTTCAGTTTCCGCTGATCCTGAAACCCGCGGGGGATCGACGCTTCCATAGGACGTCAGAAATTCCTGTAAATTGGATGCTTGACTGTCTATGATCAATAACTTGTTGCCGGGGCATACGCGCCTCTATCGTGAATTCGGCACGCAGTTCAGCTTCTACGGGGGCATATCCACACAGATGGTCCTGCCGACGGGAACGCCTGTCCAAGTCCGGGAAGCCACCTTGGACTGCATGCGGAATCTTGCTCCTGACGGGACTGGGCTGATCCTGGGGCCATCGCATCGCATGCAATCCGACATCCCGGAGGAAAACGTCGCCGCCATGCTGGAGGCGTTTCCGCCGGACGCGTTAAACCGGTAGGGTGAATATGGCGCCGGTCCTGCTCAAGCCGTCTACATGGGGCATTGAAAGGGCTCTTGGATAACAAAAACTCCTCCTCGCCGGATATGGGCAGCCTTCGCCGGATGCTTGGCGTCAGCTTTGGGATTGCCGTCACCCTGGGCGGCACGATCGGAGTTGGCATCCTGCGCACGCCGGGTACGGTTGCATCCCGGCTCGGCAGTCCCTGGCTCATCGTTGCGATCTGGGTGGCCGGCGGCATGTATGCCATTCTGGGCACGAACGCCGTAGTTGAGCTAGGCACCGCGGTTCCGCGCGCAGGAGGGTGGTATGTATGGTCACGCCGTGCATTTGGCGAGTATGTCGGCTTTACTGTGGGATGGAGCGACTGGCTGTCGCAATGTGCGACTATCGCCGTCCTGGCAATCGCGACCGGCGAATTCATGGCAGCGCTCCTGCCGCGCCGGCCCGGACTCGATCGGTGGGTTGCGGTCGCCACCGTCCTGGCATTTGCCGTCCTGCAGTGGATTGGCCTGCGCTCGAGCAGCCGCACCCAGGAAATCACCAGTGCACTCAAAGCGCTTGGCCTGCTTGTCTTCGTGGCAGCCTGCTTTTACCCCGCTGCGTCGGTGACACGCGGATCCTATCCCGAGCCGGCACTCCCAGCCACAACCGGAGCGCTATTCGCAAGCGTAATCTTGGCGCTGCAGAGCGTGATTTACACCTACGACGGCTGGTACTGTGCGGTGTACTTCACGGAAGAGGATCGCAATCCTGGCCGCAATCTGCCGCGTTCAGCTTTTGGCGGTGTCCTCTGTACGCTCGCCATCTACCTGCTGATTAACATTGCGCTGATGTATGCGCTGCCGTTGGGCCGGCTCGCTTCATCGCCGTTTCCTGCGGCGGAGGTTACCCGCGATCTTTTTGGCAGGCTGGGGGAGCAGATCATTACCGCACTCTCCGCGCTATCGCTGCTTAGCATCATCAATGCCACGCTAATGATGTCTACGCGGATCCTGTTTGCCATGAGTCGCGACCGGCTGTTTATCCGGCGGGCGGCCGCCGTCAACGCCGGGGGAACTCCGCGTTTCGCCATGTTGCTGACCACGGCAGCTGCCCTGCTGATGATCTTCACCGGGACTTTTGACTTGCTGGTTGCTGTCGCCGCGTTCCTTTTCATTGCCGTCGATGCCTCCGGTTTTCTTGCGCTCCTCGCCCTGCGTCGTCGCGAACCTGGCCTGGCGCGCCCATACCGAACCCGGGGCTATCCCTGGACGACGGTGCTGCTCCTGGGTGCGTGCATCTTCTTCCTGATCGGAAACATCATTAGCGACCCTACGAGCAGCCTCTACACGCTCGCCCTGATGGCGATCAGCTATCCCGCCTACCTCATGGTTTGCCGCTGGACCAAGTCCAAAGAAAAACCCACGTTCATCTGAGACCTGAATTGCTGCACATTCCCTAATCCCACGGGGTATGATCTAATGCGGGTTTGTGTATAAGGCTTTATGGATATTAGAGGGATTCAGTAGTATGATCGGCACAAGACTTCACATTGCCGTTGGCGAGCCGCTGCCTCGGTCAATCACCCTGGCAACCCCCGCGTGGTTTCCCAGATGTCCAACTTTCTTTTCGGAAGGAGGACCCCATGAAACTCACCAAGGCCAACCTAAAATTCGTCATAGATTTTCGCATGATGTCGATCCTCTTGCTCATTGCCGTCATCCCATTCCTGCTGGGAACCTGGTGGCTGTTCAGCAGTTATCAGGAGACTTACCTTGAAACCCAAGGAGCAGGCCTCGCCGAAGCGGCGGAAATGGCATACAACTACCTGAACACGTACCTGGAGAATCAAATCATCGAGATTGCCGGACTTACGGAGGTCCCGGTTCTCAGAGCAGCAATTGAGAAGAAAAACCTCGACCTGGGTCGCGATTTGAAGGAAGTGCGCAAGGAAATCGTCGCGATCGGCCAGCGCTGGCACAATTTGGATTACAAATCCCCGGAAGTGAGTGCCGTCCTCGACAACCCTGCCTCGGAATTCCTCAGACGCTACGCAACGATCCGCGCGCCCTATCGCGAGATTATCGTGACGGACTTCCTGGGCCGGACCATCGCGGCCACAGGAAAAACATCCGATTTTCATCATGCCAATGACGAGTGGTGGAAGTCGGCGTATTCCGATGGCCAGAAGGGGGCTATCTACGTCGGGGACATTCATTTCCACGAGAGCGCGCGGTCTTATCTTTTCGATATTGCCCAGCCGTTTGTCGATCCGAAAGGCGGCGTAATGGGGGTCATCATGGTCGGCATCGACGCGCAGGAAATCCACTCGCTGATTGGATCCCTCCGCTCCAGCTTCGAAGGTACCGCTGCGCTTATCCGCGCTGACGGAACCGTGATCTCTGCGCCCGGTTTTGGCTACCCGGACAAGCGGCCGTTTCCGGGAATATCCGACATCTTTAATGCGAGGGAAAAGGGGAAACGATACGTTATCACCCAGTCGGAGCCTCGGACTATTTATGGCTTGAATGCCCGCAGTTTCCTGGATATGTACCCTCACCTGAACTGGATGCTGACGATCTCGAGTCCGGTCCAGAGTGTGGTGAGTCCGCTCGTGAATCTGCGGCAGAATGTAGTGATACTCATGCTTGTGGTGGTAGTGGGTACCTTCCTGGTTACTCTCTGTTTGTCACGCGTGGAATCAAAGCCGGTTCTGGAAGAGGACGGGCACTTCGAACAACTCTAGGAGCCCGTCCGACCGCTCACCCTGGTGAGCGGTCGGGTACCCCGGATCCACAATCTCCCGGAGCAATTCTCCAAACGTCAACCTTTCAACTTGAGTGCCTTGCGGATATCACGAGGCTTACTATGAGCATTAATCAACTTGCAGCGCTTGACCCAAACCAACAATAGACCATCAGGGGTTTTGATGAATGCCAGCTTTCGCCCTTCTCTGAGTTTTTTCCTCCAGTCGGATTTGTTAAATATGTTTTTTATTGCGTTTTTGAGTTCAGCGGTAGCCTCGATGAGATCTTGAGAATGAAAGGGGGATTTTCTTGCTACGGCAAATTCCGCGTTGAAGCAATCCCCAATTGAGCCGGGAATACAACAACAATCGCTGTGCTCAAACACATAATCACAAATGGGGCTATGGCAATCAAAAATACTGCGAGTCGGCATACGATTTCTCCCTTGGTTTGTAAGTTTAGAGTCAGGAATTCACCTTGGTTCTTGGTTCTACTTGCGCGTTCTTTGGGGCTGCTTTCACTGCAGCCTTCTACTGCTTGAAGTTGCTGATCAGAACAATGTCAAAAGTCTCATCACCGCACGAACAGGCAAGTTTGCCGTCGCGCGACCAATCAAACATGAAAATCCGTGCTTGCCTGAGATCCGTGAGACGGGTCGGTGGCTCGTTGTTGAGCGGCTGGTTCCAGATGTCGGAGAAGCCGTCGCGGGTGTCGATGTACGTCAGGGAAAGGCCGCTAGGGTGCCATCGATAGATTCTGCCATGAAGCCAGGTATCGATCAGTGTTCGCAGGGGCCCTCCTGCGATCGGAGCGACGGAAATCTTTAAGGGGGCGCGTGGATTATAAAAATTCTGGTAAAAGGCCACCTCTTTGCCATCCGGTGAGACAGCCGGCAATTCTGAATCTGCGTCCACCATGGGTGATGGTTTGCCCCCATCCTTGGCTACTTTCCAGAGTGTTGCAGCTGGTCCTTTTGACACCTCATAAATGACCCATTCACCGCTCCCTGACCACTGCGGCTGCCTCCCGCCACCGCGGGTCAACTGGATCTGGTTTTTGCCATCGATGTCCATTTTCCATATGTTGTTGATACCCTCACGGTCTGAAACAAATGCGATCAATCGACCATCGGGCGAGACGCACGGGAAGGAGTTTTCACGAGCATTCATCGTAAGTTGTTTTGGATTGGTGCCATCCGCCGCCACTATCCAAATATCGCGATGACCGAACATTCTCGATACGTAAACAATCCGATTATCAGGGGTCCAGGAAATTCCCGAAATACCCTCATCCTTATACATGACCTGAGTAATCTGGGTTGCACGAGCGGTTCCGCCAGCCGGAGCCACCCAGAGGTTGGAATGTCGTTGATTCTGCACGGTTACGAACGATCTGGAATCTCTTGTGACGCTCAAACCGTAATAACTGCTCACCTCCCTGGTAATCGGCTGCGGCTCCCCTTCCGGGTAGGGAAGGAGCCAGATCCTGGATAGAATGGAATCTTCGCTCCTCGCACTTGCCAGTAGACCGCTCCCGTCCTGCAGCCAGGCAATCCAAGTAATCTTAAGCGCGGGAGGTGTAGCAAAGATCTTTGATGTTTTGTCACGGACGTTCACAATTTTTATGTGACCCTTGGCAGTTTGGTTGCTGCCGACACTACAGGCTATTGCATTCCCCAGCGGCGACCAACTGGGATAGAGCCAGATTTCGTCATCCTGAAGTGTGGCAAGGGTCTGTTCGCCCCTGCCATCGGCATTACAGAGCATCAGTTGCTGACTGTCGCGCACAAAAGCGAACTGCTGTCCATCGGCAGACCAGGCGATGGGACCACTCACATTCTGCAATATTTCCGTGGGTGAATCCGCGAGCATTGGTCTTTGATAGAGCGTCGAATGGCCCTTTCCGTCGATTTGAACATAATAGATGTAGTAGTTGTTATCCTGGGAAAACGCGATCCCTGCATATCCCCATTCTCCCGGCGGCACTATTTCAGTCGCGACGGCCGTGGCGACCTGGTAAAGCCAGATGCTCTGCTTCCCGGCGTTTTCCGCCACGTAGGCTACGTACTTGCCGTCGGGGGATATAGCCGCCGACAAACCGGCTTTTCCAGTGAAGGACAACATGTGGTATTCGGGGCCGGTCGGCGCTTTCCGGTACAGAAAATCAAACAATCTATAGCCAGCTACGGCTAATACACTCACGAGAATAGCCAAGGTCAACAGACTGCCGATTCTGCGGTTTTTTCCTCTGTCATCGCCCTCCATGACCTTGCCCTTTTTTCTATCTTCGGCAAAGGCGTTCGGGAGTCTTGCCTCTGACTTCCACTCGAGTTTCCGCTGCATGGATTTGAGATCCGCGAGCATATCCTGGCAGGTCGGATAGCGCTCATTCGGATCTTTCTTCATGGCCTTGCGGAGGATCTGACAGAGCTCGGCGGGAATCTGCTCGCATTCCACCAATGCCGCCGGTTCTGCCGTAAGGATGGCCGCGATCAGGTCGCTCACCGATGGTCCCAGGAAAGGAGGCTGGCCGGCAACGAGTTCGTATAGCACGACTCCCAGGCTGAATATGTCTGCTCGGCCATCCACTTCCTGGCCGCGCAATTGCTCGGGCGACATATAAGCGATGGTGCCCATGATGGCACCCTTGTCGGGTACAAAGGAGTCCAAGGTCGGGCCATCGAGTGGGACCGGTGCCTGGATGGTCGTCAGTTTTGACACGCCGAAGTCGAGAACCTTCGCTACGCCATCGGGGCGTACCATGATGTTCTTGGGTTTGATGTCGCGATGGACGATGCCGGCGGCATGCGCTGCCACGAGCCCAGCTGCGGCCTGAGCTACTATATCGACGGCGGCCGGCAGGGTCAGCCGTGACTGGCTCATCCATTGACTTAGGGTCTGACCTTCAATGTATTCCGTGGCAATGATGTGTTTGCCATCCACCTCCGTGACGTCATAAATCGTGATGACATTCGGATGATTCAACAGAGAGATGGCTCTGGCTTCCTGCAGGAAACGCCGGAACCGATTCTCATCCTGACTGAATTCTGCGCGAAGCAACTTCAGGGCCACTTTGCGGGTGAGGATCCGATCGAAGGCTAGGCCGCAAACCAGCGTGAGTTTTTAGCGAAAAAAGATGAAACAACCTGGAATGTGCGTCGTTATTGGTTATAATAGGATATTGCAAATAACCACTACAACCAAAAGGAGCACATTCCAGGTGAACAAAAGAAACCACA
>JBGQNR010000147.1:0-16095 GCA_041501225.1 Acidobacteriota bacterium
TATATCGTCGAGGAGCGCCAATGCCGCAGATGCCCCCGCGCCGCCGGAACCCGAAGGGCGCATGGGGATTGCGGGGCGATCTCCGCGTTGCTCGTCGTCAACGATGTGCACCGACATCGCCTCCTCCTCGCGCCTTGAGCTCGCCCCCCAAGCCCCCTGCGCGCGACCCCTCCTAATTCTCGGACGGGCTCCTAGAGGGATTTTTCTATCAGGGACATGGCCTTATCGATTTCGGTTTCCGTAACGTTCAGGCAGCCGCGGAACCGAACGGAACGTATTCCGCTCGAGAGCGTTGCCAGGCCATTTTCCCAGCACCGGCTACGGAACTGATCCCTGGTTTTCCCGTCCGCCATATCGTAAGCGACGAACAATCCTCTGCCTCGGACATTGCTGATTTTCCCGCCCGATCTCCTGGACAAGTCTTCGAGTCGAATCCGGAAGGCCGCCCCCATATCCCGCGCGTTGTCGACGAGGTGGTCTTGAGCGATCACCTCGGCATATTTGGCGCCGCGGACCATATCAACCAGGTTGCCGCCCCAGGTGGAGTTGATGCGGCCTGATTTTCGGAATACGTGGTCATCCACGTCATCGAGGCGGTCCGACGCCATGATGCCGCAGATCTGAGCCTTTTTGCCGAAAGCGATAATGTCGGGCTTGATATCAAAGTGCTCATAGGCCCACAGCTTTCCGGTAATGCCCATACCCGACTGGATTTCGTCACAGATCAGCAGGAACTCGTTCTCATCCGCCAGCTGACGGAGCTGTTGCATGAATTCTTTGCGGAAATGATTGTCTCCGCCTTCACCCTGGATAGGTTCAATGATAAGGCATGCGATATCGTCGCGGTTGTCTTTGACAGCGGCCTTGATCTGATGAACCGCCTCCTGCTCAACCTTTTCTACATCCCGCAGGACCTGGTCTGTGATCGGAAAGGAGAGTTTAGGATTGATGATGCGTGGCCACTTGAACTTGGGGTAGTAGTCGGTCTTGTTCGGGTCCGTATTGGTCAGAGACATGGTGTACCCGGAACGGCCGTGGAAAGCGTCTTTGAAATGAATGACCTGATGGCCTTTTTCGCCCGGTATCCCCTTGCGCATGTTTTTCCGGACTTTCCAGTCGAAAGCTGTTTTCAGCGCGTTCTCGATGGCCAGGGCGCCGCCGGCTACAAAAAACATGTATTTCATGTGGGCGGGTTTTACATAGCGCGCGAACTGCTCTACAAATGCGGCGTATTCTTTGCAGTAGATATCGGAGTTTGCAGGATTGGCAACTGCCGCCCAGCGCAGCGCTTCCATGAATCGTTGGTCTTCCAGAAGCTTGGGATGATTGTGTCCGATAGGCAGTGAAGCAAAATAGGAATAGAAATCCAGATACTCCCTGCCGCTTGCCGCGTCCACGATGAAGGAACCGTGGCTCTTCTGCAGATCGATAATGACGTGGAACCCATCCACCAGGATGTGTTTCTTGAGAGTTTGAAAGACCCTTTCAGCCGGGTAATTTATAAATTCCATGGTAAAAAATCCTCCTAATATTCCTATGCATTCGACCCGCAATTGCACCGCGACCAGCAATTTATCGGATTTTTTCAGCCGGTGCGTGAGCAGTTATACCACGAGTTTAAGGATTGTCCCCGGACCCTTATGACCCGAGAATGTTACCGCCGCGGGAGTTTGAAACAGCCGTCAATCCAGGTATTTCACCAACACCACTTCATTCCTGGCCTCATTGTAAATGAGCTCGTCCACAAGCGACTGTACCAGCATGATGCCGAAGCCGCCTGGCCGCAGCCCCATTTCCTTGCGGATCTCAAGGTGTCCCAGTGGATTTTCCTGCGGATTGCCCAGAGCGGCGTGCGGCAGGGTTTCCATATTGAAGCCGGGACCCGGGTCGGCGATGCGATACATCAGCATCCGCCGGGCCCTCAGGTAAGAGATCCGCACCTTGTGATTAGGATCCAGTTTCCCGCCCCACTCGATTGCATTGAGGAGCAACTCGCGAAAAGCCCTGCCGATCGAATCGCGCACGTGCTCCGGCAAATCCGATTCCATGTGGCGCATGAAGCCCTGAATACGATCGGCGGAAGTGAGATCACACGGAACCAGGAGTTCGATCCATTCGGGCCGGGCCGAGAGGACTTCAATGGGTCCGGGCAAGGTTTGGGTTGCCAGCTCATACTGCACCAGTTCCACCAGGGACTTCATGTCGAGAGGCTTTAAAATATATCGGCACACCTGCCGCTGCACGGCCTTCAGAATCGTTTCCGGGGCATCGTCTCCCGTCATCACGATGACCTTGGTACGAGAGCCCTCGTCTTGCAGCTGCTTCAAAATGTCCAGCCCGTGAATGCCAGGCAATCCCAGATCGAGCAGGATGAGGTCGAAATGTTCCCGGCGGATCTGGTTGAGCGCTTCGACCCCATCCGTCGCGCCTGCCGTCGAAATCCCGGCGGACTCCAGATACCTGCATACTACCAAGTGAATCGACGCATCGTCTTCTACAACCAATACACGCTTCACGGGTTTTCCCGAAAAAATGTGCCAAATCGGAATTCAGCCGCCCCGGCTATATGCGATGCTCCTTCTAGCTGAGACTGAGAGTTCTCGAGTCATCATACCTCGATCATAAAACAGACACAAGAATGCCGGGTGGCTCCGGCGGAACCTATGGTTATTGGGGGCTCAAGCCATGAACACACTGGTTGCCAATTGCCTACCGGTGTCTGTTACAATGGAGTCCATGATCCCCGATATATCCACCCGCCGGTTGTTGTCTGCCCTGATTCTGTGCACGTGCCTTTCTGCGCCTTTGCGGGCGCAGGGAGATCAGATTATCTATGAGGTTAGGAGCTCCTACCAGCTCATTACTGTCCAGGATAATGCCAATGGTTTTCGACAGCTTATCTTTGACGGCCGGTTCGATGGCACGGATGCCATCCAATCCGAGATGAATCTCTATAACCATGATGAACTGACGCTTTCCTACTCGCGGCACATCATGACGGTGCTGCCCATGGCGGCAAAGAGCAAGCGCATCCTGATCGTCGGTCTGGGCGGAGCGTGCATGCAGCGCTACCTTTACAAACTCCTTCCCGACGCTGTCATCGAAACCGCAGAGCTCGACCCTGAAATCCGCGACGTCGCTACGAGATATTTTTTCTTCCGGGAGGACAGCCGTCAGATGGTCCATTTGAGCGACGGCCGCAAGTTTATTGAGAATTCAAAGGAAAAGTACGACATCATCTTCCTGGACGCTTTCAGCGCCACGTCGATCCCCTACCATCTGGCGACCCAGGAATTCCTCAAGTCGGTCAAGGATCACCTCGCGGACGGGGGCCTGGCTTGCGCCAACCTGTGGGATGCGGAGGCCGATTACCCCGATATGCTAAAGACCTATTCCGCCGTCTTTCCCGAACTGCATGTCGTGAAATGCGCCTCCTCGGGCAACAGCATTCTGATGGCGTTGCCCACTAAGGCCGGACTTACGATCAAAGCATGGATGGAAAAGGCCGAGGCATTCGAGAAGACACACCCGACCGGCTTGAACTTGCCCCAACTCATCAATCGAGGTGCTTTCGAGAAGGTGGACGTCCCAGCGACGGCCAGGTTACTTCTCGACAAGACGAAGTAAAATCTCAGATGGGGACTGACGAGTACAAAGTTCTGAACGTGGGATCTTATGGCTTATTTTTAGCCCTGTTTAAACACCATGACCATTGCACAACTCGGGATATGGGGCTGTGCTGTATACTATCGCGCCGCCGTGAGGTGGATTCTTTAAGAGCTTTAAGGTGCGGCGACCGCTTTCTCCTGAACCGCGGTCCTATGAAGTTTATTTCGGGCGGCACGATCACCTCGTGCGACAATGTTGTGAGGAGGATTCCAGCGATGACAGTTTTTGTTGTTGACGGCGAGGTCTTCGCCAGGCTACCGGAGGCATGTTTTGGTGTCATCATCGCCAGGGGTGTGCGGCAACCCGAGGCTGGTTCTCCGGCTGCGCAGGTTATCCTTCGGGGATTGACGGAAGCGATCGAATTTGCCCGGTGCAAGTTTGTGGGAACCAACGTGAAATCTCACCCTGACATTCTGCCCTACCGGGAGGCATTTCAAAAGTTGGGGATAAATCCCAACAAATTTCCGAGCTCGATCGAGGCGATGGTGGGGCGGATCGCCAAGGGAGGCTTGCTGCCTTCGATCAATCCGGCCGTGGATACGGCCAATACCACTGGCCTCAGGCACACCTTGCCTTTGGGGGTGCATGATCTTGACTGCTGCACCGGTTCGATCGAAGTAAGAATGTCCAGGGAAGGTGACATCTTTACTCCCTTCGGCACAACCGTCGCGGAGGCAGTGGACCCGGGCGAAATCGTTTACGCCGATGGACAAGAAATCCGCACCCGGCGCTGGATCTGGCGCCAGGGCGAATACTCCAAAGCAACCGCCGCAAGCACGAATCTGTTTTTCCCGATTGATGGTTTTCGGGGGGTGAACCATATGCGGATTCTTCAGGCCCGGGCAGATCTGGCGGCTGTCCTGCGCGAGCTGACCGGGGCCACGGTCCGGGAGTTGTGGGTGGACAGCGATACTCGTACTGTGACGACGGACTGAAATGCGCATGGGAAACCGGTCTTGGCGGAGAGCTTCGCACGAGACCGTGCACGCAAAGCCCAGTAATCAGGCTGTGAGGTTGAATCAGGGAGTTGCAGATGAACGTTGAGAAATTCAAGGAAGCGGTGGTCAACAAGGTGTATCACATTACGGGAAATCGCAAAGTGCCGTTGCATCAGCACCCAAAACACGATGAAGTGTTCTATTGCGTCAAAGGTTCCGGGTCAGGGGTTCTGGAAAACGGAGAGGTGGCCTTGACTCCAGGGAAGGCCTTCATCGTGCCCGCCGGTACTCTTCATGCGCTCAGAACCGAAAGCGACCTGTATGTAACCTCAAACCTGATCCCGTTGGCGAATGATCCTGATTTCGCCTGAACCCTAAAGGGGCGGGGCGCAGCAGAAGCTCTGTGAGGCTGGTCGAGCACTCTGCCTTGTCAGTCGCCTCATTGCAGACTACAAAATGCCCAGGAACCCGGGACCCGTCGGCTTTCTAGCGCTTGGTTGGCTGCTTCATGCGGGTCAGGTAGAAAGTGGCGGCATCGACCTTGCCTTTGTTGTCATAGCCCCACGTTTCATTGTGGTGGTCGGCATCGACGAAGGTGATCATCAGCTGCCCTATGAAGGCCGCCAAGACCTTTTTTGCGGACTCGCGGCCTATCAGGATTTCGGAGGCTTATCGTGCCTCAACTTCGGCGCTCGTTTTTGTGGTTGCCGTGGCCCCGGCCTCAGAGCATCCGTATCAAGAAGGAGGACAAGGGCTTTCGAGCAGCCCTTGTCCTTGAGATCACGCGGATCAGCCGACCTTGTTAAATGAAGAAACGTTCGAGGTCGGAATGTCTGCATTGCATTTGCAGGAACACCTGTTCATCCGGCTGGATTGACAATAACAAGGGCCAGGGCTCTCCGCTCTGGAATCCATGTCAACGCTTTTCGTGAGTTGAGTCCTGGCCCAAGATTTCAGAACTGCACAGTGAAAGTTCCGCCGACGGTGAACCATTTATCCTCGATTTAAAGAACTGCCTATTAAGGCGTGAATCGAGATCCACAACTGCCAAACAGCGAGTCCTTTCTGTCAGGTTCTCTACGTTTGCACAACTGACGAGACGCAGGGGTGGCTGACATAGTCGCGGTCCCGCCCACCTTCAGTGTTTTACCCAACGGATACTCGATCTGATCCTCATCGTCCATGCGCCGAACGATAGCGAGCCGGCTCCCGTCGGACGACAGATCCACAATCAAGGTGGAGAGGGTGTTCTAGATAAACTGTCCTAGAAAATCACCAGCTGGACACACTGGCGCAGAAAGGCCGTGATGTGATAGTAATGCTGTATCTGCTGCCGGGTGTGGAGGCCCGCTCCCCGGTAGAATGGGTCGGCGGGAAATACTTTAATGTAGGAACGCCGCGCATCGGCGGGCTGCCCAGCAGCACCAACACCATTGGGATTCGACGGTGTTCAAGAACTTCCCGATCAAGAGCGAAACGCGCGTGCTGCAATTTCGCTGAGAGATCTATAATATCTTAAGCCATACGCAGTATTCAGGCGTGTACACCGCAGCTAAATTTGATGCGAACGGCGACCAAACTGACGCTACCTTTGGTCAGGCAAATGGTTCAGGATCCGCAAGGACCATGCAAGTTTCGCTGCGTTTCCGATTCTAAAAGGAATATACACTTGTCACTTGTTGAGACCGGGCCCCCGGTCTCAACGCAGGAGAGAATCGATGCGGATTCGAATCGCTACCGCTTTGCTTGTGATGGTCTATGCGTCCGTTTCCCTGTCAATAGCGGGGGATATTACCGTGGCCAGCCCGGACGGGCGTGTGCAGTTCCGACTCTCTTTGGGAGACAAAGGCCGCCTTCAATATGCCGTCGCATTCAGGGAAAAACCGGTCATTGAAGTATCGGCGATCGGCATCATCGTGGATGGTGTCGACCTTGCCGCCGGTGCCCAGATCGGCAAGGTCGAGCAGTATCAAGTGAGTGAGAGCTACCCTTGGTTCGGCGCTCACTCCATAGCCACCAACCACTGCAACGGCGTGAAGATCTCCGTGACTCACGCTCAATCCCGCTCCTCGTACACGCTGGAGATTCGCGCGTACAACGACGGGATCGCATTCCGCCAGGTAGTGCCGGGTGAGGGGAAACGCATTCCGGACGAGGCTACTTCGTTTCGCCTGCCGGCCGGAAGTACGGTCTGGTACCACGATATGGAAGGCCATTACGAAGGAGTCCACGCCAGGAAAGGCATCGCGAGTGTCCCTGTCGGCGACTGGGCGGCACCGCCGGTCACATTCAGGCTGGCCGACAATCTCGGCTATGCCTCCATCACTGAAGGGGCGCTGGTGCAGTACAGCGGCATGGCGCTGCAGGCCGACGGTGAAGGCGGCTTCAACGCACGGCTCGGCCACTCGGTGCCCGCATCCTGGCCATTCAGGCTTCGGTTCAAGCAGGATGTGGAACGCATGACTCGACCTGCGGCTATCACCGGAACCATTACCACGCCTTGGCGGGTCGTCATGATTGGGCCCGATCTAAACGCCTTGGTAAACTGCGACATTGTGCACAATGTCGCCGCTGCGCCGGATCCGAAATTATTTCCAGATGGTCTCAGGACGGACTGGGTCAAACCCGGGCGAGCGGTTTGGTCCTACCTTGATGGCGGCAACCGCACCTTCGAAGGCATGAAAGAGTTTTCAAAGCTCGCAGGCGAACTGGGCTTCGAATACAACCTGCTCGAAGGCTTCTGGTCAAAATGGCCCGAAAGCCAGTTGAAGGATCTCGTCGATTACTCGCGCGAACGCGGCGTCAAGATCATTCTCTGGAAGAGCCGCGGCGAGCTAGGAAATGTTAAAAGCCTTCGGGAGTTTTTCGAAATCTGCCGCCGCACCGATGTTGCGGGTGCAAAGATCGATTTTTTCGATCACGAGAACAAAGAAGTAGTAGACCTCTATGAGATGATCCTAAGAGAAGCTGCGCAGTACAAGCTAATCATCGACTTCCACGGCGCGAATAAGCCCACGGGCCAGGAGCGCACCTGGCCGAACGAGCTTGGTCTGGAGGGAATCCGCGGCTTGGAAGGCCAGCCTCCATGGGCGAGACACGATGTCACTCTCCCCTTCACGCGCATGCTGGCGGGGCTCGCCGATTACACTCCCACCCACTTCAGCCGGAAACTGGGGGATACCACTTGGGCGCACCAGGTTGCCAACGCCATTATCCTCACCGCACCGCTGCTCTGTTATGCGGCGCACCCAGCAAATATCCTTGCGAATCCTGCCGCAGATATGATTAAGAGCATCCCGAGCGTCTGGGATGAGACGATTGTGCTGCCGGTTTCGGACATCGGGGAAACCGCGGCTTTTGCCAGGCGCAAGGGAGATACCTGGTTCCTGGCCATTACCAACGGACCGAACGCGAGAAATCTCTCTATCGACCTCTCTTTCCTCGATGCCGGCTCTTTTACATCGATGCTCCTGAGGGACACAGGAGAAGCGGCAGCCCTAAAAGAAGAGCACCTGGTCCTTTCCCGCTCCGATTCGCTCCATGTAGATCTGCGATCGGGCGGCGGCTTCGTCGCCCGTTTTGCCAAGTGACGTTGGGGCAACCACGAAGCTCCGAGGATATAATACTTATCTGGTGAGTTGAGCCAAACCTGCGGAGCGAGGGCCCACTGTATTTTCCATTCAAGTCGAATTCCCGGCGCGCACCGGCGCGCCGGGATAGAGAAACATCTCATTCTTAGAAAGTGAACCTCAACCCGAACTGCAGTTGCCGTGGCGTGGTGCCCTGTGCCAGGGCGGTTACCCGCCCCACATTGGCGGCAACCTGGGTTGCGTTGCTGTTGACGGTGAGGCTCGATGGAACGTCGTAGTTCTGGATATTGAACACGTTGAAAGCTTCGATACGAAGCTGCAATTTCCATCCCTCCCGCACCGGGAAGCTCTTGAACATGGAGAGGTCAACATTGTACACAGCAGGACCTCTGAACGCATTGCGTCCCAGGTTTCCGAAGGCTCCTGATGGAATTCCGAAGGCGCACGGGTTGAACCAACTCGCGGATGTATGCACCGCATCGGCGGCTCGACCCCCCTGGGAAATGGTCTTCTGGCAATTGGCATCCGGATTCGCGGCGACGGGACCGGCCACAAAGGGGTCGGCGATGAGGTTGGGACGCAGGTAGTTGCCAGGGGCACTTGGCGCAGATCCCCTGAGATTAGCGAGATCTCCGGTGATTTGAAGGCCGTAGGGCGCCCCCGATCGCGCCTGCATAATGGAATTTATCTGCCAGTTACCCAGAATCCATAATGCGGGCCCGCTCTGGAACCGTTTCTTTCCCGACCCTGCCGGGAGTTCGTAGACATTGGCCCAGGAGAGGAAGTGCGTGACGTCGTACGACGACACACCGCGGGCAGTGCTTGGGTCATAGTAGTTTTGAATGCTTGAACCGCCGCCCGCGCCATTCTCAACATTGAAATAACCGCTGCTTACGTCGGTGGACTTGCTCCAGGTGTAGGAAACCAGCGACTGCAGTCCGCTCGAAAAGCGCCGATCGAACCGGGTCTGCAGCGCGTTGTAGTGCGAATAGCCGGTGCTCGTGGTGAAGTTGATATTCGCGCCTACCCAGGGCATCGGCCGCAGTGCGTCGATCGTGGCGTTAGACGTTCCATTCGGCGAAGCCTGCCGGGCGGTATTGCCAAAACCCGAATAGGGCAGCCTGCCGTTGGCGCTGCCGACATAGGCGGCGGATACCATCATTGTGGGCGTCAATTCCCGTTGAAATTCCAGGTGCCACTGCTGAGAGTAGCCATCCTTATACTTCGGGTCATCGGCGTAAGTATTGGCGGGAGTCCAGGGGTTGGTCGTCGGCAATGGTGTTGCGAAACCCTGTCCCTGCAACTGAATGATGTTGGCCAGCGTGCCGCCGACGAAGCTGGCGCTGGTGTTCGCCGTGCCGGCAAAAGCCGTGGCATCAGGCCAGACCGCCATCTCCAGATCGTTCTGCGCATACTGGCTTCTGGCTGGAACGGCATCCCAGTAGAGCCCGTACCCGGCACGGAAAACTGTCCTCGGGTTGATAGCCCAGGCTACGCCGACGCGCGGTCCCCAATTGTCTTTCACCGGCGGCGGCGCGAAAAATTCCTTGCCGGCCAGGACTACGTTGCTGAAATGAGCATCTGACTGAAACGCGTCCGGGATACAGGGCGACTGCTTGGCCACGCTGCAGAGCGGGGGCATGACCGTCGCGCCGATGATCCAACGTTGGTTGGCGAGATCAAGCGCGTTCCAGAGCCGGCCGTCCAGCGTCTTCGGTTGGGTCAGGTAGTCATAGCGCAGACCCAAAGTCACAGTTACCTTCTGCGCTATTTTCCATTCGTCCTGCGCATAGGCTGCCCATGCGGCATACTTGAACTGCACGGGGCCGCCGTGCAGGATCGGCAGTTGAGCCTGAAAATCATTGGGCAGACCCAACAGCGCCGAGGCCAGCGATAAGCCGGTTGTGCCAGAGGCCGCTGCCGGGTTGCGCGTTTGTTCGTCGCTGAAATTATACCGCTGAAAGGTGTTGAGCTGGATGCGCTTGGCTGCAATGTACCAGAAGCCCACCTTGATGTTGTGATTGCCTTTCAGCCAGATTAGGTTCGGCGTAAGACTCCAGTTTGGATTTTCCCGGTTCGCGGGGCCGCGCACGCCAAAATCGCTGTTGCCGCCGTTGCTCCAGTTGGCGAGCCGGACGAGCAGGCCGCCATATTTGTCGATATCTCCAAACCCCAGCTGTTTCATCGGATCGATCCCCGCCTCATGCTGGTTCTGCTGGCTGGAATCCACACCCGGCCGGCCGGCATAGCCGGCACGCACATCGAGGAGGAGACTCCGGCTGAAGGCGTGTGTCCACCCGCCGCCGTAGTTCCTGCCCGCCGAGCTGCCACCGGTCCATCCCACCTGACCGATCGGAGTCGTGGCCGTCACGCGCTGCTCGGTATAGCGGAAGAACAGGTTGTCGGCGTCGCGCAAGCGGTGATCGACTCTCACCTGGAAACTGTTGGAATTGTTCGTCGTTGGCCGGCTTTGGAGGAAATTGTTCGTCAGATCTCCCGCAACCGAGTAGTTTGGCGTCGCCGAATACTTCTGGAAAAACTGTTGCATCGGCGCATAGATCAGCGCCGGCGGCAGCTTGTTGCAGGCTGTGCCGAGGGTCTGGTCCTGCTGCTTTTGCGCATTTACCGGCAGCGGATTGCCCGAGGCATCACAACGGAAGGGATCTCTTACAAAACTGCTGCCCACTTGCCGGGTGGAGTAAGGATTGTAGATCTGGCGCCGGAAGCTCGGGCTCGTGTTAGTGAAATCTCCGGCCAACTCGGCGGCTGTCGGCGCCCAGGACAGGCCCGACCCGGGTTGGCTGTAACGCCAGCCGTCATAACCGCCGGAAATGAAGGTTCGGTTCTTGATGATCGGGCCGCTGGCGACGATCCCAAACTGGTTCTGACGGAATGGGGCAGGAGCGTTCCTGGTGTTATCGGTGAAGGTATTGCGCGCGTCGAAGGCATCATTGCGGACATACTCGAAGGCTGAGCCATGGATGCTGTTGCCCCCGGATTTCGAGACCATGTTCATGATGCCGCCTGTGGCACCGCCGAATTCAGCCTTGGCATCATGTCCGACAATCTTGAACTCCTGCACCAGGTCGATGTTTGGAATCACAATATAGGTTGGCCCGCGGACGTTGGTGTTGATGATGCCGTCAAAAAAATAGAGTTTCGAACGGTTCTGCTGCCCATGGAAAGAGGGATCGGCAAATCCCGACCCGGGAATCCCCACATTTCCTTCGACTCCCCCAATGCTCCTGTTCTGGGATGTGGAGAGCGGAGTGACTCCCGGCGTAAGAGTCAATAGCTGCGTGAAGTTCCTTCCATTCAAAGGCAGGTCCTGAACCACCTTTTCTGAAATCAGGGTGCCCAGTTCGGCCGTCGTACTTTGAACTAATGCGGCCTCGGCGGTCACCTCCACCGTCTGACTGATGCTGCCCAGGGTGAGAGCCACATCTTGCGTCAATATCTGATTGACACCCACTTCGAAGGCAGCGATTTGTGCCGTCTTGAACCCTTTGGCTTCGACTAGAAGACTATAGGTTCCCGGTTTGACATTGACGAAAATGAAGTGTCCACTAGCGTTGGTCAACGCCTGGGATTCGATGTTGGTAGCTTTGTTGACAAGCTTGACGATTGCACCGGCACAGCTCGCTCCTGACGGGTCGCTCACGGTGCCATTGACTCCGCCGGTCGACGTTTGACCCAAGAGGATCGCGCCCGGTGCCAGCAACACTACTAGCAGTACTGCCATGATTCTCAGGGAATGCATAGGTTTCTCCAATCCGGCCGTTTGTGGACGAGGCTCAGGAAGCAATGGGTGTTGTCGGTTGCCCTTGGCTGGGCAAGATTGATTTGGCAATCGTCATCCCGCTCGACAGTTCCGAGTCGGTGCTGCCTTTGCCGGTCCGGAGCGTGCGTGGGATGAGCTGTCTTGATGCCTGGCCTGGCCCAATAATTATGTTAACGTTATCGGTTTTCATGATTATCACAAGTGATTTCATTGATCAAGTGGTTTTTGGGTACTTGCAGCGGTGGATTGTTATCTCGAGAGATGTCCATTCATCTTGCAGGCGGTTTCGCTCTTCGTGTGATGGGCAGGTGGGCTGAAGGCCCAAGATCACAAATTACGAATGCATGCTCCGCCGCGTTTGCCGTGCCGGCGGTCCTTTTTGAGGCCGGTTTTCCTTCGGCGAACGCTGACGCGCTACTTTTGCTATTATCATAATTTCCGGACGCACTTGTCGTTGGAGAAGGATGCACCGACGCCGCGAGCCATCCAGGAAGCTGACCTTGGGCCGGTGACTGAGGTTTCCGAAGTTGGAGGCTTGCATCATCACTACAAACGCCGGGCTGCATAGTCTGTCGATTTTTATTATCTTAGAAATCCTCCATTGGGCTTCATTCCTTGCTCATTCGAATTGTCCGCTGCACCGGACAGAATGGTTATCCGATTCCGAAGACCGGATATTCACCCTATCGCCGGCCGCTCAACCGAGGGGAAGCCTTACCAACACTGCTGTATGGGATTTTGGCGAAACACAAGGCAAAAATTGTTGCCTGGCTAGGGTCGAAGTGTGCGAAAATCAGTATCCATGGATATGGCTTTGGAATAAAATCCGCGCTTAGCGGATGTCTAGGGCAAAATCCGCATGGTCAGTTGACATAAGATCCCGATGTCAGAAGCCGGTGGAATCCCGTGCAGGAGGTCGCTCCGGGGAGGGCCGCCACAATCACGCAGCTTATTTCGCTTAACTATCGGACCTTTGGGATCTATGTTAAAAGATTCAGGCCAACAAAGATAAATCGTTAAGTCGCTCGTCAACGCCAAGGCGGTGCTGGATTCCTTCCATTTGCGGGGGGAGAAGGGCTCCGGCTCGGTGACGTCGTCTTGTGGACTGGCTTCAATAAGAGGATGTGCTTTCACCTGCTCTGCACCTTGCACCAGCGTGGCTATAGGTAGTTCTTCACTCTCTGAGGGGAGGAATCATGAAATATAGCAAGGCAATATCCTGCGGAATTGCAGCTTTGATCCTTATGACCTGTGCCGCAGCTCCGGCGGCGGCGCAGGAGTATCGCGGACAGATCAGCGGCCGAGTGTTGGATCCTTCCGGGGCCGCCGTTCCGGGAGCTCAAATCGTAGTCACCAACCTGTCCAAGAACAGCCCGAGTTCCACTGTCTCCAATGAGGTAGGGGCTTACAACGTACTGTACCTGAGCCCCGGCAAATACGCGATCACCGTGACGGCTCCGGGGTTCAAGAAACTGGAGCGCACCGGAATCGAAGTCCGCGTCGGAGACAACCTGGTCCTGGACCTCCAGCTAACCCTGGGCGGGACTCAGGAGGTCGTGCAGGTCACGGCCGAAGCGGCGCTGCTGGAGACGGCCTCGGCATCGGTGGGGGTAGTAGTGGACCAGAAGCGCATTTCCGAACTGCCGCTGTCGGACGGCAACCCCTTTACGCTGCACCGGTTCATGCCGGGCGTGACCAATATCGGCGACTTGAAGTTTTCACGGCCGTTTGACAATGCCGGCAGCTCGGATATCCGTGCCGACGGTGCCCCCGGAGTCAACGAGTTCACCCTCGATGGCTCTCCCAATATGGCCAGCGGCGGCCGCGTTGCCTTTGTCCCCCCCAGCGACGTGGTCCAGGAATTCAAGGTCGGAACAGCCAGTTTTGACGCCCAGGACGGCCACACCGCGGGCGCCTCGGTCAATGTGAGCCTGAAGAGCGGCAACAATGACCTGCACGGGACGCTTTACGAATTCGTGCGCAACGACAAGTTGTCGGCCAACGATTTCTTCCTCAACCGCGGTGGACAGCCCAGGGCGAAGCTGCGTTACAACCGCTATGGCGGCACCGTCGGCGGTCCGGTCCGGCTGCCCAAGATCTACAACGGCAAGAATAAAACCTTCTTTTTCTTCGGCTTTGAGGGAATCAAAGATCGCTTCCCCGAACCCACTCAGGAAACGGTGCCGACCGCGGCGGAACGTGGCGGCGATTTCTCGGCTCTGCTCAAGCTCGGCTCGCAATACCAGATCTATGATCCGCTGACCGGGGTCAAGCTGGCCAACGGCCGGATCCAGCGCCAGCCCTTTGCCGGCAATATCATTCCGCCGGAGCGCCTCAGCCCGATTGCGCTGAATTACCTGAAGTACTACCCGCTGCCCAACCAGGCGGGCGATTCGCAGGGCCGCAACAATTACCTCAGCCCACAGGTGCGCGGAGACGATTTCCATTCCGAAAATTACCGCTTTGACCATCAGCTTACCGACAAGCAGCACATTTTTTTCCGCTACACGCACAACTGGCGCCGCGAATCACGAAGCAATTGGTCCGGCGTGACCAACGGCATTCACGCCACCGGCAACTATCTCTTTCGGATCAATAACGGCGGCACCTTCGACCATGTCTACACCATCAATCCCACCACGGTGCTCAACTATCGGGTCGGATTCCAGCGCTTCCTTGAAGATAACGTACGTCAGTTTCAAGGGGTTATGGATCCGGCTACCCTGGGATTCTCCAAAGAGACCGTAGCGCTTTTCGGCGGTGAGCAGTCCCTGCCCCGGTTCGATATCTCCCCGTTCTCGTTGCTGGCCGACGCCCTCAGCGGTCCGACGACTCACAACATTTACTCCGCCCAGCCGACACTGACGAAGTTCTTCGGCGGCGGCAAACACCAGGTCCGGATGGGGTACGACTTCCGCGCCTACCGGGAAAACGCCTATTCGCTTGGAAACGCCGCAGGCAGCTACACCTTCGGAACCACCTATACGCGTGGGCCGCTGGACAATTCCACGGCGGCGCCGATCGGCCAAGACTTTGCAGCTATGCTGCTCGGGCAGCCTACCGGCGGATCCATCGATCGCAATGCCCAGCGTTCGAATCAGACGGTTTATCATGCCGTCTTTTTCCAGGACGATTGGAAGGTCAACTCGCGGTTGACCTTGAACCTCGGGCTCCGATGGGAATATGAGGGACCGGTAACCGAACGCTACGACCGCAATATCCTGACCGTCGACTTGGTTACCGCCAATCCGATAGAGGCGGCGGCCAAGGCGGCCTATGCCGCCAACCCTATACCTCAGATCTCGCCCAGCGACTTTAAGGTGAAGGGCGGCTACATCTTCGTCGGCAGTGACCACCGCGGGTTCTGGAATGCCGACAAGAACAACTTCCAACCCCGCATCGGGATGGCCTACCGCCTGGCCAATAAAACCGTCCTGCGCGCGGGCTGGGCCATCTACACCGTTCCGTTCGTGATTTCCGGGGTACGGCAGGATGGATTCAGCCAGGCGACCAGCATCGTCCCTTCCAACGACACCGGCTTGACCTTCGTTGCCAACCTTTCCAATCCCTGGCCCAACGGCGTCGCCAATCCGCCGGGCTCCAGCCTGGGACTGTCTACCTACCTCGGCCGCAGCCTCAACATGGTGGCGCTCGATCGCGGAAACCCGCAAGCCATGCGATGGGAGTTCTCCATCCAGCGGGAACTGCCGGGGCGTTGGGTTGTGGATGTGGCCTACGTCGGGAATCACGGTTACGATCTCAACGCCTCGACAGCCATATTCAATACCGTGCCGCGCCAGTATCTATCGACCTCTCCTGAGCGCGACCAGACCACCTTCGATTCGCTGACTGCCAACGTCGCCAATCCGTTTCGCGGCCTGTTCGACGCCACCACCAGCCTGGGCAGCAGCTCAAACACCCAGCGCCAGCAACTGCTCCGCCCGTATCCTGAGTTTACCGGGATCACCGGCGAGCGCACTGACGGCACCAGCAGCTATAATTCCGCCCAGCTTCGCGTGGAGAAACGGTTCGGTTCGGGCTTTACTCTCCTGGCAAGCTATACCTTCTCGAAGTGGCTGCGCCGGACCGACTTCCTCAACGAATCCGATACCGAATA
>JBGQNR010000148.1:0-15919 GCA_041501225.1 Acidobacteriota bacterium
AAAATGGGTCTGGAGCTCGAGTTTTGCGCACACCTCTACCCAAGAGTTCCTTACATGCCGGCGCCATGCGAATTACCTTCCGTCTACATCGAGATCATGAGAGGCGGGAGCAACTGGCGGCGGTCTCGAAGGCAGGCCGAGGCAGTCCAATATTTTTCTGGAATGGGTGGTGCGGGGAAAGTATCCAATCGCCATTGGCTTTAGCAGAATGCTACTTGTCCCGTTTGAAAAACAAGGGCTAGGCAAGAACGTAGTGGACCTTGAAGATAAAATCATTCGGCTCACCACCGGATCCGGGAATATATGTTTATTGGAAGGCGCACCTCATCCGAATGCGGCAAAGGTGTATATTAACTGGCTACTATCTCAAAAAACACAGGTCATGCTGTCCAAAAATGTAGAACACAACAGCGGCCGTATCGATGTGCCTCCCGTCGAGACAGTGGTTGATGCAGCAAAATTAAGTAAATACATAAATTCTTCCACGGAAGAGAATGGTGAACTTGACAACAGCCTCTTGGCGTATAGTCCGAATTGACTGCATTTCTGACCGCTGCCTGGGTGCGACCGAAAAGAAGCTGATCTCGCGCTTCTTTCCCCCCACCAGGAGCACGAAATCATCCTTTGTGAGTCCGGTGATCGGTTGGCCGTTCTTATCCTGCACGATAACGCTCGCCTGCACCAAACGTGTGGTTACACGCAGAGTTGTCTCGGATTTCCGTGGTGGCGGTGTTGAAGCCTGAAAAGCCGACGGGAATGATGGCGCCGCCATCAACATAATGCTAAGCAATCCCACCGCGACTGTCGCTTTTACTGCGCACCTGGGATTCATCAGCAGCATACCTGCCTCCAAATGATAATGTATTAACGTGACATCCGAATACCGGAATCGACAATCATGCGGGGGACTTTTTAGGTGAACCGAACTGTCCGACGAGCGCTAAGGTGAATCAGTATCGTTATATGTGTGAATGGGCGCGGCGCGTATGTCTGCCTAACTTTATCAGATATACTGCCCTACGCATATTAGATGCGCTCACGGGTTGCAGTGTTCAATCTCTTACAATAAATACAGTATTGTTGCGATTGGATAGTGCGGCCCGGTGTAACATGCTGTCCTGGCACCGGACGCCCTGGCTAGCGTTCGGATTGGGCTTTCGGGGAAGTCGGCGACCATGGAAGCCGCGTAGCGGTCGGGTAACGGATATCTCGTACAATGACCTTTTGTTCCCTGTTACTTGCCAACGTTCGTAATACGCACGCCATGAGGAAGACTGCTGGGGGCTGGAATTCGAAGGATTAAGGTACGTTTTTATTAAGGAATCCAATTCTGTCCCCAGTGAGATAATCTCTTGCGTGCCTCTGCAAAAGAAGGGACATCATAAGATCAGACACCGGACCTTAAAGCTGCCTTACCGAGTGGATTTGAATGCCTATACTGAATTGCGCATACCCGATCTCTGGGGCTATAATTTCCTCAATGATCATGGTTAGGGGAGGAAGATGTCGATCATGTTACATTCCTGCCTCGTGGCGTTGATGCTGTTTTTCGCGCCTGCAGTCGGGGTTGCAGGCCAGGCGCTCGATCCTCCGTCCGGCTCGCCCTATTTCAAGACCTTCGCGCAGGGCGACTTCCGTGTCGAGGCCGGTTTCTTCCCCGACCGGCCTGAATACGTCTGGGGCGAGCCCATCTATTACATCACCTATCTCGTTCGCAACATAGGTGACAAGCCCTTCAGTTTCCTGGAGGGCGGCGACTATCGTGGCGGCCGCAGTGAAAGTTACAGGATCACCGCGGTCGACGCCGCCGGCAAAACGTCGCCGTGCCGGAAATGTACAACATGGGCGGCATGGCGAACTTCCGGAGGCTGGGGCCTGGCCAGGTTTTCCGCAAGATGATGCCGGTCGAACGGCGCCTGACGTTTGCCGGTCCGGGCGTTTATACCGTCACCGGCAACCGCACGCTGATGTTGGGCGAAGATTTCGGCAAGCCGACGACACCCTTCGCCACGGCGACCTCGTTCACACTTACGATCCTTCCCTATACGAAGGAGAGGATGCAGGCCGAAGTTGAACGCCTGGCAACGCGCATTCGCGCGGCCGGCGAGACAGAGCCTAAAGCGTTCGAATTCACCGAGCCTATTGACTGTACGCCTGCCAACCGCCAATGGCTTGATTTGGCCACGCTGGCCGGGATTAAGGACGAGGCGGCCGTAAACGCGCTGCTGGCGATGGCAAAGGACCCCACGCCGACTCTGCGTTCGGCTGTGCTGGAGCGGCTCGGCAGCCTTCCTTCCGGTGCCGCCCTGCCGGTTACGCTTGCTGCGCTGCATGACGCAGATCCCAGGATCCGCGCCGCAGCGGCGACGGGCCTGGGCGGGATAAAATCCGACGCTGCGGTTGATGCGCTCCTCGCCGCTGTAGGCAGCGAAATCCCTGATGTTTCCGGCGCGCTCCTGCGCGCACTGGGCGGCAGCCGATCTCCCCGCGCGTTGGACGTTCTCAGGCGATCGCTCAAGCTGCCAGGCGCGCGACACGCAGCGGTCGACGGTCTCGTGGCCTTCGGCGGCCCGGATGCCGTCATGGCGCTACGTGGTTGCGCGGACGATCCAGACATGGATTTCCGCGAACACGTCGTCGAGACACTAGCCGAGAAACTGCGCCAGCCCATCGACCCCTACTGGCTTGCGCCCGTCATTCGGTCGCGTGAGGGGAGTTCCTCGCTGGGCCGCGCACCGGATCTGATGCGCATGTATGGCGGCGCCAAGGCCCTGCCGGCGTTGCTTGGTTGTCTCGATTATGACGATCCCTCGACCCGCAAATATTATAACTGGTCTATCTTCTATACGGCGGCGGTCTGCCCGGGTGGTATGAAGATTCCATGGGCCAGTGACCTCAACCGTGACGGCACGCCCGCGGAGATCGACCGGAATCGCCGCACGTTGCGCGCCATCAAGGCCTGGGTCGCGGACTATGAATCTCGCCGCATGAACGAGCCGGACCTGCCGCGCCCGCTCCGTTGGCCAGAAACGAAACCGCTCTGCGGCGAAGCGATCGATGATCTTTGCGTCTGCGCCACAACCAACCAGCGAGTGTGGCCGGCGGGCATGACGCAATTGCTGCAGTTTCAGCTGCTGCGCCCTTCATAGGATATCCCAATCGAACTGTCGGCCGCGCCCGAGGCGCTGGAGGTCGAGCTCAATGGCGCGTGGTATACGCGCCGTCCGCGCCAGACTGAAGCGACGCCAAATGTGCCGGACGGGTATGGAGCGAGCTTCGGCAATATCCTTCTGGACGAACATTGGTGGCGCAAAAGTGACAGCCAGCCGCTCGTGTTGCGACCCGGGCGTTACAGCGCACGCGTGGGGGTCAGTCTCAAGCCGGAGGCCGAGCGCACCGCCCTGGCAATCAGCAAGCCTTTCGAATTCGAAATCATGAGCGAGGAAAAGAACAGCGGATGTCCGGAAGGGGAACTTTTTACTGTTAACAAGTGCCTGTCAATCGTCCGAAATTGAGTTTTTCAGCATCCTGTTAGGGGTTCCGGCCGTATTACGGATTTCTCGTACATAACCGGTTGGCGATTTAGTGATCCGGATGTCCTTATTCATTCTGATCCTGCAGGAGCCGTTCGATAGTAACCGCATCCTTGAATCCGACTTTTTGCAGCTCTTCAACCGCGCTTCGGGTTGGTGCCACTGCTAGTAATTTCTGGCCGGCATCGAGCAGCACGTTCCGTAGTTCCTGGAGAGCCCCTGCGACGGGGCGTCGTTCATTGAAAACAGAAACTTTGATCAGCGAACCAAGTTTCCGGAGAGAGAGTGTGTTCCCCTGAAAAGCGTTAACGCAAGGACGCAAAGGCGCAATAATTTATAGTTTTGCGTCCTTGCGCCTCTGCGTCTTTGCGTTAAGCATCGGATCGGCGTTCATCATGGGTGCGGGAGTGGGCGCAGAGGTGATCCTTTGGTGAATATATGGTGAATTCCCGGCCCTCCTGGGGGATCCAAGTTTCCGGGGAGACCCTGCCGCGGCTGCGCCGCAGTTCATTGGAAACAGAAACTTTCAGTGATTCGTGTCGGCAAAGCCCCGGGATTTTCGCCCCGCACCTGATTTCATGCCAAAAAGACGCAGCATCCGGGATCAGCAGGATCCTGTCAAGCGTCGGAAAACGACCCGCGCGGGCTTAGGCAAGAGTTGTCATGTCAGCCACTTGCAGTTCGGCTGAGTTTTTTCACCCTACGGGGTCATAGATCCTCGTGAGATTCAAGATTGATGATTGAAAATTGAAGATTATTTCAAACCTCCAGATCCTTGATTGTCAATTTTCATTCTTCAATTTGCAATCACCAATTCCGCTTTTTTGGCAAACCCCGGGTTTTTGTGATACGGTGGAGCGCTCTTTTTTGAGGAGTTTGCGATGGAAGAGGTGAAGCTGAGCAGAAGGGAGTTCGGAGCTCTGGCTGTCGCGGCGCCATTCGCGGCCGGTCTGCAGCCGCACGACGGCACTGGACAAAACAAACCGGTCAAAGATGCGGCAACCACCAAGGTTCAACCTTTTCCCCTGAAACAGGTGCGGCTGTTGAGCGGCAGCTGCTACACGCTGCAGGATCGTAACCGTGTGTACCTGCACACCCTCGACCCCGACCGCCTCCTCCACACCTTCCGCATGACCGCGGGCCTGCCGTCGAAGGCACAGCAACTCGGCGGGTGGGAGCGCCCGGACATCGAGTTGCGCGGGCATTTCATGGGTCATTACCTTTCGGCTTGCGGATTGATGTACGCCAGCACCGGCGACGAACTGCTGAAGCGCAAGGCGGACGCCATCGTCACGGAATTGGGAAAATGTCAGAAGAGCCACGGCGGCGGCTGGCTCGCGGCATTTCCCACCGAGTTCATGCAGCGGCTCAAAGAACGTCTCCCCGTGTGGGCGCCCTGGTACACCCTTCACAAGATCATGGCCGGCCTGCTGGACATGTATCAGCACTGCGGTAACGGGCAGGCGCTGGACATCGCGCTTGGCATGGCCGCATGGGCCGCGCGCTGGGCCGCGCCGCTCGATGACGTACAGTTGACCCGTATTTTGCAGGTGGAATACGGCGGTATGAACGAGTTCCTCTACAACTTGTATGCCGTCACAGGCAACAAGAGTCATGCCGATCTGGCGCACCGTTTCGACCATGCCCGCCTGTTCGATCCGCTCGCCGAAGGGCGCGATGAACTCAAGGGCCTGCACGCAAACACGCAGCTCGCAAAGCTGGTCGGCGCCGCCCGGCGTTATGAACTGACCGGCGAGGAGCGCTATCGCCGCGCGGTCGAGTTCTTCTGGCAGACCGTTGCCCTGCACCGCAGCTACTGCACCGGCGGCACCAGCAACGGGCAACGCTGGCGCACGGAGCCGGGAGTGCTGGCTTCGGAGCTGAGCGCCACTACCCAGGAGTGCTGCTGCACCTACAACATGCTCAAGCTCACCCGTCACCTGTTCACATGGAATCCCGACGCGCGCTATGCCGACTTCTACGAACGCGCCTATTTCAACGGGATTCTCGGCACCATGAATCCTTCCGACGGCATGACCGCGTTCTACCTGCCGCTTGAATCGGGCTACTGGAAACTCTTCAGCCTCCCCTGCGATTCCTTCTGGTGTTGCACTGGAACCGGCGTGGAGAGTTTCGCCAAGCTGGGTGACAGCATCTTTTTCCACGATGATCGCGGCGTGTACGCCACCCTGTTCGTCCCGGCCCGCCTGCACTGGCCCGAAAAAGGGGTGATGATCCGCCAGGAAACGCGATTTCCGGATGAGAATCGGATCAGTTACGAATTCCAGTGTGAAAAGCCGGTCGATTTGGCACTGCACATCCGGGTTCCCTATTGGGCAAAGGACGGGATCAGCATCAAAATTAACGGTCAGCCGATGCAGGTTTCAGCAAAACCGGAGAGTTTCTGTACGCTTGAGCGCACCTGGAACACCGGCGACCGCGTCGAGGCGGTGTTGCCGATGAGCCTGCACGTTGACGCGATGCCCGACAATCCCGCAGTCCAGGCTTTCATGTATGGACCGCTCGTGCTTGCCGGGGCGCTCGGGAATGAGGGCTTGACCTATGAAATGATGTATAGCGACCCGACCAATCCCCGGCGCGGCGAGGGGATGCGCGGGCTGCCGGTCGCGGCGCCCGAACTGATCGCGCCTTCGCTGAATCCCGGCGAATGGATCCGGCCGGTCGGCGACCCGTCGGTCGAGATGCGCGACGTCGAAGTGGTCGCAGGCGCGCCTGGGGATTGGATGCGCGCCGCGGGAGACAGTGTGCTCGCGTTCCGCATCACGCGCCAGAGCCGCGCCCTGCTGCTGATCCCGCTGAACCGATTGTTCGGGCAGCGCTACGCCGTCTACTGGCACGTGAAGTAATAACCCTGGCAACAGGCCCCCCCGGTTGGGGAGACGCTGTTCAATGGTTGAGTGCCATCGCTTGCCGGTTGCCGATGACGATATCGCTGATCGTGCATCCTGACTGGGTCGCGAGGGCTCATTCGAAGCGCGGACCGATCCAGGGGGCTTGCACCCGCCGGGGCCGATTATAGTTTTCGCGCACGCAACTCGGCCAGGGCTTTAGCCGCAGTCTCGTAGTCGCGGCGGTCGGCATCAGTCTTTTTCATGTTGAGCCGGAGCGCGCTCTCGTAGCTGCGAATGGCATCGGCCACGGCGCCGCGCTGGCTCTGAGCGCGTCCCAAGGCTTGATGCAACTGGTACGCATCCGGCAAAAGTGTCGACCCGAAAGACAGCACCTTCTCGCCGTCGCCTGTTTGCCGGCGGTTGGCGCTGCCGGCAAGTGCCAGGATTCCGCTCGCGCTTACGTAATACTCTTTGAGGTTGGGAAGGCTTCGAGCGCGCGTGAGCGCATCGTCAAGCGTGCCCGCTGCCATGCCTTCTCTTAGCAGGCGCGCAATCGAGAGCGACTTCACGGCCAGAATCTCGTAATCGAAGACGAGAGTGGCGTTGGGCGGGATGTCGCGGTTGCCCTTTTCGCCGTACGCAAGCTCCGGCTTCATGGTAATCACGATGCGGTCCCCTTCGCGCACCTCACGCATGCCTTCCTCGAACCCGCGAATGACACGATCCACTCCGGGTGTGTATTCGTAGGGCGCATCGTCAGTCCGCGTGTTCCAGAATTCTTTGCCGTCTGTGAACCGTCCGATGCCGTGAATGACCATCACATCTCCGGTCTGTGGCCGCGGGCCCTGGCCGAGCTTCCTGAACAAATAGCTGAGACCGGATGGAGTGGTGACGGTCTCGCCGATCACCCGTTGCGGACCCGCTTGCCGCGGCGGATCCGGCGTGTTTGGCAGAGCGGTTTGCGCGCTCACCGTTCCTTGCACTTTAGCGCCGGATGCGTTGCGCCGCAGCCCGGCGGCCGGTCCGCTGCCGGCAGTGATGCCAATGATTGCCACAAGGCAGAAAGTCATCGATAGCGACCATCTCATCATGTTCTCTCCTCAGTACCAGCCGGGGCACGGCTCCCGGCCGTGCGACGGGACCGGCATGTCCGGCATGACGCCGCTTTTCAGTAGCGCGACCAAGGGATTCCGGTTTCTTGCTTCCGGGTCCTGCCTGACTGGCAAACCACGAAAAACGCGAAAATTTCGTGTCTTTCGTAGTTCCGATTCTCCTCGCGTCCGCATACTTATTGCCTGATTGCCCAGTTGGGGGTACAAAGTCCGGGCTGATGACCATAGCGGTACTGCTATGGATTTTTTGCGACGTAGCTTTCGATATTTTTCATTTGCTCAGCCCAACCGCCGTCATTCCTGCGGAAAGCTTCGGAGCGGCGGTGGCTGGGAATTTGGTCAAAGCCCGATTCGGTGAGTTGGAGCAGTGTGCCGTTCGGAGTCTCTTCAATCCGGAATTCGACCAAGGTGGGCGTTTCGTGCAAGTAATCCACATTCGGATCGACAGCGTATGGATGCCAGGCAAAGGAGAAGAGCCGTTCGGGTTCTATTTGCTGCACAACGGCTTTGAACTCGAGATGTTCATAGCCGGGATACGTGATATGGCCCTGCACAAGCTGACCCGGTACGAAGGGACCGGCCAGTTCCACTCGAAACCACTCGCCAAATTCCCGGTAATCCGTCAGCGCGCGCCAGACCCGCGCCACCGGTGCCTTCAGTTCAATACGTTTCTCAATGCGACCATCCATTGTGAGCCACCTCCTGGCTGCATAGTAACGTCTGGCCGCTTGAAATGCCACCAAAGCGTTACAGGTTCTCGTCCACGACTTCAACACGGGGAGCCATGTTAGGGCCTTTCTGCGCTAACAGGTCGACGGCATCCGGAGATCCTCGGGATTCGGCGTCGATTGGTGTCGCCCTCGTGCAAAAATGGTTGGGGAGTTTATGGGGTCCTGGTATTTCCGGCAGTGAAGTGCCGATAGACGGCGCGAATCGACGCGGCGTTCGCAGCGGCGTTGACGCCGAAGGAACCGTATTGGGTCAGGTTGATATCGCGGGCCAAACTATCGACAGTCTTCCCGTCACGAATCCCCGACTGCACACCGTTGACGATTTCCCTCAGATAATCTCTCTGCACCCGAAGCTTCTCCAGGTCCACCGGGCCGCCGTGTCCCGGCACGACGAGCTTCACATCCCATTTGAGGAGGCCGTCCAGGACCCGGATCCAATTTTCGGGATTCGCACCCTGATCGCCGATATTGTTCCCGAATGCCCAGTTGACACACAGGTCGCCCGTGATCAGGATCTTGTGTTTCGGCAGATACGCAATTGCATCCCCTTTGCTGTGGGACGGGTCGACGCGCGTGATCTCGACGCGCTCGGCGCCGTCGTCGAAAGTGATCCGGTCGGTGAACGTCAATGCGGGCTGCTCCAGCCGGAAGCCCTCGAGGCTGTGAGCCGTCTCGTTCCAGCTGTTCCATCCCGCCGGCCCCTTGGATGCCAGTTCCTGGGCACATTCCGTCGAACTTACAATCGTGGCGCCCGCATCCACAAAAACACAGTTCCCATAGGTATGATCGTTGTGCCAATGAGTATTCAACACATACCGGATGGGCTTCGAAGTGGAGCTCCTTATATTGGCCAGGATCTTCCGGGCGGCCCCCGCGAGTTTGCGGTCCTTATTCCTGCTCTTGCCGCACAATCAGGGAAGAAACCCGAGATCCTGGGGTCTACTGTGTTCCGGTTCGAAGATCTGGCTGTGCGCGCGAGCGGTCCCATTCGCCTCTTTCAGGTCTTCACGGGCACGACTCACTCGGGATTTCTGATCGACATGCACGAATCGGAACTCGCAGCCGGTCAGGCCCCGCACGAGCCTCACCGGCACGTGCACGAGGAACTGGTGTTGATCCGAGAAGGCACGGTCGAATTCACGGTCGGCGGCCGAAAGGCCCGGCTGGGCCCGGGTTCTGGCGCGTATGTGTCTTCGAATGAAGAACACGGTTTTCGCAATATCGGAACGACCGCTGCGAAGTATTTCGTCCTGGCTCTCGGCCAAGATTGATCCGCTCGGGAGGCCTGATTCCTCCTATTTGTCGTGCCTAAATCACGATGCCTTCCCTACCATATTTTCACGGGCAGAGACTGCTTGTCAAAATACACAAAGTACGGGACGTCCTCTTCGACTGCGTAGAACGGCCAGAACCGGGATGTCACCCGGCTGCCCCAGTAAGTCTCCTTCCGGCCGGCCGCTTCAGGAGGAATCACCTGGAAAACGCCGGGAATCTTGTCGGCGACAAGCCACGCGCTCAGGTCGGCTTCCCTGTCCGGCAGGTGGAATGCCGGTTCATGGTAGTGCGCTTCCAGCGCCAGGACCACCGGGCCGCGCACCACCGCCACTCGATCCGGATGCTGCGGGTCGATCGGCTGATATCGGAGCGGCAAAGGGATCCTGATCTCGACGTTGTCCCCGGATTTCCACGTCCGCCGGATTGAAGCCCAGGTCCCGGCCGTGCATGCAACCTGCGCATCAGCGCCATTGACCTTCACGGAAATACCCTTCGCCCATCCGGGGACACGAAACCTGAGGTCGAAGTTTGCTTCCCGCGACATTCGAAGAGTAAGCGTCGAAACTTCGGATTCCGGGTATTGGGTTTCCTGCACCAACGTGACCTCACCCTCAGGACGGGTCCAGCTGACTTCCGAAGGGAGAAAGAGGTTCACGCAAATGCCGGCAGCATCCTTGAAGTAGATCAGGTTGTGATAGTCTGCAAGCCCCTGGATCAAAGTCCCGGAACAACACGTGAACTTGTCCCAGCGATAAACCTTCATTCCTCCGCCCAGCCGGTAGTCGGAGTAGTAAAAGTTCTTGCCGCCAGGTCCCAAGGGAAGGGCTGCCCCGATGCCGTTGTAGAGGAGTTTTTCGATCCAATCGCCGTAACGCGCCTCGCCGGTGAACTGCATCAAATAACGGCTCATTTTGAATGCTGCCCAGGATCCACATACGGTCTCGAAGCTGTCGAAACGAAACTCGAGCGTTTTCCCCAGGCGTCCATCCGGAATCATCAGCCGCTCGTGCGGACCGAATCCGCCGGTGGCATAGCATTGGGTGTTCTGCAAAAAATCATAGGCATTTTTGAGGATCTGCAGATAGCGCGCTTCGCCGGTGATTGCGTAAGTCATGGCTGCACTGCTGAACGTGTTCACATGGCTGTAGGCGTGAAGCCCAAAGACATCGGCAGGTGAAGCGGTGTTGGCGAACTTGTCCCAGTAGGCGTTATAGAGCCAGACTTCGGCAAAATCCTTGAATTTCACGTTGCCTGAAAGTTTGTAGGCCCGCCAGAGGTTCTCGGAGAGCGTGTACCACTCAGACGGATTCCCCATGTACGCGTTGGGGGTAGCGGGCGTGCGGGCCCGGTTGAAAGTCCTGCTGGCCCAATCGGTCACCTTCTCGAGCAGACTCATGGCCTCCGGGCGGCCTGCGAACTCCTGCATATCGACGAGCCCGCAGACAAGCTTTTCGAAAGGATAGTGTTGCATTCCGCAATTGCCGTCGGATTTGATGGTCTTCCCCCACTCGGTCATCAGGTACACGGCTTTGTCCCGCAGTGCGGCATCGCCGATAGCGAGGCTCATTCGTGACATGCCGCTGAGCCATTGACCGAAAACCGTCGCGCTGTTCGTCTGGCACCAGCTCGCCCGGCCCATTCGTGACATCCATTCGCTTCCGAGCGGCTTGCCCGGGGCGGGGAGCCCGGCAGCCGCTCTGAATCCCTGCAGAATGTCGTCATTGGAGATGTTGAAATAAAAATTCCTCGCGGTTTGCATTTGCGACTGCCATAGGCTGTCGCGGAGTCGAACACCACGGTAGTTAAAAGGTTCGAGCTTGATCCGGGACGCCGGGCCCGAAAAGTTCGTTTGTCCTGCCGCAGCCTGAGCCAGCATCCACGCGCCTGCCGGAGCGCTTTTCAAAAAATCACGCCGTGCGATTTCCATCTTCCAATTCCTCCTTCGCAAGTATTGAGTTGTCGAGAATCCGCCTCATTATCCACGTTTTTCACCGCAGAGCCACTGGGTATCTGCGCGGCGAACTTTCGGTGGTCATCGGCGGAAAAATCGGGGAGAAATTCGGGAGAAATTCGGGACGTCCACCAAGTTTCCTGGTTTTGAGAACCTGACGGCCGAGGCGGCCACTAAGTTTTTTAGGAAATGGCATAATCTTTTGCCGCTTTCGCGACCTGAGCTTGGGGACCTTTGTCGACTTGCGCGGTGTTTGGGTGATTTTCCGAGGCGAAGGGAAACTGAGTGGACGCAGCTTTCAAAAGAGGCCTGATGAAACCTACAATGCCCTAAAGAAAACCATCTACTCCCGAATAAGCGCTCCAGACTCTGCATGCAACGAGTTGTGCTCAGCAAATCTGGCCGGAAAACTTGAATATCGCGACCTCCAGAAATAGGTTAACGTGTGGAACGTCCCCAGTTTTTACCTCGGCCCGGGAGCCTCTGAGATAAGAATAACCGACAGGAGCGGACATTACCGAGTCCTATATGCGATCCGAATCGAATTCGGCATTTTGCTTTTTCACGCGTTCCATAAGAAGAGCCGCACAACACCGGAACGGGAGAAAAAGACCGCACGGACTCGGTTGGAGGCCTTTTTGAAGGAAATTGGGGAGGCACACGATGAAACGAAAGAGTCCAAAGGCCGGCGGGTTCGTAACGGCGAAGACGCCGAATGAATTAGGACAGATTCTTGGACTTACGCCTGGCGATGTCGCATTGATGAAATATAAGGCGGAACTGTCAAGTCTTGCGGTCCGAGCCATCGAGGAATCCGGTTTTACCTTGAGCGAGATCGTAAAGAGATCCGGCGTAGCTCGATCCAAGGTTTCTGCCGTTAGAAACAGGGCAACCGTTTCTGTTTCCTGCGATCTGCTTGTCAAGATTATTGGCGCCGCAGGCGTCCAGCTTCAGCCGAACGCTGCATAGTATCAATTGCCTTGGTCAGATCAGTAACCGCTTTACTGTAGATTTCCTCTAGTTTATCTGAACGGATAGGTGAAACAAACAATTTTACAGGCCGCGGACGTCCCGCCCGCATCGTGGTTTGGCACGACATAAGTCCGTGCGCTTTCATGGGTCTGGCGGGCGGGACGCCCGCGCTCCCAGGCGGCCGCAGGCCTAATTTCGGCCAGCAGAAAAGTCGATCGTTGGACACCCTCTGAAGCCATTGAAGAAGAGATGTGTTACTGGCGTCGTCCCTACCAATAATTCCGTATTGACTGAAAACGTTGCACTTACCTATTTAGGGTGATACGTTCTGGAGCCATGAGCAATATCTTGATTTCTTTGATCCGCACCCTGTGTTGCGGCTTCCGATCCCGCGCTTCACTGCTGGCAGAAATTCTGGCTCTTCGTCATCAACTCGCAATCCTGAAGCGGTCCGCAAAAAAGCGCCCTCGCCTGGGAAAATTTGATCGATTCCTCTGGGTGTGGCTCAGCCGCTGGTGGCCTGACTGGCGGAATTCCCTCCTGATCGTCAAGCCGGATACCGTGCTTGCTTGGCATCGGAAGGGATTTCGGCTTTATTGGACATGGAAGAGCCGTCGGTGCCGACCGGGAAGACCTGATACAACCCAAGAGATTCGAGATCTAATCCGGAAAATGTGTGCCGCTGACGCAACGTGGGGCGCGCCACGAATCCACGGGGAATTGCAAAAACTCGGCATCGAAGTGTCACAGGCAACTGTCGCCAAGTATATGATCCGCCGTAGCAAGCCACCTTCTCAAACTTGGCGCACCTTTCTTGAAAATCATGTCAAAACAATGGTATCCGTCGATTTCTTCGTGGTTCCGACTATCAGCTTCCGAGTCCTGTTCGTATTCCTCGTCCTGGCTCACGATCGCAGACGCGTGCTGCATTTCAATGTGACGGCCCATCCCACTGCAGAATGGACCGCAGATCAAATCCTTCAATCTTTCCCCTGGGATACCGCTCCTCGCTACCTGCTTCGCGATCGCGACTCGATTTATGGCGACACGTTTCGAATGCAGGTCAGCAGCATGGGAATCAAAGAAGTGCTTACGGTTCCTCGATCGCCTTGGCAAAGTCCCTATGTCGAACGCTTGATCGGATCGATCCGAAGGGAATGCCTCGATCACATCATCACGATCAACGAAGAATCGCTTCGAGCAACTCTTCGATCTTATTTCTCTTATTATCATGATAGCCGCTGCCACCTCGGACTAAACAAGGATTCCCCGGAACCCAGGGAAATCCAATCACCCGAAAAAGGCAGGATCGTTGAGATTCCAAAGGTCGGCGGGCTTCATCATCGCTACGAGCGACGAGCAGCCTGATCACGCACTTTCTGTCCTCAGCGGGGCAATTCAATCTGAATATGGGTGTGCCCGGGTGCCCGCATACGTTTTGAGGCTGAGCTTCTTTTCCCCATTCTGGCCAGCATTTATCCAATCCCGGACTACCCAACAATCCGAAACTGGTTTCTCGCCGCAATCCATTTTCCCGCAGATGGATTTATTAGTATGGACAGGGAATGCGGTTTTGCAAGGCCTGAACAACCACGAGACACACGAAACACGAGGAACTTTTGTGTGTTTCGTGTGTCTCGTGGTTTTGTTTTTAGCCGCCGGAGAGGGCGCCGAGGAAGTCGGCGTTGCTCTTGGTCTTGGATAGTTTTTCGAGCAGCAGTTCCATGCTTTCCGTCACGGAGAGCGGGTTCAGGACCTTGCGCAAAATCCAGATCCGGTTCAGATCGGTGGCAGGCAGCAGCAGTTCCTCTTTGCGGGTGCCGGATTTGTTGATGTCGATGGCAGGGAAGACGCGCCGGTCGACGAGTTTGCGGTCGAGGTGCAGTTCCATGTTGCCGGTGCCCTTGAATTCCTCGAAGATGACGTCGTCCATGCGGCTGCCGGTGTCGATCAAGGACGTGGCAATGATCGTCAGGCTGCCGCCCTCCTCGATGTTCCGCGCGGCCCCGAAGAAGCGCTTCGGCCGCTGCAGGGCGTTGCTGTCGACGCCGCCCGACAATACCTTGCCGCTGGGCGGCACGATGGTGTTGTAGGCGCGGGCGAGGCGCGTGATGCTGTCGAGCAGGATCACGACGTCGCGCTTGTGCTCCACGAAGCGCTTGGCCTTTTCCATGACCATCTCGGCCACCTGCACGTGCCGGGAAGCGGGCTCGTCGAACGTGGAACTGATGACCTCGCCCCGGACCGAACGCTGCATGTCGGTTACTTCTTCGGGACGTTCGTCGATGAGCAGCACGATGAGGACGACGTCCGGGTGATTGCGCGAGATCGAGTTGGCGATCGACTGCAGCAGCATGGTCTTGCCGGTGCGCGGCGGCGAGACGATGAGACCGCGCTGGCCTTTGCCGATGGGCGCCAGCATGTCCATGACGCGTCCCGACAGATTATCGCTCGTGGTTTCCAGCTTAAAAGCTTCGTGCGGGTACAGCGGCGTAAGGTTGTCGAAAAAGATCTTGTCCTTGGCCGCATCCGGATGTTCGAAGTTGACGGCTTCGACCTTGATCAGGGCAAAGTACCTCTCGCCGTCCTTGGGTGGCCGGATCTGGCCGGAGATGGTATCGCCGGTCCGCAAATCGAACTTGCGGATTTGCGAAGGGGAAACATAGATATCGTCCGGCCCGGGCAGATAGTTGTAATCCGGGGCACGCAGGAATCCGAATCCTTCGGGCAAACACTCCAGGACACCCTCGGAGAAGATCAGTCCGCTCTGTTCGGTCTGCGCTTTCAGGATTTGAAAGATCAGCTCCTGCTTGCGCATCCCGGTGTAGCCGGGCACGCTGAGGTCTTTGGCTACCTGGGTCAGAGCGGAGATGTTCATCTCCTTCAGGTCGCGGATATTTAAATGGCCGTCATCTTTTTCTTTCTCTTTTTCGCGGCCGTTGGCGTTGTTGGCGTTGCTTCGACGTTGCGTCGTCTCAGGCATAACTACCCTCCAGACGGGAGAGCTTCCGGTAGGTTAAGCTCAAAATTAACACTCGGGGATTACTCTCGCGGGTTAATGATTTTGGGTGGCTTCGACCACCCGGTTCCATATCTCTTTGCATCCGATTCCGGTGACCACGGATGAGAAGATCACCGGCACTTCAGGAAACATTCCAGAAATTGCTCGCAATTCCACTGCCCGTTGATTGCCGGACAGCTTGTCCGCCTTGGTTGCCGTAACCAGGCGGGGAACACCCAAATGCGCCAGCCATTCGGCGAACTGAACATCCAGGTCCGTGGGCGGCATGCGCGCGTCTATGAGGTGGATCACGAGCGCCACGGCCGGCCGGCTGTTAAAGTACTGCTCGACCAGCTTTTTCCATTCACGGCTCCCGGCTTTGCCATGCGCAAATCCGAATCCGGGCAAGTCCACCAGGAAAAAGGAACCGTCACAGCGGTAAAAATTGATGCTTCGGGTCTTTCCCGGCGCCGCGCTGGTTCGGGCCAGACC
>JBGQNR010000149.1:0-15916 GCA_041501225.1 Acidobacteriota bacterium
GAGGTGTTCTTTCCGGACCGTTCGCTGGTGCTCCGGAAGTCGCCTTCGATCGAGTTTCTCTCTTTCGGCAAATCTCTGGGCAGTCTGCCGTTGATCTTTTCCTTCCGCGCCGCAGCCGAAGGGCTGTTCCGATCCGACAGCACAATCCAGACCCCAACCATTGTGCAGCGTCTCGATTTCTTTCCACGGGTGGCGCTGCGCCTCCCGTCAATAGCGGGATTTTCTCTGATACCTTCCGTCGGTATCCGAGAAACTTATTACAGTGCGCGTCTGACGGACGATGCCACACCCGTTGCGGTTCCCGTTCCTCTGCGCCGCGAATACACTGATATTGATGTTGAGCTGCGCACTCCCGGCCTGGAAAAAGAATTTCATTCGGGGGTATTCGGCGATTTCAAGCACCTGGTCGAACCTTTGATCCGATATCGCCGCATCCACGGCATCAGAGACGAAGGCGAAATCATTCGTTTCGATGATCAGGATGCGATTGCAGACACCAACGAAGTGGAATATGGGATTGTCAATCGGATCATGCACAAGAAGGAGGTCAGGCCCGGAGTGAGCCAGGAGTTCGAATTCCTGGCCTTCGAGGTGATGCAGAAATATTATTTCGATCCCAGTTTCGGCGGAGCCTTCATCCCCGGCGAGTCCAACCTGTTTTATCCTCTGAACACCTTGACCGGATTTTCCGCAACCGGTATTCAGCGAACGCTTTCGCCCTTGAGCACGAGCCTGCGGGTCACTCCTATACCCGGCATTTCTTACGACCTCCGAGCCGACTATGACCCCAAGCTCGGCCGGCTGCGCAATGTTAGTCTCTGGGCCGTCTGGCGGCACGACAAGCTCCTGATCGCCGGCACCTACGTCAAATCCAATGCGCTCGAGCCGGCCATGTTCGCAGCCCACAACGCACAGGCCCAATTCGCCTATAAGACGCCGGAGCAGCGCGGATTTTCCGGCAGCATAACCATGAGCTACAACATCCAAACCAACAAGCTGCTCAACAGCACTTCGCGGCTGAACTATCTTTGGAACTGCTGTGGGATCTCACTCGAATACCAGCAATTTTCCCTGGGCTTGCGCAGAGAAAGTCGCTTCACCTTTTCATTCAATCTGAAAGGCATCGGGCATTTCGGCAACCTCCGGAGGCCGGAAAACCTCTTTTGATTTTGGATTGGGGAGTGCGGATATTGAACTATGGGAAGTGCGGGATAGGGGGACGGCGGATTTGTGGCGGGGTACGCAATGGCTCAAACTAGTGTCGCATACCTGTCTGCTGGGTCGAATCTGGGGGACAGAGAAGGCAATCTCGAAAACGGGATCAGGGGGTTGCTCGAAGCGGGGCTGGTTGTGCGGCGCATTTCGTCCGTCTACGAGACTGAGCCGGTAGGATTCCTGGAGCAACCGTGGTTTTTGAACATTGCTCTTGAGACGGAAACGCATCTCTCACCAAAGGAATTGCTGGCCTGCTGCCTGAAAGTGGAAGGCAGGATTGGGCGCGTCCGCTCTTTCACGGGAGCCCCGCGCACCTTGGATCTTGATATTCTGCTCTACGGCGACCTCATCATCGATCAGCCGGGGCTCCGGATCCCACACCCCAGAATGGCACAGCGGAGGTTTGTTCTCGAGCCGCTCGCCCAAATTGCCCCTGAGTTGCTTCATCCCGAGCTTAAACAAGATATATCGTACTTGCTCTCAACCTGTGCCGACCCCTCCGACGTAGTCCTCCATTCCGAACTGACACCCCTCTGAAATCTGATTTGCCCATGGTGCTGTAAAAGAAGACTGCGATTCAGACACTGCAACCGACGACAAGTCCCGGAATGCTGGCGGAGCTGAAGCAGTTGCTGTTTTGACCCCGAAGGGGTCCAGCACCTACAACCCAGGCGCAAGCCCTGGGGCGGTGGGCATTCGGAGATGAAAGCCCTGAGAGGCACAGGCTGTGCCGCCCTTTTCGGGGCTTGTCACTGTCTGAATCGCAGAAAAGAAGAAGCACGCCCCACGCCACAAAAACCAATCCAAAATCCGCAATCCAAAACCCAAAATATCGGATGCTTTTATGAATTGAGTTGAAAGAGGCCTGATTTCGACTATCATGTCGCTCCTATGGAGATCATCCATCGCATTTCGCGCATGTCGGCCATCAGCTCGAAGCTCATTTCAAGCGATGTCCAGATTGGGCTGGTCCCGACCATGGGCGTCATTCACCCCGGACACGTGAGCCTCATTGAAGTAGCACGTGAGATGACGGATCTTGTCGTGGTCTCGATTTTTGTCAATCGTCTGCAATTTCTGAGCAACGAAGAGTATCTCAAGTATCCCCGCGACATAACCAAAGATGTAGACTTGCTCGGTCAACAGAATGTGGACTATGTGTTTTCCCCGGATGAGAAGGAGATGTTTCCTCCTGACTTTTCCACCTATGCGCAAGTCGAGCAGTTTGGCGAGAAGCTCCCTGGCATTCAGCAGCCCGCGTACTTCAGGGGCATGACCACCACGGTCCTGAAAATGATCCACATTGTCCGGCCTTCCTTTCTGTTTCTGGGGCTGAAGGATGCACTTCAGGGCGCGATTCTGCGCAAGATGATCAAGGATCTGAGCCTTGGTACGGAGGTGGTCGTCACACCGGTGGCGCGCCATCCATCGGGTCTGGCCTATGGCACTCGCAACTTCTTCCTGAACGAATCGGAGAAAGCGGCTGCATCTGTTAATTATCGGAGCCTCCAGGCAGCTCAAGGGCTGATCGCTCGGGGGGAGAGGCAGGCCAAGAAACTGCTCAATGAAATCACGCGCGTGATCGGCAGCGAACCGATGGCCAAACTCGAATACGCCTTTGTCGCGGATCCTCAGAGCCTGGAGCCGGTGAGCAAGCTTCGGGGCTCTGTCCTGATCGGTGTAGGGGCCAAAATCGGAGACACTTCGCTGAACGATTCCCTTCTGGCAGAAATCCCTAAAGAATAGGGAGTTTTTGGCCGAAATCCCATTTGGCATTCCCGGGCTCGAAATGTATGGGTCGAATCAATTGTTGATTGTGTTATGCTAAACAAATGTCAGGCCCGTGTGCCGGGGATAGGGGTAATGCCGGCTTTGGAGCACAGTTCGATTGTCCCCCGGAGGACAGGATCAGAATGAAAAGATTGACCAATCCTTTGCGCAAGGCGCTCGCGCCTCTCCTTTTCACGGCTCTCCTGATGCCGGCCGTCCTCGCGGAAGCGGGTCCGACTGCGCTCGAGACGATCCAGACCAAGATTGCCCAGTTTTTAAAGCGCCCGGGCATTCGATCCGCGGAGTGGGGTATCGAGATTTATGATCCGACCACCAACAAGAACATCCTTTCTGTAAACCCTGACAAGACCTTTCAACCGGCGTCGGTGCTCAAGGTCGTTACGACCGCTACCGCCCTGGAAAAGCTTGGGCCGGATTTCCGTTTTCGCACCGGGGTCTACACCAACGGGACCGTTCTCCCCGACGGTACCCTCTCTGGCGATCTGATACTCGTCGGTCGAGGGGATCCCAACCTGGTGGACCCATCCAAGGAACTCCTCGACAAGCCTGCTTTGCAGGAACTGTCGGAGAAAATCCAGGCGCTTGGGATCAAAAAGATTCACGGCAACGTGATCGGAGACGACAGCTATTTCGAATTCACCACGCACGGCAAGGGATGGACTGCCCAGGATCTGAAATCGGTGTACGGCGCACCCATCAATGCGCTAAGCATCAATAACAATGTCTTCTGGGTGCACCTCCGGGCCACCAAGCCCGACCAGTTGACGCAAGTCAGCATCGAACCGCCCACATCCTATTTCCAGATCAGGAATCTCGCGGTTACGGGCAGAGCTGGTTCTCAGCGCACGGCCTATGCGCAAGTACTGCCTGGTACGACGCGTCTGGTGATCTCCGGGATTCTGCCTGCCGGGCAGAGTTACACCCAGGACCTGTTGCTCGAGCGGCCCGCGGAAGCAACGGCCACGATCTTCAAAGAGGAGTTGCGCCGGAAAGGGATCCCCGTGGACGGCTCGATCCGAGTCTATCATCTGGGCGATCTATCTCCGGAAGCGCGCAGGAACTGGGTCCCGCTGGCGGAACACCAATCACCGCTTCTGATCCGGGGGCTGGAGATCATCAACAAGCGCAGTCTGAATCTTCACGCGGAAATGCTGCTCCGAGTGCTGGGGGCCGAGTTCGGTGGCGCCGGCACGGATGATGCCGGATTACGCGTGGTTAAAAACTTCCTGGAAACAGCCGGCGTACGGGATGATGACAAGATCAGCCTCAGCGATGGCTGTGGTCTCTCGCGCGACAACCTGGTGACCCCGAGGTTCCAGACGTCACTTTTGATTTTCCTCTCGACTCGTCCCTATTTCGATCTGTTTCTCAACACACTGGCCATAAGCGGCACAGACGGAACACTCCGGAACCGCCTGTCTTCCGCTCCAGGGGTCATTCACGCTAAAACCGGGACGCTCGCCGATGTGGCAGCTCTGTCGGGTTACATGACCACGAAGTCGGGACGCAACCTGGTCTTCAGTATCTTCGCCAATAACGTGCACGTCTCCTATGAACGGGTTCGAAAAACTATTGATGAGATCTGCGCGTTGTTTGTAAACTCTTACTGATGAGCATCAGGGTGCTTTTTTTTGCCACTCTCGCCGAAGCCACGGGACTGCGTCTGGCTGAGGTGGATGCATCAATATTCCCTGACGTGGCTTCTATCTACACTCGATTTGTGCACGAATTCCCTGATCTTGACGCTCATCGCTCTTCCCTGCTCTGCTCCGTGAATTCAGAATTCGCGCGCCTCGATGCGCAGGTTCACGACGGGGATGAGGTCGCGTTCTTCCCTCCCGTAAGCGGTGGCTGAAATGTTTCGATTGGTCCGTGAGCCGATTGATACCGGTTTAATGCGCGCCGCGCTGCTTGGCCCCGAGGATGGTGCCATCGCAATCTTCGAGGGAGTCGTGCGCAACCACGCGCGCGGCAAGCCAGTCCGCTACCTGGAATACGACGCCTACGAGGCAATGGCCCTGAAAAAGCTCGAGGAGATCGGTGCTCGTGCCAAGCGGGAATTCGACATCCGCGAAATCGGCATCATCCACCGCCTGGGGCACATGAATCCCACCGAATGCAGCGTTGCCATCGTCGTCACGTCCGCTCACCGGAGCGCAGCTTTTGCCGCGTGCCGCTTCGCGATCGACGAAATCAAGAAGATCGTGCCAATCTGGAAAAAGGAAGTCTACGAAGACGGCGAAGTCTGGATCGAAGGAAGTGGCGAATGAGGATTGACGATTGACGAATTCCAGAAATAGTGGATATAGCAGACAGAATAATTCAGGGGGCAAGCCAAGGCACGCGGTTTTTCGTTCGTCAATCGTAAATCGTCCATCCTCAGAGTGTGTGCCTGTGCTCGAGGGCCTTGCTCATGGTGACTTCGTCGGCGAACTCAAGGTCGCTTCCCACGGGCAGGCCTAGGGCGATGCGGCTCACGCGAACTCCGATCGGCTTGAGCAGCTTGGCCAGGTAGATGGCTGTCGCTTCTCCTTCGACATTGGGATTGGTCGCCAGGATAATTTCCCGCACATTTCCTTCCCGGAGCCTCTCGAGCAGGTTTTTCAGCTTGAGTTCTTCAGGGCCGATGCCGTTGATGGGCGAGAGTACCCCATGCAGGACGTGGTACTGGCCGTGGTATTCCCGGGTCTTCTCGATCGAGAGAATATCGTTGGGTTCTTCAACCACGCAGATCATATCCTGGGTACGGTTTGGGCTGGTGCAGTAGCTGCAGGGATCCAGGTCAGTAAAATTGTTGCAGCGGGAGCAATAACGGATCTTTTCTTTAACATCCAGGATGGCCCGGCTCAGACGTTCGGCGTCCTCACGCGAACGGCGCAGCAGGTTATAGGCGAGTCGTTGCGCCGTCTTTTGACCGATGCCGGGAAGTTTGCGCAATTCATCGATCAGACGGGCGATGGGCTCTGCGTAATCATTCATGGCTTGATTTTCTCGGCCTTGACGGGTCCCGGAAAGGCGTCAAGAAAAGATTTCACTGCCGGTTGCTTTTTTGCCCTCTCCAGAATATCTTCTTCGGCCTCAGGACCGGCTTTGGGCGGGCTCGGCGGCCCCATGGGAACCTCGGCCTGCGCATCGTCAAACGAGATCTGCACCTGACGGCCCAGTGCCTCCGAGGCCGCTTGGGCGATGAGCGCCATATTGTCCTTCAGCTGCCGGCGCAAAAACTCGTTGGGTGGTTGCCCCAGATCGAGAATCACGAGGTCCCCACTGAGTTTGGCTCCCGCAAGGGAGTGCAGGATCGGCACGAGAGATTCTTTTTGCACGACGGTCGCCATTTGCTCGAGCAATGGCTGGCTGCCGCCGCCCGCTGCCGGCACGGTGGAAGGTGCAGCGGGAGTCGCAGGTGCCGCAGCGGTCAAATTCGAGGGAGTATTGCGTGCAGAAGGCGCCGCCGAGCTGACGGAGTTTTTCTCCGGCGACAGGGCTTCATTTTTCGGACCTGCCGGGCGGCCAGGCGCCGCAGCCGGCACCGGCGGCCGGGCTCCGGAAGCCTTCGGCGCCGCGCCCCCCTCTACCAGCTGAGTGAAGTCGGCGATCAACTCTTCCAGGGAGCGCATTTTCGGAATCTGGGCAAGTTCTATAAGCCCCATCTCCAGCTGGAATCGAGTCTGGGTGGCGTGCTTCAGATCTGCTTCCACCTTGAGAAGAGCGTCAAACAGGCGCAACAGGTCTTCCCGGGAAAAGAGGCCGGCCTGTTCGGTCAATTCCGGAAGCATGCTCTCCGGCACCCCAAGAACCGCGGATTCCGAGACGCCTGCTTTGAGCACCATCAGGTCGCGCAGTTGGCTGAGGAGGCAACGGCAGAAGTTCTGCAGATCCTGGCCGGCAACGGCAAGCTCCCCGACAATATTGAGAATGGTCGAGGCGTCGCAGGCAGCGATTGCTCGCACAGTGTTCCCTAGCATAGCAGGTTCGATGAGCCCGAGGAGCATGGCGACATCTTCGTCGCGCACGATTTGGCCGCTGAAGGCGAGCACCTGATCGAGGGCCGACATGGCATCGCGCATGCTGCCGCCGCTGGAATAAACAATCTGTTCCAGGGCCACCGTGCTGATCTGGATATTCTCGGCCTGTGCAATGGTGCGCAGACGTTCCAGGATTAGTGGAAAATGGATCAGCTTGAAGCTGTACTGCTGGCAGCGGGAAAGAATAGTGGCCGGGATTTTGTGGTATTCGGTCGTTGCCAGGATGAACACCACATGCGGCGGAGGCTCTTCGAGCGTTTTCAGCAAAGCGTTAAAAGCCGCGGTGCTGAGCATGTGAACCTCATCGATGATGTAGATCTTGTTGCGATCGCGGGCCGGGCGATATTGCAGTTCCTCGATCAGATCGCGGACATTGTCCACACCGGTATTGGACGCGGCATCGATTTCCAGAACGTCCATGCAATTCCCTGCAGTGATCTCGAGGCAGGCGACGCACTTACCGCAAGGTTCGCCGGCTTTTCCATCATGGCAATTCAGTGCTTTGGCCAGAATGCGGGCCGTGGTGGTTTTGCCGCTTCCGCGCGGGCCGGAGAAAAGGAAGGCGTGTGCGACACGGCCGCTTTGCAGCGCATTGAGCAGCGTGCGCGACACGTGGTCCTGCCCGACCAGATCATGGAAGTTCTGTGGGCGCCACTTGCGGGCTAAGACTTGATATTGCATAGGAAAAAGGGCCGGGCCTCGGGGAACCTGCGGCACATATAACTGGCCTCTTAATGCTGCTTCCTTCCGGACCTGACATGGTTCGAGGGTTATATTGCACAGGGCCCGAGGCCCGATATTATCTCTACCGCAACTTCATCTTACGGCATTGCGCCCGGAGAGACAAGCCCCTACCATCAGAATCGTTCAGAGAATGCTTGAACCTGCAGGGCAGATCATAGAGAATAGAGAGCTTGCAGGATCAAGAGGTTTTGCGAAGGGTATCGTTAGTTTGGAGGCAGGATTGGAACCACCCGGCTGCCACCAGCCAGGGCGCCTTTCGCAGGAATAGGAAAGAAGCATTCATCCATCGATCCCGAAACACAAACCACGCTTTCATGCGTACTATTTAGTGTCGTCTTCTGCCCCGGCATGCTGCCACACGCATAGACGGCTACCCATGGGTTGTAATCATGACAGATAGACCAAGGACAACGGCGAGCCAGCGCCTGATCTGGTATGCTGCAGCGCTTTTGGTGCCGCTCGCGGTCATCGCCTGCAACAGAAGCGAATCGCAGCCGCGCCCGACCTCGAAGGGCCCGCCTCCAGTTCGGATCGAAGTGACGACTGTCCGGCGCATTTCGGTTCAGCGCCAGGTTGAATTGGCAGGCACCTTGATCTCTCCGGATCAGGCCAAGGTAAGCAGCGAAGTCGCCGGTAGAGTGAAAGAACTCGTGGTCGAGTTGGGGCAGGAGGTCGAATCGGGCCAGCCGCTGGTCAAGCTGGACCCGCGCGAGCTCGACCTGGCGTTGCGACAGGCCGAAGGCCAGCTTCACCAAACCGAAGCGCAACTGGGCATGGACGGATTGCGCATGAATGAGCCGCCCCCGGACGAAGAAATTTCGACGATCCAAACTGCGATCGCAAATCGCGATGATGCGCATGCCCAGCTGGCCCGCGCCACCCAGCTCATCAAGAAAGGTCTGCTTGCGCAGGCTGATTTTGACACCGCGCAAACCAGGGTCAAGGTCGCGGAAGCGGCTTATCAGTCCGCATTGGAAACGGTTCGAAGCCTGAAGGCAACCTTGCAGCAGCGACGGGCGGCCTATGAGTTGGCACAGAAAAAGCTGAGTGATTCGGTTATCCGGGCGCCGATCGCAGGCTCGATCGCCGAGCGTCTGGTGCAGCCCGGCGAGTTTATTCGCGAAAACACCCCCGTCGTCACCATCGTCCAGATGAATCCACTCAAACTGAGAACCGCCGTTCAGGAGAAGTACTCCTCGCTCATGCGGCCCGGACTTGCAGCCCAGTTCAGAGTGGAGTCGATGCTGGAAGAGTTGTTTCCCGGCAGACTCGCCTACGTCAGCCCGGCGGTCGATCAGGCGACGCGTACGTTTGCTGTCGAAATCCTTGTGGATAACAGTGCGCGCCATCTCAAACCCGGTTTCTTCGCCAAAGGGAACATCCTGACTCAGAAGGACGAAAACGTATTGGCCGTGCCCGATGCCGCGATCTCGACCCTTGCAGGCGAGTCTTCCGTGTACATCGTGGAAAAAAACAGGATTAAGAAACAGCCTGTCACTTTGGGTGCACGTGTGGGAGACGTAGTTGAGATCGTGACCGGCCTCAAAGGGGACGAGACTCTGGCCACTACCAGCCTGAGCGAGCTGGCTGACGGCGTTATTGTTGTGATCGGCAAAGCGGGTGCTGCGCCTACTATGGAAGGCGGCGGCGAAGGCAGGCGGGGACGAGGTAAAAAGGGAGGTCAGTCATGAAGTTGGCGGATGTCAGTATCCGGAGGCCGGTTTTTGCCTTCATGATGACGATGGCACTCGTCGTGTTGGGTGTGTTCTCCTACCGGACTCTCGGACTGGACCTGATGCCGAAGACGGATTATCCGACGGTCAACGTGTCAACGCGATTGCCGGGGGCCAGCGCCGAGGAAATCGAGACCCAGCTGACCAAGCCGATTGAAGAGGCCGTAAACACGATTAGCGGCATAGATGAGTTGCGCGCGAATTCCGATCAGGGATCCTCTCGCGTAACTATCACTTTTGTGCTGGAAAGAGATATCGAGGCCGCCACCCAGGATGTCCGCGACAAGGTGGCGACGATCGTCAACCAGTTCCCGCGTGACACGCTGCCACCGGTAATCCAGAAAATGGATCCGGATTCATCGCCGATCCTTACGTTGGTCATTTCGGGCCAGCGCTCCCAGAAAGAGATCACCGAAATCGTCGACAAAAAGGTCAAGCAGGTTCTCGAAACGGTTCAGGATGTCGGCGAGGTCACGTTCATGGGCGAGCGGCACCGCGAGATTCAGCTGCTCCTGAATGCCGACCGCATGAATGCCTACGGGCTGACCGTGGATCAGGTCCGCGACGGTATATCGAGGCAAAACGTTGAAATCCCTGGCGGCACATTCATAGCCGGGCCTTCGGAAATCGCGCTGCGCACCATGGGGCGGATCAAGAACGTCGATGACTTCAACCGTATCATTCTGGCGTACCGCAATGGGTCCGTGGTTACATTTGCCGATGTCGGGCGCGTGGTCGACACGGTCCAGGAGATCCGCAGCCTTGGCACCCTCGACGGCGTGCCGTGCGTCTCGCTCATGATCCGGAAGCAATCTGGCACCAACACGGTCGAAGTAGTGGACCGGGTCCTCGCAAGAGTGAAGAGCATCGAGACCGCCATCCCCGCGGATTTCCGAATCGTTCCCATTCGCGATCAATCACGTTTCATCCGAAAATCGTTCGAGGAAATTCAGCACCACCTGATCTTGGGCGGCTTGTTCGCCAGCATAGTGGTGTTTTTCTTCCTCCGCAACATCCGCAGCACGCTGATCGCCGCAGTGGCCATTCCGGCGTCAATCATCGGCACTTTTTCGGTCATGAAGGCTTTCGGCTTCACCCTCAACAACATGACCATGCTGGCGCTCTCACTCGCCACCGGAATCGTGATCGATGATGCCATTGTGGTATTGGAGAACATATTCCGCTACGTCGAGGAACGCGGCGTGCCGCCGCGGGAAGCCGCATCGAAAGCAACGGCTGAAATTGGACTCGCCGTCATGGCAACGACCCTCTCTCTGGTAGTCATATTCATGCCGGTCGCATACATGACTGGACAGGTGGGCCGCTACTTCTTCAGTTTCGGTATCGTTTCCGCCAGCGCAATCCTGATCTCGATGTTTATCTCCTTTACCTTAACCCCTGCCCTCTGCGCAACCTTTCTGCGTCCGTCAGATGCGGGCGGGCACGGCACTAAATCGAAAACGCGCGGCTTCTACGCCTTCCTGGACCGCGTCTACGGGTACATGCTTGAATGGTCGTTGCGCTATCGCATCGTCATGGTCATTATCGCTCTTGCTGTTACGGCCTCGGCTGCATACCTGTTCCCCAGGGTCGGCAAGGAGCTGGTGCCGGATGACGATCAAAGCGAGTTCAGCATCAACGTGCGACTGCCCAGGGGCACCAGTTTCGAGCGCACCAAGGAGTACATGGCTCCCATTGAACAGGACATTCGCAGCCTGGGCCCCGAGGTTTCAATGATCCTGACCAATATCAATGCTGCCAGCGCAAATTTCTATGTTGCCCTGACACCGCTCGAAAGCCGGAAGGTGTCGCAGCAGGAGCTGATGCGCCGGGCACGCGTGATGTTGCGCAAATACAAATCCGCGCGCACCAGCGTCTCCGGCGGGACGGATCTTTCCGGAGCCTCCAGCGCCGGCGGCCGGGGAGGAGGCGGAGGAGGAGGCGGCAGTAACCGGTTGAGCGTCCTGATCCAGGGACCCGATATCGAGCAGCTCCAGGTTTACGTCACCGACCTGATGGCCAAAATCAGAACCATCCCGGGAGTTGTGGATGTCGACACCAACTTTGAGCCGACGCAGCAGGAATTGCGCGTCAATGTCGACCGTACGCGCGCGGCGGATCTTGGCGTTGCCATTGATTCCCTGGCATCGAGTATTGGGCTCCTAGTAGGGGGAAACGAAGTTTCCAAGTACAAGGAGGGCGACGATCAATTCACCGTTCGATTGCGCCTCGACGAACGTTTCCGCAATAACCCGAAGCTCATGGAAGAATTGCTGATTCCCTCGGTAGCAGGCATCGTCAGAGTGAGCGACGTGGCGCGGCTGACGCTCGAGAACGGGCCGGCGTCGATCGACCGCTACAACCGGCAACGCCAGATTTCGGTCAGCGCCAACCTGGACAAAATTCCGCTACAGCAGGCAATCGAGGCCACCCGCCAAAAGCTGGCGGAGATTAGTTTGAAGCCCGGTTATGCGGCGGTATTCGGCGGCAGCGCCAAGACGCTCGCCGAGGCCTCCAACGACTTCCTCATCGCCGTGTTCCTGGCCATAGCCTTTATTTACATGGTGCTGGCTTCACAGTTCAATAGCTTCATCTACCCCATAAGCATTATGACCGCATTGCCCCTCAGCCTGCCCGCAGGATTGCTCGCGCTGATGGCATTCGGCATGACCATTAATGTCTACAGCGCGATCGGCCTGATGATGTTGTTCGGCATCGTGAAAAAGAACTCAATTCTGCAGGTGGACTACACCAACACCCTGCGCGCCCAGGGGATGGAGCGGCATGAGGCCATCATCCAGGCCAACCATGTGCGGCTGCGGCCGATCCTGATGACGACCATCGCGATTATCGCGGGCATGCTTCCGATTGCATTCGGGCGCGGCGCCGGCTCGGGATCGCGGGCTTCGATGGCGGTCACAATCATCGGCGGGCAGGTACTCTGCCTGCTTTTGACGCTCTTGATCACGCCGGTGGTTTACTCCTACTTCGATGATCTGCGCGAATTTCGTTTCGCACGGCTTTTTCCCTGGCTGAAGCGTCCGGCCAAAATCCCGGCCGCAGCGGCTCCACCTGAGCCGCTCGCCTGATACCAGGCACGGAACCACGAAATACACGAAATCTGTTTCGTGTATTTCGTGGTTCCTATTCAGCTTTTGGTGCGCGTTTTCTTTGGCGCTTCCTGATAGATCGGGGTCACTCCGTACCTTCCCCCAGCCCAAAGTGTGAGGAGAGAGGTAATGCCGGCGAGCGCGCGCTTCTCATCCTCTTCGTGAATCACCAAACCGTAGGTATCCGCCACAAAATGAAGGTTCGCGAGGATCTTTGCCGCACGCGGGCGCTCAATCCACCCATGCCAGAAGGCCACCTGCTGCACGACCATTTCCCCGTAGCGCCGGAGAAACTCGCCGAGGGACAGGATATTTGAGCTCAAAGGCGTGCGCGGCCGGCATATGGCCAGAAGGTCTTCGACATATTTGTCCCATTGCCGTGCGAAATCCCGGTTCTCGGGACGCCGCAAGAACCGGGCGCGTGCCAGCGATACCCGTGCACGCGTCTGCGAGCGGAAAAGCGGGATGACGGGATGGTAATCATAAAGCGTCTTTTGCTGGCCGTTGCCATCCAGGTGATAGACCCAGCAGTTTTCGAGCTGCTTCCAGGTGAGAATCACCAGCACCGCCTCGTCGTAGCTGTCGAGCACGATGAAGCGGCCCTTCTCTTCCTTCACGATGGTTACCCAGTGACTCCATTCATTGATGCAGACCAGACAGGGCAGGCCCTGGCGCAGATGTTCTCCCAGCGCCCGCCGCGCCTCGGCCGCATCTTCCCTGCGCTCCAGCAGCAGATCGCAGTCGTATTTGCGCGCCGCGCGCGCCAGTTGCACTTCATTCGTGCCCACGTTTTTGTCTGATCCGGCAATCTTCGAGATCGCCTTTTCGTCGGCAAGAATACCCAGCATGATCAGGGCGTGCTTCACCGCAAAGGGGCCGCACTGCCAGCGATTCGGTTGCTGTGAAAATCCCATGGAATAGCTCCTGAATGGTTTCTAACCTTTCCAAAAACGTAGAATTCTGCTTTAATCGATGCGTGAATCAAGGTGCAATCGATTTTCAGGTTGTTTGACAGGAGATCTTAGGCTCACTTCCGTGCGCGCGGTACCCGGAGGTTGAGCTACTTATCCTATGAACCAGCGCACTCAAAGCCGAGGCACCTCCGTAGCCATCGTTTACAATAACACCGGCGTGGACCATTACGAGCAGATGCGCGAAGTCGACCCCGCCACCCTCGACTTCACACCTGTTTACACCCTAAAGGTGCAGACGATCATCGAAGAATACCACGCCATCGTCAAGGCCCTGAAGAAGGAAGGTTATCAGGTAACCCTGTTCAATATCGAGGATGATCTCAACCGGCTCCAGCAGCTCCTCCAGGATCCGCCCGACGTGATTTTCAATCTTGTCGAGATGTTCCGCGGCGATCCGCACCTGGAATCGGCGGTCGCCGGCCTCTTCGACCTCCATGAGATCCCTTACACCGGCGCGGCGCCCTTCGGGCTTCAGCTCTGCCAGTACAAGGCAATCACAAAGCAAATTCTTATGAAGCAGGGGATCGCCACGCCCGGATACCGCCTGCTCCGAACGCCCCGGATCGGCCGGGCCCATGGACTCCGCTATCCGCTGATCGTAAAGCCCGGGCGTGAAGATGCGAGCGTTGGCGTCGAGGCGGGATCGGTTGTATACGACTACGGGCAGCTCGTCAGCCGCGTCAATCTGGTGTTTGAGTCATTCCAGCCGCCCATCCTGGTGGAAGAGTTCATCCCGGGAAAGGAACTGCACGTGGCCATCCTGGGCAATGACCGGCCGCAGGTGCTCCCGATCATCGAATACGATTTCTCTGATCTGCCGGAAGAGCACCCCGCCATCATCACCTACAATGTGAAATGGAATCCGCTGGACCAGGCCTACCACAAGGTGCATGCTATCTGCCCGGCCGAGATTCCCCCTAAAGTGGAAGAGACGGTCAGGGATCAGGCACTGCAGGCCTTTCAGGCGACTCAATGCCGCGACTATGCGCGCATTGACATGCGTCTGACTGAATCCGATACCCCCTGTGTGCTAGAGGTCAATCCCAATCCGGATCTCACCGAGGGAGTATCGTTCATGCAATCCGCAGAACTGGCCGGCATGTCTTTTCCTCAGACTTTGGCCAAAATCGTCGACCTCGCACTGGCCCGCGAAAAAAAACGTCGTGCGAAGATGGCCCGCCAGAGCGGCTGATCCAACCGGTTTTCGCTGCAGCCTCAACCTTGTATCAACAGCGGGAAGTCGTACTTATCTGCCGATTTGGGCCATGCTCGACAGCAGCTCCAGAAGCACGATGACTGCGACTACAACCTCGCCCACCCTGCGACAGTGCAGATAAATCCCGAGCGCTAGGAGCCCGTCCGAGAATTAGGAGGGGCCGCGTTCCGAGCGCCGCGGGCGCAGATGCAAGGCGGCGCGACGCAGGCGATGTCTCGGTACATCGTCGAGGAGCGCCAACGCCGCAGATGCCCCCGCGCCGCCGGAACCCGAAGGGCGCATGGGGATTGCGGGGCGATCTCCGCGTTGCTTGTCGTCAACGATGTGCACCGACATCGCCTCCTCCTCGCGCCTTGAGCTCGCCCCGCAAGCCCCATGCGCGCGACCCCTCCTAATTCTCGGACGGGCTCCTAGAACTACCCGCAATCCGGGAATCAGGCAAGGCAGCACGAGGCCCGCACTCATCACGAGCACAGGAAAGGAGATTTCACGAGGATGGAGAAAGCCGGATAGCGGCGTGACTGAGCCGCCGGGCCAGGAAGACTGCATTCTCCGACCCTAATCATCCGAGGCCAGGTATCCGATAAGTAATCCGGAGGATTTTGGGGATCGAGATGAATCAGGCCCACGCCAAGGCAACCTCATTTACCTGCTACGGATGCCGCTACTACCTGGTCACCTGGGATGCCCAATTTCCCTATGGCTGCCGGGCGCACACCTTTAAATCTAAGAAACTGCCTGCATTAGAAGTATTCGATGCCTCCGGCCTGGAATGCATGCTCTTTGCGCCGAAGAAGCAGCGCGCCACATCCCGCGAATCGGAATCGATCGCCGATTCGGCAAGTTTCTCAAAATCTCTCTGATGATTCCTGCGCCCATCGGTATGGAAGCCGGCTCGCCCAAGTCGTTGCGGATTCCTTTCCGCCCCAAGCATCATTCCTCGAGCCGGGTAGCCAGAATGTTCTCCAGGCGTTTGGGATCGCGCCGCAGGTGAATGGTCTTTCCTCCTGTGACATATACCAGGCCCGGTTTCGCTCCTTTGGGCTTTTTGACATTTTTGATTGGGGCGACGTGCACGTCGGCTTGACGGGCCTCTTTCATTTTCGAA
>JBGQNR010000150.1:0-15758 GCA_041501225.1 Acidobacteriota bacterium
AAGGGCGCATGGGGGTTGCGGGGCGATCTCCGCGTTGCTCGTCGTCAACGATGTGCACCGACATCGCCTCCTGCTCGCGCCTTGAGCTCGCCCCGCAAGCCCCATGCGCGCGACCCCTCCTAATTCTCGGACGGGCTCCTAATCAGGGACGATGCCGTTTTCGATCGGATCTCGCGTTAAGAAGAGCGTTCGGCGGCGATGATGCGATGCTCGATCGCATAGCGAGTGAAATCCGCAACGGTGTGCAAGTTGAGCTCTCGGGCGAGCGTCGCCTTATGAAACTCCACCGTCTTTACGGAAATGTTCAAGATGGACGCAATTTCCTTGCGGCTCCGCCCTTCGGCCACCAATTGCAGAACCTCTCGCTGGCGCGGAGTCAGGCGGTCCGAGGGCTTGCCTCCCGGTTTCGCAGACGAAATCAGCAACTCCAGGGCGTTCCGGGCCACGAGCGGGCTTACATAGTGATGGCCCTTCATCACCTCGCGGATGGCGATCTTCAGCTCGGAAGCCGCCGCGCGCTTCAAGAGGTATCCCATGGCTCCTGCCCGAAACGCTTCCGCCACGTAATCGGAGTCCGCATGCATGGTAAGAAAGATCAGCTTGGCCGAAGGCAGCAGCTTTTGGAGCCGGCGTGCCGCGTCGATGCCATTCAGCGCCGGCATGGAAATGTCGAGGAGAATAATATCGGGCTTCAAGGTCTGCGCCGCGGCCAGAAGCGACTGGCCGTCCTCCACGCTGCCTACCAGCTCAAACTCCGGCTCCAGCATGAGCCGGATTCCCTCGAGCAACAGGGTGTGGTCATCGGCGAGCAGCAAGCGGGGGCGCATATCATCTACTCCTCAATTAAGCGGTACCCGGATCATGATGGCAGCGCCGCGGCCGGGTCGCGTCTCCAGCGAGAACTCTCCCCGGACCAGCCGCACGCGTTCCTGCATGCCGATCAGCCCCAGTCCGCCCTTGTGCTGCACTGAGTGTCTATCAAACCCGATGCCATGATCCCGAATGGACAGGGATAGCTGACTCGAACCTCCAGTCAGCGTGATCGTAGCCGACGTCTTGCCCGCGTGCTTGGCGACGTTGCGCAGAGCCTCCTGAACGATCCGATAGAGAGAGCTTGCGACCTCCGGTGGAATTCGCGCCGGCACTTTACGCGCCGTGAATTGGATTGGGAGGCCCTCGCGCTCGGAAAACTCCTGGCTGTAGGTGCGTATCGCGACGGCGAGGCCGAGGTGATCGAGGGTCGAAGGATGAAGCTGGTAGGCGATCCTGCGGAGATCATTGGAGAGCGTGCCAATTTCATCGCGGATCGCCAGCAGCCTTCTCTTCCCGTCCATCAGATCGGGAGGAAGCTGTTGTTCGAGCGTCTCCACATCAAACTGCAACTTGGCCACCTTTTGGCTCAAGTCGTCATGCAGCTCCCTGGACACGCGGCGGCGCTCTTCCTCCTGGGTGTTGAGCAGGCCTGCCGTTAATGCGCGCAGTTCCTCGCGGGTGCGCAGCAAGGCTGCTTCACTGTCGTGCAAGGCCGTGGCACCAACCTGCACACTGCGCTGCAGCCGTTGCTGTTCTTCGACCAGAACGCGTTCTGCTCGTTTCTGAGCGGTGATGTCCTCCACTGCGACGAGGATCTGATTTTCGCCATCGGGATAGATCCTGCGTGCATGGATCAATACTGTCCTCTTGCCCGATCCCGGGCACTCCTGCTCAAACTCGAGAGGTTCGATCGATTCCTGGTCAACGGAGAGCCGCTCTAAAGCAGTCTGCAGGCCGGGCAGGTTCCACTGTTGCCCGCTCACCTCATAGAAGAACTGATTCTCAACGTCGGCGGGCCGCAGGCGGCACGACTGGAAGAAGGCGCGATTCGCCATTCGAACCTGTAGGTCGCTCCGCAACACCAGAAGAGGCGTTTGAACCGACTCGACAACCGACTCGGCGAACTTGCGTGCCAAGTCGGCCGCAATCTGCGCGCGCCGAGCCTGGTCGATGTCCACCAGGACCAGCACCGCGCCCTCGATCCGGTTGTCGCCCGTCCGATACGGCCGAACGTGCAGAACGTGCCAGCATCCCTGGCGATCCTGCAACTCCGTTTCTTGCGGGTTCAATGTCTCGAGAACCTTCCGTATCCTCGGTTCCAGGTCGTCCATGCTGAGCCGCCTCTGAATGTCCACGATCGGCCGGCCGATGTCGCCGGGTTGGAAACCGAAGAGGCGCTCGGCGGACGTCGTGAGCCGCCGGATACGGAGCTCGTTGTCGATCATCAGCATGGGCATGGATGCGCTTTTCAGGAGATTCGCAAGGTCGTCGCTGAGCTTGCCCAGTTCCTGAACGCGGTTCTGTAGCTCCTCGTTGACCGTGTTCAGCTCCTCATTGCTCGACTGCAGCTCTTCCTTCGAAGTCTCCAGTTCTTCGTTGATGCTTTGAAGTTCCTCGTTACTCGACTGGATCTCTTCATTCGCGGAGGTGAGATCCTCGTTGGCCGTATCGCGTTCGTCGATGATGGATTGGAGGCGCTGCTCGGTCAGGATAAGCTCTTGCCGGAGCCGCACCAGGTCGGCCGAGCTAGCTTTGGATTTGCGGCGTGACCTCGTGCTTTCCGATTGTTCGCGTGGCTCGGCGAGCCGCTCCTTTGCGCGGCTGAAGAACAGGACGAGATAACATCGGCCATCACTCGTTGGGGCGGTAATGCGACGCACTTCCAACCGGACGGTGCCGACCTTGCCATCCCCGCTCTCCTGCAAGATGGTCGACTGGACCGGGCCCGCTTCGCTCTTTGCTTTCGCCAGGAGCTTTCGCAACTCGCCCTGAATGCACTCCCGCGCCATTTTGGGGAGTGCCAGCGTGGCCCGTCCCGGAGCGAGACGCAAATACGGGCTTGTGTCCCCGTGCGACTGGAGGATTTCGAAGCTTTCGTTCACGATCACCCATGCCGGCCCATACTCGGACAGGACGATGCGCCCGGCTTCCTTGTCAAGCTCTGCCTCGAATGACTTCTCCCTGCCGATCGATGGCGCGGGCGGGGGGAGACTTTGTTGCTGCTCGCCGGCGAATCCACGGCCGATGAGTTCCGCGTGGACTCGAGCGGTCTTTCTGGTGAAAAACTTGTGCGGCTTGTCGACGAGTGAGAACAGGCCCGGGACGTTGCTCAGGCTCTCCGAAAGGCCCAGCATCAGGTAGCCGTTCGGTTGCAGCGCATAGTGAAATGTAGCGGCCACCTGGCGCTGCAGCGCAGATTCGAGATAAATCAGAACGTTCCGGCAGCTGATCAGGTCGAGACGTGAGAAGGGCGGGTCCACGAGCAGGTTCTGGCGCGCGAAGACGCACATTTCACGAACCGACTTAAGGACCTGGAAGCTGTTCTCCACGCGCGTAAAAAAGCGTGCCTGCCGTTCCGGCGAGACGTTGGCGACCTGGTTCTCCGCGTACATGGCCGTACGAGCCATCACAATCGCCCGTTCGCTGATGTCGGTGCCGAAGATCTGGATCGGGACCGGCGCGGGACGCCTCGCGTTCGCCTCGATCAGGCACATGGCGATCGAGTAGACCTCCTCTCCTGTGGAACAGCCGGGCACCCACACGCGTAGCGGCAAGTCGCTTGACCGTTCCTGCAACAGTCGAGGCAAGATTTCTTTTTCGAGGGCCAGAAAAACCTCGGAATCACGGAAAAAGCTGGTGACGTTGATCAGCAGGTCCTCACACAACGCCAGCAGCTCCGTCGGATTGGATTCCAGATCAGAAATGTATGCCTCCAGATCCTGATGGCGTTGCAGGATTATCCGGCGAGTGATGCGCCGCCGGATCGTTGCGCGCCTGTATCCGCGAAAGTCCACCCTGGTGGCTGCTTTTATGAGCGCGAAGATCCGGTTCAGTTGAGACTCGTCCTCGCCGTTTTTCTGTGAAACAGCCACAGGCTCGAATCGGGACAGGGAAAGGTGCCGTCCAATCCTTTCCAACTCGCCCGCAATCTCTTCAGGGGACAAAATCAGGTCGACGGTTCCAGCCGCGATTGCGGTTCGCGGCATGTCGGGATGTTTGGCCGAACACTCGCTTTGAACGATGGCAATGCCGCCCTCTCCCCGAATAGCCTGCAGGCCCAAAGCCCCATCGGAGTCCGCGCCGGACAGGACCACGCCAATCGCAATTGTTTTCCGATCCACCGCCAGGGAGCGGAAGAAGTAATCGATCGGCCTGGGTGCGCCACGCTCCTCCGGGCGAGGCTCGAGTTCCAGAACTTCGCCCGCGATGCGCATCAGAGTATTGGGCGGGATTACATAAACATGGTCGGGCTGAACCGGCGTGCCTTGTTGAACCTCCATGACCGGCATCGCGGTCGTTCGCGACAACAACGAGGCCAGCATGCTGGGATGCTGAGGAGCAAGATGCTGGATGAAGACGAAAGCCATTCCGGTATCGGCGGGAAGATGTTGCAGGAGCCGCGTGAAAGCCTCCAACCCTCCGGCGGAAGCGCCGACGCCGACGACGGGGAAAGCCGTCATTTGCAGCGGATCCTCTTCTTCGGAATCCCGCATAAAGGGAATCCGGTCATCCTCCGAGCCCGTTGCCGGCTCATGCTCCCGATCCGGGGCATCCGAGGTCGCCTTGGAAGTGTTTTCACCGCCGCGGGTGCGCCTTGAAGAACGTCTATTTCTTGTCATCAGCACCTCACTCCCCATGAGCGTGTCAGAATTGTTTGCGCTGTGTCGTAATGTCTTGAATTATCTATCTGGCCTGGGTGCCAAGTCAATAAATGGAAACCGCTCAGGGCTTGGCATTGATTTTGGCCTTGAGGCTTTGAATGAGAGCGCCCAACATCCTTTCCACCTCGGCATGCAGGGCGAGTACTCCTGCGCGCAGAAGAAAAATCCCCGCGTCAAACGCCCGTTGCTTCATCCAAATGGCTCTTTTGGCCGGGAAATCCTAGGAGCCCGTCCGAGAATTAGGAGGGGTCGCGCGCATGGGGCTTGCGGGGCGAGCTCAACGCGCGAGGAGGAGGCGATGTCGGTGCACATCGTTGACGACGAGTAACGCGGAGATCGCCTCGCAACCCCCATGCGCCCTTCGGTTTCCGGCGGCGCTGGGGCATCTGCGGCGTTGGCGCTCCTCGACGAGGTACCGAGACATCGCCTGCGTCGTGCCGCCTTGCATCTGCCCCCGCGGCGCTCGGAACGCGGCCCCTCCTAATTCTCGGACGGGCTCCTAGGGGATTTTCCCCATGCTAACTGGGCACCTGCCTAGTTCCCATGCGGGGAAGGCTGCCTTATAACGGAGCGAGCACGGGTTGATGCCTTCTCACAGGCGGGCAATTCGGGAGGTAACCATGGGACAGGTTCTGCGGCATTGGCAAAAAAAGCAAGTGATCTGCGTTTGCTGTGTGTGCGGAGAGGCACGTGACGATATCGCAGCTGATGGCGCCTGGTACAGCCTGAAAGCACACCTGAGTAGATACGGAATTCAGGAACAGGATCTCATGTTTTCCCATACATTCTGCCCTGGTTGCTTCATGCACTATAAGGAACTCATTGGCTTGGTACCCGAGCGCGCCGCTCGGGGCTTATAAACCGGGCCGGGGGGCAGACCGATAACGATGAGCAGGAGGGGTTGAGCGCTACCGGTTGAAGTCGCTGATCATGACAACGCCGGATGTTTGCAGCCCGCGTGAGCGGACGAGGCGTCTTCCGTACTTGCACGCGAGTAAGATGATTCAACAAATCGACTGGAAGCGACCGACCACCAGGGGGCGGATTTACAGCCCGCAGCGCGTGGCACGACGCAAAGGTTACCCAGACAGGTTCTGCTGGTGTTGGGGCGGAAAATCCTGAGGATTCATCCGGGAGAAGAGAGTACGATGCGACGGATTCTAACCATGTTTTTGTTATGGGCAATGGTCGTCATGGCAGGTGCAATCCTGCTGCCCCTCATGATGGGTCTTGCGTTCAAATAGATCCGGGCTGATCGAACGACACCCCGTTATGTGCTACCCAGGCACGATGAATCTACTTAAGAAACTTGCTGAAAAGAGATCAGTTCCACGCTCGCTCGACCGTGCCGCGCTCGTTCGACTATAAACATTTAGGCGCCATTCGGGTCAGGTCTCGAAAATTTCAATCTGCAGATGAGCGTGCAGTATCAGGTGCAGCGCTTGGGGCAAATGTGATTTTCCCATGCCTGATCCCATCATTCAGTGAGCGGCCGGATCAGCACGGGAGCTTGGCACACGACCTCCAAAGGGTACCTGGCGGTCGCCAGCTTGCGGGCCAGGGAACTTCCCTCGCGATAGCCTGCGGCGGAGATTACGATGGCATCGGTCATCCGGCTGACTTCGAGATGCTGAATCCTGCTGCCGCCACGACAGGCGAAAGCATCCGCGAGGCATAGGATCGCCGCGGCCAGCTGCACCGCTTGTTTCCTTTCTTCGGGGAGGCGTGCCAGAGGCTTGGCTTCGGGCCTGGTGACTGCGCCGCGCGGATATCTGGCGGCCAGGGCAGCCAGCTCGTAGGTTTCCGCGGAAAAACCCAGAGGGGCCTCGGTCTTTCTTATCCGTCTGTAGCTCGACTTGCCGCGTTTTTTCCCGCCGGCGCCCAATCCTACGTTGTGCATGATGGCCGCCGCATACAGCGCGGAGCGTACATCCGTTACCCCAGCCGGAGCGATGATCCGTTCGCGTTCCAGGCCATCGAACAGTTGCATCGCCAAATCGGCAACGTCCAGGGTGCGTGCAAAGGCACGGTCCCGGTAAGAAGCCCAGATGCGCATCCTGGCTACGGCTGCCTGCTCCAGCTTGCGATCCACAGGCAGGCCGGCGCGCCATACCGGCCAGATGGACTCCTTGCCCACGGCCTTTTCTCTATAGGTCTGAAGCCTGATCCTGCTCTCCTCTTCGATCCGCGCATGCCATCGGGCGCGCAGATGGCGATCCGCCAACACTCCAAGATGCAGGGCCATCCGCCAGAGAACGAAAAGGTCGTGGAGCTCTCCGAGCGCGTCCTGGAGCAGTTTGAGATCCTGGCCCCAGAGGTCATGCCGCCGGGGAAGGAAATTTTCCACCGTGTAGCGGAAGCGCTTCAATCCGATCCGCAGCCTGTGGAAGGCGGCCCGGCTTCGGTTACGCAGCGCCTGGCGGTGCAGATCATGAGCCGTTTGCCAGCGCTCGAGCGCGAACTGCTGAAAAACCGGATCCTCCAACGGCGCGGGCAGGGAGGTTCTTGACAGCTGGTTTTGCCACCCGGCCCACTTCTTCCGGTTGAAGCTGCTCAACGCTCTTCCTGCCCGCTCGCGCAGCTCTGCTTCCCGGCCGCCCAGGTGGGCAGCCAACCGGATGCCAGCCGGATCTTGACTCCCGACCAGGTGCGCGATCCATTCCATCATCACCTGGGTGTCTCTCAACTCGCCGAGCCGTTTGAAGAGCCTCCGGCCTTCCTTTCTCATTTCTCCCCAGTCCTCGAGAGGGTCGAGCGCCATATGGAGATCGGCGATGGAGAGGCAGCGGCGCAAGGCAACGCGCAAGTCGTGCACGACCTCCGGGCCAAAATCACGTTGCGCCCGGTCCAATTCGGCCGTCACACGATCCATCCACGCCGCCAGACCGGTCTTCTCGCCGGGCATGAGAGCAGCTGTTTTCGCATCAGGACTCGAGCCGTTCTCATCACCAGGTGCAACTAGGTTTACCATGTCGTTTTCTTTTATAGTGCCAAGATGCGCGGCGGGATCAGCCAGAGGAGTTCGCCTTGGAGTGACGCCGGTTCGGACAGTTTCACGCAGACGAGTCCCCCTTTCTTGCACACGATCCGGCCGCCTCCGATCAGCGCGCTGATGGTTGCGCTCAAGCCCGGTTCATGTCCGACCAGCATGAGGGATTCGGAGCCGGCGTGATCCCGCAGGATTTCGGCCAGCGCATCCCTGTCGAAACCGGCGCCCAGGCGGCCGTCACACAGGAGCTTGTTTTGGGCATCAAGAGCTTCAGCTACAATCGAAGCCGTCTGGCGTGCGCGCGTGAGCGGGCTCGAGAGGATGGCATCCAGTTCCAGGCCGAGCCCGGCGATCCTAGCTGCGCTTCGTTTCATCCGCTCCATGCCGTCCTCGGTCAACGGGCGCTTCGCGTCACTCCCTTTCCATTCAAGGCGATCCGCCGCCAGCCCATGCCGGAGAAAAAAAAGCTTCATGATTCCTTTCCTCAGCGCGAAAAAGCTGTAACCACGAAATGCACGAAACCAAAATGACGAACGTTCGCTGCCCGAAAGAAATTTCGTTTCACAGTTCCTTTGTGGATCATGGCGGCGAGCGCCGGCCGATGAGCCACGACTGGCTGTCCACTGGCGCCGCGCCTTCTTCGGGCTGCACGCGCAGGTACGTGCCGTCGGCCTGCATCAGGCGCGCCTTGACATTATCCGCGAGGTAGATGGCAAGCACCTGGTCGCGCAATTGGCGAATCAGCCTGCGATTCTCGACTGGAAAGAGGACCTCGACGCGGCGGTCAAGATTGCGGGGCATCAGGTCGGCGCTGCCCAGATAGATTTGTTCGTTGCCGCCGTTCCTGAAATAGTAGATGCGGCTGTGTTCGAGGAAGCGGCCGAGAATACTGAGCACGTGGATGTTCTCGCTCATGCCCGGCACCCCCGGACGCAGGCAGCACATGCCGCGCACGATCAGGTCGACACGCACGCCGGCTTGCGAGGCCTGATAGAGGAGGCGGATCACCGGCTTGTCGACCAGCGAGTTGATTTTGAAAATCAGATGGCCTTGCTCTCCCTGCTGCTGCCGCTCGATCTCGCGCCGGATGAGAGACTCGATGCCGGACCGTAAATTGATGGGCGCAACCAAAAACTTGCGATAATCCTTTTTCGCCGAATAGCCGGTCAGGTAATTAAAGAGATCGGTAGCATCCGCTCCCAGGTCTTCGTCGCACGTAAACAACCCGAGATCCGTATAAGTCTGCGCGGTCACGGGATTGTAATTGCCGGTGGCCAGATGCACATAACGGCGGAGGCGATCGCCCTCCTTGCGCACGACCAGGGTGGTCTTGGAGTGCGTCTTTAATCCCAACAGCCCATAGACTACATGCACGCCCTCGCTTTCCAGAGCCTTGGCCCACTCGATGTTGCTCTCCTCGTCGAAGCGGGCCTTGAGTTCCACGAGCACCGCGACCTGCTTACCCCGGCGCGCCGCATCCAGCAGCGCCTGCACGACCGGCGAATCGTGCCCGACGCGATACAACGATTGTTTGATGGCCAGCACGTCCGGATCGCGCGCCGCGGCCTGCAGAAACTCGATGACGGGAGAGAACGAATCATAGGGATGATGCAGCAGAATGTCCTGGCGGCGAATCGCTGCGAATATACCCTCTTCCGTTGGACCCAATTCCGGAGGCACGACTGGGATAAAGGACGGATCTTTGAGATCGTGGCGGTCGATCGCCCACAACTGGATCAGATCGCTGGTTCCCAGAGGAGGGCTCAGGGTGTAAATATCCTCCGGTTCCAGGCTCAGATTCTCGGCCAGTAGCTTCTTGATGTCGTCCGGCATCCTGGGATCGATAGTCAGGCGCACCACAGAACCGAAGCGCCGCTCGCGCACACCGCGCTCGACCGATTCCAGCAGGTCTTCGGCCTCCAGATCCTGAATCAGCATTTCCGCGTCGCGCGTAACCCGGAACGGATGGGCTTCGAGCACATGCATCCCCGGGAAAAGCCTGGGCAGGTGTTCGATGATGACCTGTTCCAGCCAGACCAGATATCTTTCGTGCAAGTCCTGTCCGGGCGGGATTGCGGCGCCCGCGGCGGCAGGGATTTTTATCAGCCGGGGCAGTGTGTTTGGGACTTTCACGCGTGCGAACCGGCGCACTCCGCCCTCGTCCCGGAGGATAACCGCCAGGTTCAGACTCATATTGGATATGTGCGGGAACGGCCGTCCGGGATCATACGCCAGAGGTGTCAGGACGGGGAAAACCGTTTCGTCGAAGTACTGCTTGGCGTGCGCCTTCTGGGATTCATCCAGTGCCGCGAAATCCAGCACGTGAACACCGGCCGCTCCCAGCAGAGGCAGCAAACTATATAGGCACTCGCGGGCATCATGCGTTAGTTGCCGTGCGGCTTGTCCTACGGCGGCCAACTGCTGCGCAGGTGTAAGCCCGTCGATAGACAGCTCGACCACGCCCGCCTCGATCTGTTGCTTGAGGCCGGCCACGCGCACCATGAAAAACTCGGCCAGATTCGAGCCTACGATGGCCAGAAATTTAGCGCGCTCAAGGAGCGGGTTGCGGTCGTCCTGGGCCTCCTCCAGAACGCGGCGGAAAAAGGACAGCAGCGACAACTCCCGGTTGAGAAAAAACCTGGCATCTTCGGGAATTGTAGGTGCAACGGATGCAGACACTGATTGGGTGCGGCGCACTCCTCGTTTTGCCGTTTTCGGCATATCTCCTCCTTATGTCCGCGACCGGATCCCGCATTCCTGACGCTATCTTACCCGATTCCAGCTGGTTCGGCTATGAATCGCCGGATGGCAGACCGGATGCAACGCACACCAGGCCGGCGCAGGAACCCAGACGGCGCGCCAGGGTCAATCCCTGTGTTTGCGCGCGCGAGAATCCCGTTTGGCGCCGGACTTGACAGCAACAAATGAAGTCTGCACACCGAACAGCTTTTCAAAATAGCGGGCATGCCGCTTGGCCATGTAGAGATCCAGATCGACATCCGCATGCCTGGCGCTTGTGACCAGGGTAAAGCGCACGCTCTTCTTCTTCGACCGGCATTGAATCTCATCGACGTTGGAAAAGTGGCTCTGGTCCAGGCCGTCCGCAATGCGGAGGATGGACGAAAGATGCTTTACGACTTTGCGTGCAGTCGCCGGGAGGGCGGCAAATTCCGGATGCGAGAGTTTCGGCGCGGTGCGGCGGTGATACCGAACCAGCAAAGCCAAGATCTCCCTTTCCTCCGGGGTGAACCCGTGCAGGTCGCAGCTTTTTACGAGGTAATACCCGTGCTTGTGATGCTTGGAATAGCCTATGTGATAACCGATGTCGTGGAGAATGCACCCGTACTGAAGCAGTTTTTCCTCGCCTTCTCCCAGGCCGTGTAGTTGTCTGGTTTGCCTGAAAATCCGGTCTGACAGGAAGGCGACTTTGTGAGAGTGCTCCGCCGGGTAGCCGCACCGGCTAGCCAGATTGACCACCGCCTGCTGGCGGAAGTCGAGCGTGGTCTTCTGGACGAACGAGGGAGGCGCGCCCTTGGCGAGAAAGTCATAGACAAGACCCTCTCGCAGCGCGACGGGACAGATCGTGATCTCCTGCAAACCGGCGCCCTCGAGGATTTCATTCAGGCAGAGCAGGGCCGTCGGAAAGTATGTGGACCTCAGCGGATCCAGGTCGAACTTCTTTGCGCACTCCATGGAGGACAGGCGGAGCATATCCGCAAGAATCTCTCGAATCTCCTCGCCGATGACATTCGCGGCCCGAGGGGCGGAGCCGGTGCCGTCGCCGCGGCGCTGTTGAACGATACGAAGCAACGTGGTTGCCGATCCGCTGGTCGCGACAATCCGTTTCACGTTCCGCTTGAGGATGTTCGCCAGGGGCGCGGCCAGCGATTCTTTGAGGCAGTTTTTGATCGTCCTTTCCTCGCGTCTCAGCATCGGATCGTGCGCGACGAAGCGCCCGTGCAGGCGCAGGAACCCGAGCTTCTGGCTCGTCGCATAGAAGATTCGGCCGGCATCTGCAGCGATCAATTCCACACTGCCGCCGCCGATATCCGCGATCAAAGACCGATCCCGCGTGAGATCGACGTGCCGGCTCACGGCCAGATGAATCAGGCGCGCCTCTTCCCGGCCGGAAATCACGCGGACGGGTATGCCGCTCTGAGATCCCGCACGATGCAGAAATTCTTCACCGTTCTCGGCTTCCCGAATGGCGCTGGTTGCTACCGCGAGGGTGCGCTCTACGCGCCTGGCCAGGGCCATCCGGCGGAATTCGTCGAGGCATTGCAGGCCGCGCGCCATGGCTTGCGGATCCAGCCGGCCGCTCACGAGCGCGGTCCTGCCGAGCTGAATCATCATCTTCTCCCTCAGCACCGTCTCAAACGACGTGGGCCCGAGGATTTCGACAACCAGCATATGAAACGAATTGGAACCCAGATCTATTGCCGCAACTCGCATAGAAAGCCCTGTGCTAAGGCCAAATTTCTGATTCCCGTTTCATACCTCAGAATCCCAGCATCATGAGGATTAGTCAGGCATCAGCCTCTCAGCTTGGCTGCAACACAACAATGAATAACGTATATATTATAAAAGCATTAAGGATTTGTGAATCTTTGATCAAGTCATGAATACAGAGGCCGGCCAGGGCCAGGAAGACCCGACCGGGTGGGTGCTCCGGCGGCGGGCGGAGGCTCTCCTGTCGCAAGATCCTTCTTGATACTAATTCCTTGGAACCAGCGCAATTGCCTCGAGTCCGAAACTCTCCGCGCAATTCTTGGCGAGGCGGCGCAGATGGGCACGGATGCGGGGCGCACGACGGAGCGGTTTCCTGCAAGCATGCTGGGATGCCTCGCCGGCACAGTAAACTGGTCGGAAATGCGGGCTGTGGATAGTCCGAATTGACTGCATTTCGAATCGCTGCCTGGGTGCGACCGCCGGTCAGGTTCCGAGATAGGATCTTGGACTAAATCCACCTGCGGCGGATAGATGAGATCCTGCCATTGCCCTTCATTTGCGCCGTCTGATCCGGGATTACATCTCTTATTATCACGCAGACCGAATCCACGACTCTCTTGAGAAAGACACACCGGCGATGCGACCTGTTTCTTCCAGGCCGGATCAATCCGCGCGTTTGGTTTGACTCCAGCGCATCGGTGGCTTGCATCATCGATAGGATTGGCAGCAGGCTGCCTGAAGAGGGCCCTTCGATGATGCAAGACCGTTCGAGCTCGAATGGATCGATGTCTGATGCTGCGGCGGGCGCCCGAACTTGCATCCTTCCCGACAGGTATCCTGCATTTTTCAGCACTTCAACTTCCCTGTGATTTGGCGATTCCCGGTACGCGAATCCAGGGGCGTTAGCTTTTTGGCGACAGACAACCCCCCAAACCACCCCAGACCCCAACTGTTCCTGACGAGGAAAGGTCGGTTATTAGAGGTGTAGCGGCGCGTGAGAGTGTCGGGAATCCTTACATCGGTGATCGGACAAGCAAACGGTCTGATCTCCTGCATTACCTGCAGATCAGTCCATTGTGAAGAATAGTGTCAACATGATGCGTAAAAGTTGTTTACAGTCTCTATGGCATCCGGCGTTGGGGCTGCGCGCCGCAGCCGCGGGGGCGGGTGACGGTGATCACACACAACACACCATTCGGCAGTGGCTTACGGGCAAGGGTCCTCCGCTATGTTTTCCGCACCTAGGATATGGCGCGGGTTTTGCGTACAGCAAGTAAGGAGAATTAGGCGATGCGAACCTGATGTTATGGCAAACCCAGGAGGTGAGGCATATTTTTTGCAACTAATTAGCCTATACGGAAGTCGGAATCCGAATCAGATCATCCGAAGAAACGAGAAATCGATGAGAAATATTTCTAAGAAAATGAGTCAGATTTTGGATGAACGAATAGTATCTAAAATGAAGTGTACGTTCTTGATTCTATTCGTAGTAGCGGCATCGGCGGCGTTTCTTTGCGCCCCCGCCGTGGGAGCAACGATCCCGGTGCTGGGGACGGCGCAGGATTTCGCGGTCCTGGGTCACACGGGGGTGAGCAATACCGGCCCCACCGTCGTCTTCGGCTCGGCCATCACACTCGCCAATGTGGGTGTCTATCAAGACCCGGGGGCTAACGCGATCTCGGGCTTTAATATAGCGGGTAACACGTTCGTCGGGTCAGGGACCTTCACAGATGGTCCGGGGCTCGTGAACTTCCCATCAAAGATATACGGAAAAGACGGGGTCTCGCTGCAGGCTCGGAATGATCTCATCACTGCGTACAATGCGCTGGCACTCGTGGGAGCCACGGGCGACCTGACTGGTCAGATTCTGGGTAACGGGGTTGGGGGTGTAGTACCCACGCTCGGGCCGGGCGTCTATACCTTTTCGTCGTCGGCTCAGTTGAATGGAACACTCAAACTTGACGCCGGGGGCATCGACGGTGTGTTCTGGGTGTTCCAGATAGGCAGTACGCTCACGACCGCCAGCGCCTCGGCTGTGCAGTTGATCAACCCCGGTGGAAATCTCGGCTCCGATGTCGGCGTGTTCTGGGTGGTTGGCAGCTCCGCGACTCTCGGTACCACCACGGCGTTCGAAGGCAATATCCTCGCGCTGACCGACATCACCCTTAAAACCGGAGCAACAATCTATAACGGAAGGGCCTTGGCGCAAAATGGCGCGATAGTGCTGGATACCAATGTCATCAGTGACATCTGCCCCTCAGCCTTAGCGTTGCCCGGCGACGTCACCAGCGGCAGCATCGGCCTCGCGGGGTCATCCTCCCCCAACAGCGGCAGCGGCTTCAGCGGCGGCCTTGGCTTCGACACAACCAGTGGCCAACTCGTGCCCATTCCCCTGCCTCCGGCCGCCATCCCCGAACCTGGCACATTTCTGCTTATTGGCTCCGGGCTGGCTGGATTGGTGGCATTTAGGAAAAGGTCCAAGAAAGCCTAATCAGGCGGGCATGGACGGGCATGGGGTCCGACCACGCTTATTTTTGAAATAATTGAATTTATGTCGCGCCGGGCTTCTTAAACAGTGGCTCGGCGCCATTTTTTGAGGCCTTTTTCTGAATCTTAGGTTCTTGCATACCTGGTGTGATTTTCTCTCACGTACCGGGAGCCATCCCCAGTCCTGGCTATCTTCAGTTTTTTCCTTACCTTGTTTCTGGAGGCGATCTCTCTCAGAAAGGCTTCGCTCCCCACTGCTATGCTCTCTGTCCAGATTCCTTCGCGAATCAGGCGTCCGGCTCTGATAGCTTCAGTAATTCGTTGCCGGTGAATCTCGGCCAGGGATTTTCTGTCGCTCAAACCAAGGAGGTCAACAAGCCGGTCGATTTCCAGTAAGCGAAAGCGCTCGCGGTTACCGACGAGCTCTTGATAGCCGCACCAGGCCCATTCACTTGGATGGCATACGACCCCGGCGCGCACCATGTTGAGGTCAATGGTGCGCAGGCAATTCCACAGATGATCGCCGCCATCCATCATGGTGCAATGGAATCGCTCTCCCCAGAAGGAGCCGCTGCGGTGTTTGCGGAGGTTATAGTACTCAGCAAACTCGCCCTCCAACTGTTGCATGAAACGGCTGAGGTCGCGGAGACGGTCGCACATCCCAAAGAGGTGGACATGGTTGCAGGTGACACAAAAGTCAAAGAGAGCAATCCGGTGTTTGCGGACAGCATTCCTCAAGCGGGCGCAGTATTCGATTCTGTCGAGTCTGTAGCGCAAAAGGAACTCGCGGTTGTGGCAGCGGTGAGTCAGGTGATAGACGTATCCTGGTTGGATGTAACGATGGGCCCATGGCAAAGAGAAGCCTCCGGCAGGTGATTTGGCTTAGAAGCAGAAAAGGGGCACGAAATCTTTACGCAAGGCCCCTTTCATCCTCTTCTAATTCTAACGGAGGCATCCTCAGATTGAGCGACTATTTCGCGTGGTCCGACCCCAGAGCCCCCCAGGATGCCGCGCCCGTGATCTTCGCCACGCGCAGGATCACCCCGGAATCAACCGTCAGCCCTGTCCGCGAGATGGTCTGGAAGTAAAGCTCATCGCCGGCTATTTCGACGAGCATGAATGAACGGTCCTGGTCGTAC
>JBGQNR010000151.1:0-15725 GCA_041501225.1 Acidobacteriota bacterium
AGGACGTTCGTCGAGAAGATGTTCGCCATTCACAGCAAGGTCGAAATCTTAAAGCGGACCAAGCAGCCTCTCGGCAGCTACGCCCGGCATTACTACGACCTCTTTGAACTGTCCCGCCACGCCGAGGTCGATGCCATGCTGCGCTCGAACGAATACGCGACGATCAAGGTCGATTACGACCAGATCAGCAAGACGCACTTTCCAAAAAGCTATTTCTTTCCCGAAAATATGCATTTTGTCCGAAGCGATGCGCTCTTTCCGCCTTCGCCAATGACGGCCCTCGCGAAAGAACCACTCCGCGTTGGTCCAGGCTTTGTCGCGCGCCCGATCATAGCCGCCGTGCAGCACGAGCGCAAAGTCCGGCTGCTCTATCCACCATGCCCTTGGCCAGAGCGTCTTGAAGGCGAGGCGTGTGTTCACGTCGAAATAAAAGTATCCGCCCGGCCGGAGTGCGCGTGCCGCCGACGCGGCCACCAGACCCAGGTCGGCCGTGCGCGGCACGTGGTTGATCGCGTCAAATTCGCAGAGGATCAGATCCACCGGCTCCGGAAGCTTGAAGGCTCGCATATCTGCGCGCAGGACTCGCAGAAACACGCCTGCCTTCTCGCCCTTTTGCCGGGCGAGGCGGCACATCGTCGGCGAGAGATCGACGGCATACATCTTGATGCCGCTGCGGGCCAGTGCAACCGCTGTCGTTCCCGTCCCGCATGCCAGATCGCACGCAGCTTTGACCCGCGGCAGAATGTGGCCCAGCAGTTTCGCGCGCGCGGATTCAGACCACGGAATTCCGAATCCAAACAGGCGATCGTAATACTCTGCCAGCAAGCGGTACGGCGAGCCGGCCGGCATCGCAGCCTCGGTCACGGACTTACCACGACCACGTCGAGGCAGTTGTCTCATTTGCAGTCTTCCAGGCATCTGTCCTGCTCTTTCGGTGTTGATCCAACTAAGGCAACGCTATCGTCGTGCGCCTCTCGATCCGGAGACTGAAATAGGTTGGCGTCCCGCACATCTTCCCGCTTTTGAGTTGCAGGTGTTCTCTGAAATCATCAGGTATACGTGCGGGGCGTTCCCCTGCTCCCAATGGCGTTGGAATTCTATTCCATGACCCAATCTTTCAGCGCGATTACACCTCCGATGGAGAGGGCCTTGCGGACATATTTGTCGTCGGCAGATACGTAAGTTCCCCGGTGTTTGAGCGCCACGGAGTGATAGGCGGCATCATAGAAAGTCACGTCGATCGCATTCATGATGTCGAATATCCTCTCAAACAGATCCGCAGCACACTCCTCTTCGAACTGATATCCCACATAGATCTCAAGCAGTTCACACGCAAGGCCGGGTTGCTTTCTGCCCAGGATGTTTCCCACTTCATAGGCCCAGATCGACGGCAGGACGATGCGATACCGGCCGGCAAGCCATCCCTGCCGTATGGCGAGTGCCTTTTCTTGATCCTTTTCACCGACGGAATCAAGGCTCCATTTGAGAAGCACGGAAGCGTCGGGAACGATCACCGGATCATTCATTTTCGGCTCCGATCCCGCCGCAAGACCTTGACGATCTCCCGGGTCGAAACCGCCTTCGTTCGGCCGCGGAGCTGATCGTGCTTTTCTGCAAGTCTTCTCCGTTTGACCTGCGTAAGCTCTTTGCGCAGGGCCTCGTTGATGATGCGGCTGCGCATCCCGCTCTCAACCAGGCGGTCCAAATCGCTCTTGACGTCGTCGTCCAGCACAAAATTAACCTTCACACCCATAGGGATCTCCAATAATGATACCGGGTAAAGAATATCACGCTTTACCCGTCTTTTTGAAGAGGATTGTACCAGGCTAAGCGCACCACCCCGAATCAAACGGAATCGGCGGAACGGACAGGGTAAAACCGCCACCCGGCGTGCTCCGTCACCCTCCCTCTTTGGGGCAGCCCGTCGGGCGGCCTGACGGCGAGTTCGCCACTCCCCAGCCATAAGATTACTAGATTTTATGGAATACAGCGATTTCTTCACTCTTTTGTGCTGACCTGCGCCTAAACAATGTTGGGCCTAAAATTGAACTGAGTAGCCAAACATGGAGACGCCCCCCGATACTCTCGATTTTTTTAGGACGCCGGTTGGTATGCATTTTGGGGTTAGCAATGTCTCTAATTTGGGACATAATGGCATCGTGAAACCGATTGATTTTCACCCTAAAGCGCTGGAATTCATTCGGGCACAGGGCACATAGATACGGCGTCAGATCGGGGAAGCCCTCAGGGATTTACAGAAAGGCATCAGTCCGGGAATGCCTCTCAGTCGGCCGATTTCGGTGATTGCGCCTGGCGTTCGGGAGCTGCGCGTCAGGGATGAAACCACAACAGTGCGCGTATTTTATGCAACCGCCAAGACCGACGCCATTGTCGTTTTTCACGCGTTTCAGAAGAAATCGCAAAAGACACCGGCACGTGAAATCGACCTGGCGCGGCGAAGATTGCGGGAGGTTGTAGATGCGAAAATCGAGTTCTGACAAGCCTATCAGAGTCAATACCGCGGAAGAACTGGGCCACGCTTTGGGTTTGTCCCGAGCCGAGACAGGAGAGATGGAGTTTCGCTCAGAGCTTACCTGTGCCCTGGCTAGAATCATTCTGACTGGGAAGCTTACTCACGCAGAGATCGCAAAACGTGCTGGCACATCCCGTACTCGTGTGACTGCTATTGCGAATGCAAATACGCGAGGCATTTCGACGGATCTATTGATCCGTGTTCTTTCTGCAGCTACCGGCCATAGGGCTGAGCTACGCGTGCGCAAGACAGCGGCCTAAATTCTCAGTCCTGTACCTTAGCCAGCCCGTCAGCCGGTCTAAGGGCGTGTACGCCACTACCCAGCCGTTGAGTCGCAATCGCAATCATAAGGATAAGCAGTGCAATAAGATACGGAGATATCGTAACGATACATGCGACGGCTATTCAAACCGGGCAACCGGCTTCTTAGGAGGGCCGGCTGGCGTCGAAGCAGCAGTAACGAGGCCGCTTGCCCAGATTATCCGCTTGGAGCAGCTAGGGCAACGCATGCCTGTCAAAAACTGGCATCGTCTATAAGCCCCACCTGTCAAAGTCTACCCTTAGACGTCAGTCTCACTTCTTTATCACGGGCGTCTCCGTACCCGGCATTTTGAAAATGCTGTTGTCCATGGGCACGTTGATCTCGATCTTATCGCAATCCATCCGCATGGTCTGGCCGTTTACATAGGCCTCCATGGAGTGCGCCAACAGGGTGCCATCGACCTTTTTGTAGTTGCCGGGGTAGGTCTCACCTTCCACTTCCTGTCCCATCATGGAGACTTTGGCGATGATCTTGACGGGCAGGAAGGTGCCGGCATCGAGGAAGTAGATGGAATTCATGCCGCCTTTGAGAGTGACCTTGAGTTTATAGGCGGGGGAGCCGTTGACGTCTTCCTTGCCAAGCAGTTCTAGGGTGTTGCCGGCAGCTTTGATGCCGACGAGGGCGCCGATGGAACTTTCCATCCTGGCATTGGTGACCTGGCGATGGTAGCCTCATCCATCTTCTGCGGTTCCGAGCCGCCCGCGAGCGGATTGATCATCCAGGCGGTGGTGCCATCAAAAGCCCAGACGATGTTAGAGCCCATCACCGCGGTCTCAATGCGGACAAAGTTGGGGCGTTTGGATGATACGGTGGCCACCATTTCCGTCTGGCCATCGCTCATCACCATTCGGCTGGTCGTTCTGAGGGTTTGGACCCTGCTAATGGCATCGGCACCGCCGATGGCGTCCTCATTCTTCTTGAGGATCTGATCGAGCGTGAGGTCCTGGGCCGCGACGGCGCTACTGACGAGAAATGCAAAGGCAAAAACTCCAGCAATACATCTGCTAATCATAAGTCCTCCTGATCGATGATGGGAAAATGACTGTCCTTGAATACATGACGCGTGACCTTGCTCTCCCTCGCAGGGAGGCTGCACTGGAATTGCCCCAAGGATGCGGTATTGTCGATGCGATACTCTGGGTTCACCATCCGAGCTTCACTTTCAGTGACGCGGCATGGCGGCGGCTGATACTGACTCCCAGGCCGGAGCGGAGTCTGGCCATGGCCCCGCCGCCTGCCAGGAGTTCAATCTCCGCAACGTGTGCGATGCTGACGATGGCCTGCCTGTGCGCTCTGACAAATTGGTCGGGATCGAGCTGGCATTCGAGTTCCTTGAGCGTGCGGTTCACCAGGACCCTGCCCTGCGCCAATATCGCAAAGACCAGGTCATCTTCGGCAAGAAATGCCTGAATGTCGGAGACGGGAAGAACGCAGATCCGATGCGCACGGCGGCCGACCACCCGCTGCAAATAGCCTGGATGCACGGCGCCGAGCGCCTCGGCAATTCGCGCATATTGTTCGGCGAAACCGGTCAGAGCCGCCGAGCTGGATTGGAGGATCTTTTCTGCTTTTGTCACTGCCTGCCGCAGCCGCTCCTCTGATACCGGCTTGAGCAGATAGTCCACGGCACTTACTTCGAATGCCTTCAGGGCGTACTGATCATAGGCCGTGACAAACACAATCAAAGGGAGGCTGTTCCCTCTGAGCTCGTTCACAACCTCGAAGCCGTCCAGACCCGGCATCTGGACATCCAGAAGAACAAGGTCGGGTTTCTCCCGTTCAATGGTCTCCAGGGCTTCTTCCCCGTCACTCGCCAGCCCGCATAGGTCAATCCCCTTGACGGAGCGCAACAGCCTGGCCAACCGATTGCGGGCCCGAGGTTCGTCATCGACGATGAGCACCTTCATCTCGGGTCCTCTCCTTTTTGAGCCGGAATCTCAAGCGACACCTTCGTTCCCCTTCCGGGCGTGGAGTCAACCACCAGGCTTCCTCGCCCGCCGACATGTTCCAACCGGGAGCGCACATTTTCCAGGCCGAAGCCTTTGCGGCCGGAACCATTGACAGAATTGGGATCGAAGCCGATGCCATCGTCCGCGATTTCGATGCGCAGCTTCTGTTCCACCACCGCAGCGCGGATTGTAACCGTGCCTCCGTCCACTTTGCAGGAAATCCCATGTTTCACCGCATTTTCCACAATGGGCTGGATCAGCATGGGCGGCAGGCGACAACTGCGTGCCTCAGCCGAGGCCACGACCTCACAGTGCAACCGGTCCTCGAATCGCAAGCGCTCCAACGCCAGATAGGACTCGACAAAACTCAGTTCCTCTTCCAGCATCACACCTTCGCGCTGGCTGGCATCCAATGCATATCGGAAGATGAGAGAGAGATGCAGAATCATGGCTTCCGCCGCTCGCGGATCTTCCTGGGTCAGATCCGCAAGACTGTTCAACGCATTAAACAAGAAGTGTGGATTGATCTGTGCGCGCAATGCCCGAAGTTCCGACTGTTCTGCCAAGGCTCTCAAGTGCGCTTCCCGTTGTTGTTGCGCGTCCCTCTCAGACCGCAGTTCGAGGTTGTGGAGCATTTCAGCCAGACGCCGGGCAGCGGATGTCATAAAGGCCAGATCCTCGCTCTGATACCGGAACCTGCCGGTTCGTTTCCCGAATTTCAAGACGCCATAGACTTTCCCGGCCACGGACACCAGAATCTCTGCGGTTGCCAGCTGACGCTGGATCGCTCCGCCGGCGGGAACGAATTCCTGGGTAGCGTTGCCGGATTGCGATGGTTCCAGCGGAATGAACTCGATGCTTTCGGCATCTACTGCAGAACGCAGCCGGCCTCTTACATCATCCAGAAGCGGCCCTGGCTCGACAAACTGCTTCATCGCCATGTCGATTTCAGAAACGACCGTTCCATAGCCGGATCTCCGGAACACATGGCGATCCAGCATCAGGTTCAAGCGGCCGTAAAGAGCCAGCCAGGCGCCGACAAACAATGTCATTCCAGCAAACAGCATCAGGGGGCCTGCCGCCACGCTCCTTGAAGCAAGTCTGCCGTAAGCCGGAACCAGGATCAGGCCGCAGTAGAGCGCACTGGAAACCAGCAATAGAATCGCGATCAGGCCGCGCTTGATGAGGACATCAAAGAACACGAAGCGCATTTTGTAATAAATGAGCGGCGCCACAAAGACCGAGGGGAGCAGGAACCACAACACTCCCGACAACTGACTCGAGTTGGCCGGGCCTCCCTGGTACCAGATTGCGAATCCCAGAAATAGGAGCATCCAGAGAGATAAGAGCAGACTGGTCATCCATTCATCTCTACTTACGGGGGTGGCTTTCGGGTCGTATCCGGCTTGCTGGTTATCGCTGAGGCGAAGGATATAGTCGTGCTGCGGATATATTTTCAACGGCACCAGGAGCCATTCGATGACCGTGGTTTTATTGGGGGAGACTCTCCGCTGCCACAAAATGGCTACGATTCGGAGTGTGAACAAAAACCAATAGAACCCAAGAAAGCCGCCCCAGGACTCCAGCGAGGGAGGTGAGACCCGTTTTAAATCGGTGGCAGGCGACTATTTCACCAATTGTCGCCCTTGGATTGTGCCGCGTACTGGTCATTAATTGGGTGATAGAGTCACCTGGCTCCGATTTTTGCCGCGATCCGAGCCAGGCGGTGCGACTGCGATTCCATGAACTTGCCGATACCATTTTGGCGAGGGATGACCTTATGCTACTTTTGCAGGCGCATAAGGGCTTTTCATCCCGCTTCGGCTCCCATCAGTCATGGATGCGACTTCCCCTTCCTGGGACATGAAGGTAGCGCGCTTGGCTTGCTGCGATTCAGACAGTGACAAGCCCCGAAAGGGGCGGTACAGCTACAGCCCAGGGCGTGAGCCCTGGGGAAGTGGCACGTAGCCTTCAGAGCCCTGAAAGGGCGGCACAGTCTGTGCCCTTTCAGGGCTTTCATCTCCGAATGCCCACCGCCCCCAGGGCTTGCGTCCTGGGCTGTAGCTGTTCGACCCCTTCGGGGTCAAAACAGCAACTGCTTCAGCTCCGCCAGCATTCCGGGACTTGTCGTCGATTGCAGTGTCTGAATCGCAGATTCGCTTGACCCGGGATGGATGGCAAATCATCTAAGGAGATAAAGTGCGGCGATGAAACCTGCAATAATCATTGGCGTCCTGCTGACGGCGTTCGTGTGTTGCGCTGCGGGTGAGCAAGGCACAGACTTCAAGGCGCTATACGAAGCGCATCAGTGGTTCCAGCTGCGGGCAGCCGTAAGGTCAACCAGGGCACTGGCGTTTTACCGGGGTGGCCGGAAGCACAAAGGTCAAAACAATCACTCTTCCCCAACTCAGCTTCCGCCTTGGGGGGATGGACACAATCCTTCGTCCCACACATGTCGAGCTCGAGCCTACGGCATCCGAGAGCCAGTGGTTTCACGGCATACTGGGCTTAGATCTTCTCAGCAAAAATCGTCGTGTAACGTTGGACTTTCATAATCTCACGCTTATAGTCGCTATAGCTTCACCTCGACCGGGCGGCCATCGAAAACGACTTCATGAGATATGGTTTCGCCGGCTACCCGGACTGCGATGTTTCGCCGCAACGGGGGCAGCATTCTAGCACCGCTCGCCAGACGCAGGCTCAACCGCCGCTGCGCGTTGCTCCAGGCCACGTTCACCTTCATGAATTCGCCCTTGCGGAAGTTGAAACTCCTGCCATCATCCTCATAAAGCGAGTAGGTCGCGTCGGCGCCAGGGTACACCCAAAGGGTCAGCGGGCCATCGACCATCTCCTCGGTGTACTGCTTTATCGGACCGATGGGGATGATGGAGCCGGCGCTTACGTACAGGGGCATGGTCTCGAGGTCGACTGCCCTGCTGATCTCTTTTCCTCCTGCCGCTTGTTCCTGGGTCCAGAAGTCGTACCAGTTTCCGCGCGGCAGATAAAGGGAGCGCGAAGTTGCCCCCTTCTTCACTACGGGCGCAACCAGGATGTCTCGACCCCACAGGTATTCGTCGCCGCGGGCAACCGCAATGGGATCACCTGGATAGCGGAACCAGAGCGCACGGATGATCGGCACGCCGGTTTCACAGGTTTCCTTGACGGCTGAATGGAGATACGGCATCAGCTGATAACGCAGCTCGAGGTACTTCTTGCAGATCGGCTCGATGGCCGCATTGTGCAGTTCCTTCGGATCAGGGTTGTACGGGGTTTCCGTGTAGCCCCAGCCTCCGAGGTTCCAGCCCCAGGGCAGGCGCAGTTTCCAGTTGCGCCCGTGCGAGCGGAACAGCGGGTTGAACGCGGCAAACTGGAACCAGCGCATGTACAGTTCGCCGGTGAACTCATCCGTGGGCACAAATCCGCCAATATCGGTGCCCCAATAAGGTATGCCGCTTAAACCGGTATTCACGGCAATCGAAATGTGGTTCTCCAGCGTCTCCCACCTCGACTGGACATCGCCCGTCCACAGGAAGGAGGCAAAGCGCTGCATGCCGGGAAATCCGTTGCGGTGCAAAGCGTAGACGCGCTCGTTCGGCCGGTACATTTGATGGCCTTCAAAATACATCCGATTGCGCGCCAGTCGCGACGCCCCGTCAAGACCGTCGCCCTGATCCGGCCACCAGCCGTCCACGCCAAGATCGAGAAGCGGTTTGTGCACGGGCCAGTAGCAGCTCACTTGGCGATCATCCGGCCAGCGCCCATCGGGCGTCCGGCCGCTGGGCAGGGGCGCTGCGGTGCACGGATCCGCCACCGTCCCGGTGAAGCGCCGCCCTTCTACAACCACGTGCAGGACGACCTTGAAGTGGTTGTCGTGCAACTCCTGGATCATCTTTTTAGGATCCGGGAACGTCTTGGGATTCCAATCAAATTCTCCGTTGTTGGTATTCCAGCCGTTGGGACAGAAGCCGGTGCCGAGATAGATCATCGCATCGCAGGGGAGCTTTTTTTCACGGAACAACCTGGCCTCCTTAAGGATCTCCTCCGGCGCGTCCAGCGTGCGATGCGATTGCTGGTAGCCGAACGACCAGAGCGGCGCCATCTCGGGATAGCCCGTGAGTTTGGCGTACTCACCCATTACCTTCGCGGGATCTTTGTCACCGATGACGAAAATGTCGAGCGGCAAAGCCGCTTGTGGATTCGGCGGCAGGAACCGTCCGGTTTCGCCGGTGAGATCGAAAGATCCAAGCGGCTGATGAATGAACATCGCCCAGCCGGAGGTCCCGACGAGGAGCTGGACGGGTACCTTGGCGCCATGGGTGGCGAGGTTGTAACCTCCCTGACCGCTTCGCATCCGATCCAACTTACCGCGCCGGTCAAACTGGGGGCCGCCCTGGCCAAGACCAAGCACCGGGCCGTGGCCGAACTGAAAGGCGAGGGTACCGCTTGCCGCATCCACCTTCAGTTCCTGGACAATGCGTCCACCCTGCTCTTCCACGCGAATGGTCAATGGGTCCGCCGTGAGTCGGACGGTCAGGTCGCCGCATTTCACATTGCGGGCACCTGCAAGCACGCGGAGGCTGGCGACCGGTTTCCCCCAATTGTTTTTAATCAAAGTTCCTATAGACGAAACCGGCTGCGCTACATTGTTTTCGACAGGGACGATGGTAATCCGGACATTCGCATCGCTAATCGAGGTAAGGGCAATCTCCACTGGGCGGCCGGCAATTTGAATCGGTCCTTCCTGTGTGAAGGCGACCTGCTGTGCAAATAGTGCGCTTGAACCGATTGCGGCAACGCTCTTCAGGGCTTCTCGTCGGGTGAGTTGGTTTTTCATGATATAGGCATCCTATCCATTTAGGCAAGAAAAGCAACAGCTCAACGCAGAGGCCACAGAGGGTGCAGAGGCCGTAGTGAGAAGGCTTTCAAAAACGAAAAGTGCTCTACGGTCTCAGCGCACTCTGCGTTGAGGCTTCTAGGTTACGGATGTTCCACACCGCGCTGTTCCTGCTTTGCCGCGCTTCTAAATGAACTCACGGTCGCTGCGGACTCGGAGTGGACACGCCGACAAGCGGAGCGACGACCAGAGGTCTTACCTCCTTGATAAAGATCAGGATGACGACGAAGGAGACAATGTGCAGCGTGCTGGCGAGAACAAAGATCGGTGCATATCCGGCCCCATGTTTAAGCAGCTGTCCGGCGAGTTCGCCAAATGCGATGCCGCCCATGGCACCGCCGAAACCGACGAGTCCTGCGACCGCTCCTACAGCGCGGCGCGGAAAAAGGTCGGCAGGCAGCGTCATGATGAGCGTGGACCAGGCTTGCTGGCCGAAGTAGCCGATCGCGAACGGCACGATCACCAATAGATTCGAGGAAACGGTTACGAGCAGCAGGCAGGGCATCACGGAAACGCTGATGCCGATTGCGATCTTGCGCGCCAGATTCAGCGACAAACCGCGCTTGAGCAGAAGGCTCGAAAATGAACCGATAGCTAGGCATCCAACTCCAGCCGCTGCCCAGGGAATCCAGGCAAAATAGCCCACTTGCTTGATGTCGTAGCCGCGCGTATCCATTAAATACTTGGGCAGCCAGAGGCTGATGAAATACCAGACCGCATCGCCCAAGAACTTTGCCAGGACGAGGCCCCAGACCTGCTGGTAGCGGAGAAGGTGAAGCCAACGGATGGCGGGCTCGTTCTGGACAGCGTGGGTTGTCGTGACTTCCTCGAGTTCAATCCGCTCGACGGCGGCAAGCCGCGGATGGCGCGCCGGAGGGTAATAGGCCCGCGCCCACCAAACGGTCCAGAGCAGACCGGCAGCACCCGAGAAATAGAATACCCAGGGCCAATGGAAGTAGAGCAGAATGGTCGCGATTGCAGGGGGAGCCAGGATGCCGCCAACAGCGGTGCCGGCATTGATGATGCCCATAGCAGTCGAACGCTCGCGCGCCGGGAACCACTCGGCCACGGCCTTGGTCGCGGCCGGAAATCCACCGCCCTCGCCCACTCCGAGCAGTAGCCGACTGCCCGCCAGCATCGCGAAGCTGGTGGCAAGTCCGTGACTCGCGCACGCCAGAGACCAGAACAACATGATCAGCAGAAATCCCAGGCGCGTCCCCAGTGCGTCGATCAGCCTGCCGCCGACGATGTACATCAATCCATAGGTGAGCAAGAAGAATGTGCCTAGATGCGCATATCTCTCATCCGGGATCGGAATATCGCTGGTAATGTGCTTGACCGCCACGGGAAGTGTCTGGCGATCAAAGTAGCTGATCGTAATGGCCGCGCACACAAGGATGGCCAGCTGCCAACGCTTGCGAGTTAGAATTGCTTTGATGTCCATCGGCTATCCCCATTCTTCGAACGCGGATCAGGCAATCAGGATTTTGCGATCACCCGCGTTGCACTTCCAACTTGGCCGGCTCTTTGTAGAACTGCCTGCAATTCAAACAGCGACAAGCCCCGCAAGGGGCCGCACAGCTACAGCCCAGGGCGTGAGCCCTGAAAGGGTGGCACAGGCTGTGCCGCCCCTTTGGGGCTTTCACCTCCGAAGGCCCACCGCCCCAGGGCTTGCGCCCTGGGCTGTAGCTGTTGGACCCCTTCGGGGTCAAAACGGGAACTGCTTGCGCTCTGCCAGCATTCCGGGACTTGTCGTCGGTTGCAGTGTCTGAATCGCAGTAGAACTGCACCAGGCCGACGTGATCCGGCTCGGGACCGCCAACAATGATGCCGAGGCAGATAAAAGCCGAACTTCTTCACGCGGCCGCCTCCCCTGGTCCCGGCCGGCGGCCGGGACCTACTGCGGTCTAGAACACAACTTCTACTTTCTGCCCTTTGTACTCGACGGTTTTCGTTGTGCCCTCGGGGAGTAACTGCACCTTGAAGGAACGAGACGCGCGGACAGCCGGGGCTCCAGCCGGCGCACCGGGCTCGATCGTCAGCCGCCGGGCCCCGTCGTTCCAGTTCAAGCGCGTCCATGACGCCTTGTTCAGGAGGTAATCGAGGCTGATGCCGTCATCCTCGTAGAGCGTGAACTGGCCGTTGGCGCCGCGATAGACTTTGAGCGTTGTCGGTTCCGCCACCTTTTCGTCCGTGTATTGGCGGACGGGGTCGACGGGAAGGATTGCACCGGCGCGAATGTAAAGCGGCATCGTCTTCAGGTCCACCATGCGCGTGATGGTCTTGCCACCGGCCTGCTTTTCGTTGGTCCACCAGTCATACCAGTCACCCTTGGGGAGATAGACCTCGCGTGACCTGGCACCCTGCTTGAAGACGGGGGCGACGAGCATGTCGCGTCCCCAAAGGTACTGGCTTCCGTCGGCCACAGCCTTCGGATCGTCCGGGTAATGCAGCCACATGGCGCGCATGAGCGGCATCCCGGTGTCGTGAGCCGCGCGAGCCAGCGTGTAAGTGTAGGGGAGGAGCTGGTATCGAAGGTTGCCATACTCCCGACAGATCGGTTCGATGGCAGGATTGTTCAGCTCTGACGCGTTGGGATTGTTGCGGCCATTTTCGTTCGGCCCCATTTCGCTCAAGCCCCACCCCCACGGCAGGCGCGTCCACCATGTCCGCCCGTGCGAGCGGAACGAGGGGGTGAACGACGAGAACTGGAACCAGCGCGCGTAGAGTTCTCCGGTCAGTTCGGCGTTGGGGTAGAATCCGCCTGTGTCGGAGCCCCAGTAGGGCGAGATGCTGAGCGAATGATTGATCCCGACCATGACCTGGGCCTCGAGCGTGCGCCAGGAGGAATCCGTATCGCCCGACCAGACCCAGCCGCCCCACTGCGAGATGCCAAGGTAGCCGTTGCGGTGCAGGCTCCAGGGGCGCACGTTGGGCCGTGTGGAGAGCGGCCCCTGGTAGTAAAGCTGATGGCGCTTCACGCGCTCGAAGAGATTGAACCAATCTCCTTCATCCGGCCAGAACGCGTCCATTCCGGCTTCCAACAGCTTCACATGCTGCTGCCAATAATTCTGGATGTGCGAAACGTCGAGCGTCTCGCCCTGCCTGGGCGGGATCGTTCCCTGAATCGTCGGCAACTTGTCTCTCTGCCAGGGCACGATGTGTGTGACGACTTTCACGTTGCGCGCGTGCAGATCGGCGATGACGTCCTTGGGATTGCGTTTGAACACCTCGGGATTGAAATCGAACGAGGGCTGCTCGGTGTTCCAGCCCCGGGGGCAGAATCCGGTGCCCAGATAGATGACCGCATCGACAGGAATTTTTTTGTCGCGAAATGTTTGGACGATATCGATCATCTGAGTTTCGTCCATGAGCGTGCGGTGCGACTGCATGTAACCCAGCGCCCACTTGGGCGGCATGACCGCCGGGCCGGTCAGCATGCTGACTTCTTTCATAAAGACATCGGGTCTGTGCGCGTCGAAGACGAAGACATCGAACACTCCCTGGGGGATGCCTGCCGGGGGCCTGCCTTGGACCAAGGCCACGCCGCCGCGTCCGCTCGTGTCTGCCGGCCGCTGCCAGGGCACAAACACCCCGCGTGCCTTATCCGTCAGATCGACCTCCACCCAGGGGGTGGCGACGAACAGACCCCAGCCCGCGGTGCCGACGAGCAGGGCCACGGGATTGCGTGAGCCGTATACCTGGGATTGCCAGCGGGGGATCATAGGATCGAGCGCGCCGCGCCGGTCGAATTGGAGCGTGCCCTCGCCTTTCTCCCAACCTTGCCCCATTTGCGGCCCTCCTTCTCCCATGCCAAGGACGGGCATTGAATCGAGTTGGAAACTGAGCTTGCCGGAGGCGCTGTCGAAGACGAGAGTCTGAATCGCCTGGCCCGCGGCGTTCGAAATTTCAATGGTCAGTTGCGGGTCGCCTTTGACGCGGACCTGCAAACCGCCGACGCGCTTGGAAACGGCTTTGTCAATCGACCGCAGGCTTATAGCGGGAGCGGGCCATGAGCGCTCGACGAGTGCCGGAGTGTAGGGAAACGTTTCTGTGTAGCTGAGCGGCCGCAGGGTGATGCGAATGCTGTGATCGCCGCCGGCGCGGATGTCGAGCTGCGCTGGCTGTCCTCCGCTCGTGATCGTCGCGGCGTGGCCCGCAAGCGATGCAATCAGGATCGCCATGGCAATCCGTGTGATGCGGATCAGGTGCCGATTCATGCTCATGATGACTCCTTACGGTAAGAGATTGCGAACAGCGTCAGCGATGTGTGCGGCAGTAAGCCCATATTCCTCCTGCAAATCGGCATAGCAGAGAGCCGATTGGCCGAAGCGATCTTGCACGCCGACGCAACGCATCGGGATTCCTTCTCCCTTGAATATCCAGGTGATAAGACCGGCAAGGCCGCCGATGACGGAGTGCTCCTCCGCCGAGACGTCTTTCAGCGCACCCGGGCTTACACATGCGCTTCCAGAATCTGACGGACCCTCTGAAAGGCCGTGCGGCCGCTGTTGTAGACGGGCACCCTGGTGTTGGTCAGGTGCGGCTCGAGCGCGGTCATCGATACCTGTGCCATGACGATGGCATCGACTTCGCTCGACAGCTTGTCGATCTCGGCGAGCAGCATTTCATTATGTTTTTCAGGATGCCCTGCCTTGAGTACCTGGAAAGCCTCGCCGCAAAGGCGCAATTTGACTTCGATCGACTTGCCTGCCTCCTCTCCGGCCAAGCGTAACAGGCGCTCCGAGGAAGGCACGGTAGTCGGCACCGTCGCCAGCAGGCCGATGCGCGATCCTTGTTGTACCGCCAGGTCCATCATGGGGCGGTCGATCTGCAGGATCGGAGTATCGATCATCGGCTGCGCATGCTCCGCCGCACGATTGAACGTCGAGCAAGCCAGAAGGATCAGGTCAACACCATACTCCTGCTGCGAAAGGGCTCCCTGCACGAACTTGGCATAGTTCTTCTTGGGAATCGTGCCGGGTTCGCAGGCGAAATTCGTGTTCTGGATGGTGTCATCCACCCAGTGCACGACTTCGACCTCCGGGATGATTTCATCGATGAACTTTTGTACGGCGCGCGTGGTGATGAGCGCGGCGTGCATGATGCCCAGTTTTCGTCCACTCAGATTCTTGGCCATCGCTTCTCCTTCTGCCTACACAATGTAATTCAGATACTTCACCGTTTTGCCGACAGGAATCACCTGGTGCTCCAGCGTAGAGTTAAAATAGATCGACCATCCGCCTGGAGCCGGCTCTTACTCGAACCGACCTGCTTTCACGGCGCCCCTCCGGGAGGCCCAGTTTTGAGTCAATCTCGCCGGGCGGGCCTGCCTTAATCAATCCTGAATTCGAACAACCCTCTGGCAGCGCCCACGTAGGCCCATGAAGATGACGCCGCTTCTGCGGAGGTCGGATGCCGGCATTTTCATAACAGAGCGCCGTCTGGCAGACGGCACTCACTGCCATGGACTGGACGCCCGCGCCCTCAGTCTTACCCTCACTAAGGATCAGTGAGGCTCCGCCCGCAGAGCGGGTAATTTTGGGAGGCCTCCCAAAGGGAGGTGTCAGCCTTATGAGGGCCCCGGGGCCGTGGCTTTTCCGCACTTCGTGGTCCATCCCCATCCCGTTTTCGCCTGGCGCTCGATTCAGCAGAGCTTCGTCAAGTCTCGCCGCCTGAGGCGGTGGTTTTCCTTATAGGCATAAGCCGCTCCTATCGGAAATCGGGCGTCGGCAACACTCGGGCTTTTTGGGTTAGCTTGATCTCGCCTACCTGGAGCGTGATAACGTACTCACCCGGAGGCATGGCAGCGCGAGCCTGACCTCCGCGGCCGCCGCCACCGCCGCCACCCTCCGAGGCCACACGGTTGACGCCGGCCTTCTGCGAGCCCGGCAGCGTCCGGACAACCTGGCCGGCCTGATCCGCGATCGTGATCGAAACCGGCTGGGCTGCGTCCTGTTTCAAGTAGTAATAGATGAGCAAGCCGTTTGGCTCATTCGGCGTGCTCGGGAATGTATCGCCCAGAAG
>JBGQNR010000152.1:0-15677 GCA_041501225.1 Acidobacteriota bacterium
CTTTCCACGGCCGGCCGAACCGCTTCCCGAAAACCTCGGCGCCCTCTGTCAGGCGGTGCGGGATCATCACGCCGATGTCGGCTTTGCTCAGGACATGGATGCCGACCGCCTTGCGGTAGTGTCAGAAACAGGTCAGCCCATCGGCGAGGAACGCACGCTGGTTCTGGCCACTCAGTTCGTGCTCAGCCGAACCCCTGGGCCCGTAGTGACGAATCTCGCGACCACACATGCCCTGGAACACGTGGCGGCGCGATTCGGGTGCAGCGTCACTCGCACTCCGATCGGTGAGGCCAATGTGGCGAAAGCAATGCAGCGGCAGAAAGCCGTCATCGGCGGAGAGGGCAACGGCGGCGTTATCTATCCCCCGATCAATTTTGCTCGCGACAGCCTGGTCGGCATCGCGCTCATTCTTCATCTCCTTGCGGAGTCCGGAAAATCCGTTTCGCAACTCGAGAAAGAGCTGCCGCCGTGCTTCATGGTCAAGAGGCGGCTCTCTTTTCCTTCACATCGCGTCGGGGAAATACTCGCGCGCGTGAAACGGGAATATGCCGCGTACCCGAGCGATGCGCGCGACGGCGTGAAAATCATGCTGCCTGAAGGCTGGTTCATCGTGCGGGGTTCAAATACCGAACCGGTAGTCCGCGTAGTCGCAGAATCCTCATCCGAAGAGGCCGCAGCCCAAATAGCCGCTTCAGTTATTTCCCTGATCGGATAACCGCGTTTGGCTTTCTCTGCGCTCTCCGCAACCTCTGCGGCTTCTGCGTTGAGCTGTTAGGGATCGAGGACCGACGGCGTCAGCTCAGTCGGTCTGCAATGCGCGCCGCAACCGGTGTGTTCAACCATAGATCGAGGACTGCTGAGGAATCGACGACAATCATCAGCGTTCGCGCTCCGCCCTGACTGCCGCGGCCGACGACAAACTCACTTTAACGCGGCTCCTGCTGCGCAACCGGTCCACCAACTCGGCGAGCGTGGGCCGTTCCGCCCAGAGGCGAGCTTCGCCGCGCAGATGATCCGACAGGGATAATGCTGGAGACACTTACTTCACAAGAGTCTGTATGATGGCGTTGACAATCTTTTCGGCATCGACAACATCCTCGCGCGCCTCAGCTTCATTGAGTTCGACGGTTACGTCATAGTCCCCGCTTTGACGGTCCTCGAAGAGCCTGGTCAGCATGGAAGTAAATTCCCGAGGAAACTGGCCTGTGTGCACAAATCTCCTGTTGAACATGCCAATGACCTGGGCGTGCGAGGAATACGACTCCCCAACGGAGAGGAGCGCAGCACTGATCGCATGAAATGCCGCATAGTAGGCGCGTGATCCTGCATCGCTCCACGAGCCGGAATCCAGCAGAATATGGGCGGCACGGAGTTTTCGGCGGGCTTTCTCCATTATCCCGATGAGTTCCGCGTTCATAGCGCAATGCTCTCCCTGGCTATGTTGCGCGCGAATGGATAGCCCTGAGACCCGCGCCACTCCTCGACACTCCGCAGGACAGTCGCGACCAATATGCCGTATTGATCCATCATGCGCGCTCCGATATCCAGAATCTCAGCGCGCAGTTCAGGACTGCGCTGGTCCAGCACGACCAGCACATCGTAGTCCGAATATTCCCGGGCGTCTCCGCGGGCGCGCGATCCGAAGAGAATGACCTCCTTGACTCTCGGTCCAAGTCGCATACGGATCCGCTTTGCATATTCTCTGGCTAAGTCTTCCATGTCCCGACCTCCGGATTTCCTGCGTTGCCCGTACCATCCTAAAACGATCTTTCCGGTTCCATGGTATCAAAGGTGGTTTCCCGAATCATCTCTCAAAAAAATCCTAACACAGAGAGCGCCGAGGCCGCAGCGAACTGTTTTGGGGTTGAACGGCTTTTGTCTCCGTACCCTCCGTGACCTCTTCACTAAGCAGTAGCCTTTCCTTCCTAAATGGTGGTCCGTCAGGGCGAATAATCAGGCCCGGTCCCCGTGCCTATCTGATATAATATCTATAGATTGGGGATTGATGACCTCAACTGACTGCAAACCCCCGATGAAATGCAGGTCAAGTGCCCCTCATGCGGCTTTTAGAAATAAGGCAAGATTCAGCGGTCCGTACCTGACCCAAAGCGTTGCGGACGGGTTGAATATCCTGTCCGGCCCGGAGAAAAAACATAGCCTCGCCTAGAGGCTGGGCGACAAAGCCTTCTTAAATTCCTTTTCTCTATGGTGAGTTCTAATGAATGCGCGTGACATTTTTCAGTTGCCAGATGACCCAGATAATTTGAAGCGCATACTCCAACATTACCAAAGCATACTGGTTAAACTGGCCGAGGATGATCGAATCTCGGACTCAACCGACCGGGAAAACATTCTTCGTTATTTGCGCGACAAGCAATTACCAAGTCACCCGAAGACAATCGAAGAGGTAATGAAAAACTTCGCGTCGAGCGCCTGCTCCTATCACGTGATTCGAGAGCGATTGAAACTGCACATCGGAGCTATCGCAACGGCGTCAAGCATCGCGGAGGCACTGGCGGCTGAATTTTCTGATACACGATTTCTCGATGATTTTTTCTGGAACCCAGCATCCATGAAAATCCTTGCGCTCGATGCGGCAAGCAAACATGGCTTGACTAACACCATGCTCGGCGGGAAGACACTCCATCCAAGAATATTGGGGGTGCTTCACGATGGCGCCAACCAAATAGGCATTGCGTCAAACAATGGCCTTGATGCCTTTTACGAGGCTATTACGCAGCATGTGACAAGCGCAGAAAGCGCATGGAAGATGCTTGAGAAATTTGCCGCAGATATTCGCGAGGTCGGGGCCCCACTTGCCGCTGACTTCATGAAAAATATCGGATTTCACAGGTTCGTAAAGCCAGATGTTCACTTCCTTCGACAGTTAGCAAGACTGTTTAGCCCGGAGACATCATTTTCTCAGCGCGACTCGTTCATTCTAGGCTGGTTGCTTGCATCAATGCTGAAAATGCCGGCATTTGAGCTAGACCACACGCTGTATCAATGGGGTCGCCATGGTGAGAAGCGCACAAAGCTTTCAACACGCAAGGTCACGTCAAGCCCAACTTCTGCTCAACATGGTCAATCAGCACAGCCATTTTCAAAAGTGGTGGGGAGCAGTTCACCTTCGGAACAGATTCTTGAGAAGTTGCTAAAGATCCGGCTCTGGCAAGCTGAATGTAAAAAGCTAACACTCCATCGTCAAGAACAACTCGCAAAGATACTTTCAAAGTACGATCAGATATCCTTGCCAATTTGTCACTTTACACAACAACACCTAAGAAATCCCAAGCTGCGTAATGAAGATGCCTATCCGGCGGTGTGCGCCTTGTTGTGCGGTGTCTTAGAGAGATGCATTGATAGGCTTCGTCTGAAGCAGGGGATCGTACTGAGCGCGAGGGTTCTTCCATGAGAAGTCAACTACTTCCGCCTTCATGGCGGGGGGAATGCCAGTAGTCCTCGAACGACTGATTCTGGCATAATTCAGAGATCAAAACTCAGGTTGCTGTTGCTCGGAATAGGGGCAAATTCTTTTGGCCGTGCAGACATCGTGAGTAGGAATCCCCTTTGCACCCCCGCCCTGGCAAAGGCTGGCACCTCCCCCCTACCGTTTGAGTTTCTGCTGCCCGATTTTTCTTCGGCGTATTCCCGCGATGGGTGGTTGGCCGAGATGGGATTCAGCCAACCACCTGTTCATGCAGGCTACGGTAAGCCGATAGAAGATCCTCTCCTTCATCCATCAATGTCTTCCGGCCCGACTGGAATCCGACGGTCGCGTTGCCGCTAATTGTCGTTGGAGGCAGGCACTTCCCGCCCGCGAGCCACCGGGCCATCTGAGCCCGGAGCCTTACGATAGCAGCCAGCTTGCAGGCCTCCCTTCCCAGCCGGTCCTTGTCCTGGAAGGTATCACCGCTATCCTTGACCGCGATCTCAGGCAGAGGCCCGTGGAGGTCGTTAGACCGGACTCGGAAGCCTGAGTTGCCAGGCAGGATGTCGATGCAGGCCAGAACGATAACCTCCTTGAGGTCCATCAGGCAATCGGTGAAGGTCTTTTCGATGGTGGCTGGGTGAAGCGCCAGATACTTTGCCTTGAGCCTGGGTGGCGATCCTCGACTGCCCCTGTTCTCCATACGGCAGCTCATTCGGACATGTTTGCAGGGCGTAACGGGCCATGGATCTCTAGGGACCGAAACTGTCCGCGTTGAGGCAACTCACCATCATGCATTCGCACGGCAAGATGAAGGCATTAATGAAACTCTCCCATGAAGCCAAAGCCAATCAACGCAACTGGAACATTGCACACATCTGAAGCCCAGCGAACACACTGCGCGTACTCGTCACGCGATCCTCCTCTGAAGTAAACAAGCCGATCGTACCTTCAGCGTAGCGCCGAAGAAAACTCATCCCGTCATGCTTCGTAGCGACTCAGAACCGCGACCGTCTTAGCGTATCCCTACATCCTGGCGCGGCGCCTTGAATGCTGCGCTGGATCTATTGACATGCATATAATCATGAAATAATATCTGCATCGGGAGGCAGATGATACGCACAACTTTGAATCTTGACGATGAGGCCCTGGCCGGCGCTATGAAGGTCTCATCGAGGAAAACCAAGACCGCGGTCATCAACGAGGCTTTGCGCGACTACGCGCGCCGCCGCGCTGTGCGCGGTCTCCTGCGGTTCGAAGGTAAGTTACACTGGGAAGGTGATCTCGACGCTCTGCGTAAGCGGGAGCACCGCAGATGAAAGTTCTCATCGACACATCGGCCTGGATTGATTTCCTCAATGGGCACACTTCGCCCGAAAGGCGGGCCGTTGCAGAACTGGTTGCCGGCGATGAGGAGTTATGCACTTGCGGCGTGGTTGTAGCCGAGGTTTTCCAGGGGCTTCGCCGGAACAAGGATCGGGGGGATCTCCAACGACTCTTCCGAAAACTCCTGTTTCTAGAAGCCTCCGGCATCGCCATCTACCTGCGCGCCGCAGAAATCTATCGGTCACTTTGGGAGAGAGGCGTAACGGTTCGCTCCACCATCGATTGTTTGATCGCGGCCCTTGCCGAGGAAAATGGCTGCTGCATTCTGGCGCGGGACCGCGACTTGGCTGTGATAGTGCAAAGCGGCCTGGTGAAATCGCGCCTGTGGAGCTACTGAGTTCATAGATCTCTGTTTCCCACAGTGAGCTAGTCGAGAATCTTGGCGCCTGTTACTGGTTTTGCCTCATTTTGAAGCAGATCGAAAATAATGATCTCATTGGCGCCGGTCTTCAGCCAGGGGGCCGGGCAATACAACCGCTTTTGCGGCCCGATTTCCCAATAGCGGCCGAGATTGTGGCCGTTCACCCAGACAATCCCTTTCTTGTAGTTCGTCATATCGATGAAGGTGTCGGCCGCCTGCTCGAGATCGAATGTGCCGCGGAAAAAGGTTCCTCGCCGGTTGGCATCGACCGGTGCCGGCTTCAACGTGCGCACAAATGCGGGGTCAAACGGCAGGTTGTACACTTCCCAGTTCATCAGGGTCATGCCGGCAAGAGTCACGCGATCCGTGATCCCCTTGCGATCCATCATGAACTGAGCGAAGTTGATCCGGCCCATGCCCTCTACCAGTATCTCCAATATCGGGTCTTTCACATTACTGCCGGGGATGTCGATTGAGTTTTCGCCCTCACGCCGGTCGATCTTGCCGATATAACTCCCGTTCAGGAATACGGTGGCATAATCGTGAAGATCGGTGACGGTCAGCTTCCCGCTTTTACGACCGATGAGTTTCGTCTTGTACACGATAAATCCATAATCCTGGCCGTAGGCTTCAAAGGGCTTGGGCTGAATTGAATTTACGGGTTTTGGCAGGTTGCTCCAAACCGAAGTAAACGCGCTCATCGGGATTTCCGGCAGATCCATCGCAGGGATCGGCGTGGGCGGCTCAGGAACGGTGCCGACATATTTTGCAATCAGATCCCGCAACGCAAAAAACTTGCTCGTAGGCATGCCTTGTTCATTGATGGGGGCGTCGTAATCATAGCTGGTGACGTCGGGCTCATACCCCTTGCCCCCTGAATTGGCCCCGGCGGTGAAGCCGAAATTGGTTCCTCCATGAATGACATAAAAATTGAGCGATTTCTTGTTGTCGAGCAGAAACTGCACTTCGCGCAACAAACCAGCCGGATTCGGCCGCTGCCACTTCTCGCCCCAATGAGTGAGCCAGCCGGGATAGGTTTCGCTGCTGAAGGCCGGCACCTTGGGATTGCGCAGGGCCGCTTGCTGGAATGCCTTTTCGTTGGAGCCTGAGTCCAATCCGATCGCCGCACCATCGATGTTGCCGGCTTCCAGCATATATGGCGTCGGCCCGTCTGCAGTGTAGAAGGGCACGTCAATGCCGTTTTTCAGCCAGATTTTCCGCAGCTCTTCCAGATAGTTCTTATCGTTGCCATAACTGCCGTATTCATTTTCGATCTGCACCATCAGGATCGGTCCACCCCGTGTCACTAAAAACGGCTTGATCACGGCAGCCATCTCTTTCAGGTAGCGTTCGACGGCCGCCATATAGCGCGTATCCATGCAGCGGATTTTAATGTCAGGGATCCGGAGCAGATAGGGCGGAATTCCTCCCAATTCCCATTCTGCGCAGACATACGGTCCCGGGCGGAACAGCACCCACATCCCTTCCTGTTTCGCGATTCTGACGAACTCGGCAATGTCGCGGTTTTCCGTCTTGAAGTCGAACTTGCCGGGAGCGCTTTCGTGGTAGTTCCAGAAGATATACGCAGCGATGGTATTGCAGCCCATCGCCTTGGCCATCTGGATGCGATGGCGCCAATACTCCCTCGGAATGCGCGCCGGATGCATTTCACCGCTGATCATCTGGAATGGCTTGCCATCAAGAAGAAAATCCTTTTCACCCAGTGCGAATGTATGACGTTTCGTTTGCGAAATCGCCGATGCCAGCCCAAAAAACAAGATGAGAGATAAGCAGAGGGTGCGTTTCATACCTCACTCCGTATATTCGACTCGCGGTGCCGCCGCGCTGCAGACTTCAGCGTACGATCTTGCGCCGGTTGAGCAGGGTAAAGGCCAAACCAAAGGCCAGCATAAAGAGACCCCACCACAGATCCGGGTGCAGGTTGGAGAACACTTTCTGCTCAGCCGGTGGATTGAACAGCGAATAGAACGCGGAAATGGTGATGATGGTCCCGAGCGTTGTGAGGAGCAATCCGACAAAGTACCAGATGGATTTCATACCAGACCTCTACCAGAAATAAATATTGAGCACGATCAAAACAACCACCGACAAAATCCCGTAGAACTCCGGAGTCTTGATGAAGGGAACCGGCTGCAGGCATTTCTCAGCCGTCAGGCCTTTCACCAAACCTACCAGTTCCTCCCTGGATTTCTTGCGGGTGAAGACACTGACCAGGAGCGTCACCACAAAACAGATCACCCACGCCCACCATGCGCGCCAGAAGTTGACCGCCATATCGCTCGCGGTCGGAGACAGCGTGATGGAAGCCGGGTTGATCCACGAGAACTTGACGGCGAGGAACAGGAAGAAGGATGAGCCCATGCCCGCCAGCAATCCCCAGAATGCGCCATTCGGCGTGATCCAGACGACAAACATGCCCAACAGCATCGTGGCGAACAGCGGCGCATTGACCCAAGAAAAAATGGCCTGCATATAATCCATGATGCTGGGAAAACTCTTGGCCCAATAGGCGGTTCCCACGCTTAGAACAATGCCTACGATCGTGGTGACTCTTCCCATCCACAAGAGGTGCTCATCCGACGCCTTGGGATTGATCAAGGCTCGGTAAATATCGTAGGTCCAGACCGTGTTGAAGGCACTGACGTTGCCCGCCTGCCCCGCCATGAACCCGGCAAGCAGCGCCGTAATTCCCAAACCGATCAGGCCGGTCGGATAGTAGCGCTGGATCAGCAGCGGCAAGGCGGAGTCGTAATTGATCTGCCCGCCATCGCGGAGCAATGAGAAGCCGGTCTTGGGGTCGCTGGCGAGTACCAGAGCGACCAAACCCGCCATGATCACGAGAAACGGAACCGCCATTTTGAAGAAGGATGCAATGATCGGAGTCATGCGCGCCGCGCGCAGATCCCGTGCCGAGAAAGCACGCTGCACGACCAGAAAATCCGTGGTCCAGTAGCCGAACGACAGCACGAATCCGAGTCCGAGCACAATTCCACCCCAGGTGATGAGCATGCCGTTCTGCGTCGGATCGGCCGAAGTCGACCACAGCGTGGCAAAGGAGGGTGGGATGCGAGCGAAAACCTCCTTGACACCTCCGATTTCAACGATTCCCAGGACAGACACCAGGAACAGGCCGAACCAAATCAGGAAAAACTGGATGATCTCGGTAAAGATCGCGGACAGGAGACCGCTCAGCGTAACGTATACTGCCACCGTCAACGCCGAGACCCACATGCTGACGTCCCAATTCCAGCCCACGAAGGTGTGCAGCACCAGCGCCATCGCATACAGGTTGATCCCCGACACGAGGAGTGTCATCACCGCGAACGCCATCGCATTCAAGGTTCGGGTCTTCTCATCGAAGCGCAGCTTCAGATAACCGGGCACGGAGTGAATGCGGCTGCTGTAATAGAACGGCATCATGTAGAGACCGAGGAAGACCATCGCCGGGACGGCGCCGATCCAGTAGAAATGGGCTACGTACATGCCGTACTTGTAGGTGTTCCCGGTCATTCCGAGCAGCTCCAGAGCGCCGAGGTTTGCGGACAGAAAGGCGATGCCCGCTACCCAGGAGCTGTTTCTTCTGCCCGCCATGAAAAAGTCGTCCTGGCTTTTTGTGAAGCGCTTGAGATAGAAGCCGAGCCCGATGATGAAAACAAAATAAACCGCGATGACAAGCCAGTCCACTGGACTAAGGCCGAGCGTAACCATAGGGTTCCTCTCCTTAAATCAACCGGTAAGCTGCCTGGAAAATGCAAAAGCAGCCACGAAAAACAGGAATCACAACAGCCGCAACCAAGAGTTTCAACGCAGTCTCCCATGCACTGGGGGCGCAGCGAACTTTTTGTTATGGATAATTGTTATCTGCGACCTCTGCGTTGATCTTTTGCTTTTCTGGCCTGAACGGAATACGTCATTAGGTTGAACTCAACAGCCTCCGGATATTCAGGTCAGATACTCAATTTGATTTCCCAGCCAATCCCGGAATCTCAAGACTCCCATGAGATCGAACCCGGAGATTTTTGACACATCCGGACCCAAAAGCCGACTCCATCAATTCTCGAAACTCGCCGACGTATGCCTCCGGGACAAACACCAGGATGGTACCGGCAAATCCGCCGCCATGAACACGGCAGGCGCCCCCGCATCTCCGGACAAATCCTTCGGCCAGAGCCAGGGCCAGAGGGATCCCCTGTTCCCTTCCGTCCCGAGTATTGATGCAGTTTTGCAGCCACCGGTACGATGATGCGCCGGACTCCTCGATGAGGCGTAAAAAGCCGGGCATATCCTGCTTTCGCAACGCCTCAACCTGGAGATCCACCCGCTGATTCTCCTGCAGGAAATGCAGCGCTCTGAGGATTGCCCGGTCGCCCGCACCCGCTCTCAATTCGGCGAGATTATGGAAAAGATCCTGCTCCGAGATCTCCCGGCAAAACTCCCTGCCGAATCCGGCGGCGACCATTTTCATTTCGCGCGGAATCGAAGCGTAATCCTCGGTCAAATCCGCATGACTTCCGCCGGTATCGACGACAAGAAGGCTGTAGCCCGCGGCCGCAAAATCGAAATCGATTTTCTCCACACGGGGCGATTCTGGGTCCTCGAAATCGATCTTCACCACTCCGCCGACGGCACAGGCGATCTGATCCATCAAGCCGCAGGGCTTGCCGAAGTATACGTTTTCAGCATACTGGCCCATGATGGCGATCTGCTCGGCATCCACACGCCCATCGTTGTACAAGGTATTCATGATGGTGGCAAGAAGCACCTCGATAGAAGCCGACGAGCTGAGCCCCGACCCCACGGGCACATCACTCGCGATGCAGGCACGAAAACCGCCAACCGCATATCCAAGCTGCCGAAAACGGGATGCAATCCCGCGGATCAGCGCGGCCGTTGTTCCCTGCTCCGCCGGCACGACGGCCAGATTGTCGCATGCCACCACAAACGGCTCCGCGTACCCCTCGGAGTGAACCGTGATCATCCCATCCGGGGATGCTGCGGCTACCCCTATGGAATCAAGATCCACAGCAGCCGCCAATACCTTCCCATGATTGTGATCGGTGTGATTGCCGCCGATCTCTGTTCTCCCGGGCGTGCTGAACCACCGAAGATCGGATGCGCCAAACCAGCGGCGGTGTTCCGCTGCGAGGCGCTCCCGACGCCTGATCTGCCGGGAAAGCGTGGTTGCATCGGATCCGTAGAGTTTCCGGAATATCTGTACCGATGGTTCCGGGTGCGTCATGGTCTCGAATCCTTCGGCTCCAGGGTGTAGTGCAATTCCGAGAGCGACTGCAGCCGTTGAGCCGCCGCTTCCGGCGTGATATCCCGTTGCGGTTCCGCAAGCATCTCGTAGCCTACCATGAATTTCTTCACCGTCGCCGAACGGAGCAAAGGAGGGTAGAAGTGCGCGTGGAGTTGCCAGTGGGAGCAATCGCCGCATGCATTCGGGGCTCCATGCCAACCCATGGTATAGGGAAATGAACTCTCAAAAAGGTTGTCGTACCGGGTAAGCAGTCGTTTCAGAATCGCCGCCAGCGCCTGTCGCTCGCCGGCATCCAGTTCGGCAAGCTGCTGAACGTGGCGGCGCGGGACCAGGATCGTTTCAAACGGCCACACCGCCCAGAACGGGACCAGTGCCATCCAGTGAGCGTTCTCGCCGACTACGCGCGAATGCTCGGCGCCTTCCCATTCGAGATAGTCGAGCAGAAGAACGGAATCGTGCTCCTTCCAGTAGCTGAGCTGATGCCCATCCTCCTGCGCCGGTTCATTCGGGAGCGAGCTTCCCGCCCACAATTGACCATGTGGATGGGCATTCGAACATCCCATGATCTCGCCCCTGTTTTCGAAGATCTGCACCCACCGGTAACGGCGTCCCAGTTCTTGAGCCTGATCGGCCCACAGACCGACCACCTGGCCGATCTCCTCCATGCTCATCAGAGCCAGCGTCAGGTCGTGGCGCGGCGAGAAACACAGCACCCGGCAAATACCACGAACCGCCTCCTGCCTTCCGAAGGGGTGAGCGTCGCCTGGATGGTTCGGGGTGTCCTGAACCAGAGCGCTGAAATCATTATCAAAAACATATACTCCGCTGTATTGCGGATTCGTCGCGCCGTTCGCCCTTTGATTTCCCGGGCAGAGATAGCAGGATGGATCGTAGGAGGGGCGTTGCACCGATGTCGCAACCTCAATCTTACCCTGCCAGGGACGCTGGGTCCGATGGGGAGAAACCAGAACCCACTCTCCTGTCAGGGGATTGTAACGCCGGTGCGGTTGATCCTGGATCAGGGCGGGCCTGGGCCGCAATGTCATGGCAGCTCGGCCCCTTTTTGGATTCGTAACTCAGCATTCGGCAGATGGATCGGAATCACGCCAAAACCTGTTCGCTCAATTTGTTGAACGATTTCTTCCGTGTGAAATCCGGGCGCCATGCTAGCGCGGGAAGAAGCGGAAAAGCAAGGCGAAAGATGGCGCTGGCGCCAAATCCAACCGGAACGAAAAAACTCAACGCAGAGGCCGCGGAGGCCGCAGAGAGTTTTTGTTTTGAATGACTCAGCTCTGCGACCCCGGCTCCGAAAATAATTCGCCTCAAAACTGCAAAGGCAGCCACGAATGGCACGAACCTTTGCTGGCCCGGACGGGCGGCGCTTCGTGTCATTCGTGCCTGCCTTAAATAGCCCATTGATTTTCATGCGCCTGGGGCCGGCCTTGACTCTATGGGGTACCTGGAATAGAGTGGCGCGTCGCAGGCATTTACATAATTAAGATATATAATTAAGCACTTTGGCATCGCCGGGGAGGAAAACCATGAGGTTCCTGATCTGCTTCCTGACACTCCTGATTCTGCCTACCGAAATGCACATGGCCCAGACGCCAGCCCCGGCAAAAAAGGCGCCGGAAACTGCCAAGGCGGCAGGGGCCCAAGCCTGGCCCCGTCCGATTCCGGCCCGCGTTCGGGATGGCAGCAACAAAGATCTCTTCGTAATGACGCTCGGTGATGTGAACACCGTTCTCGCGGATGGAACTTATGATCCGTCCAAAGACGAGGTGACGCTGAAAGACGGGCCATCGATGAAGAACTATTATCGCGATACCCTGGGCATAAAATTCTTCAAGCCGATCGACAAATCGATTTTCCCGTTGCCGCCCTCCGGCTTGTGCACCTGGTATTACTACTACCAGGACATCAACGAAAACGAGGTCAAGCGCAACGCGGACTGGATTGCCAAAAACCTGAAGGATTATGGGGCGCAGCATGTCCAGATTGACGACGGTTGGCAGGGGGAAACGAAGGAGGGGAGGCATGGATCGAGGGATTGGACTACCGTCGACAAGGCGTTCCCGGGCGGCATGGCCAGCCTGGCTGCCTACATCAAGTCGCTCGGCCTGACCCCTGGAATCTGGGTCGCGCCGCACGGTCAGTCCAATGAAGACGTGGTGAAAAAAAATCCGGGGGTATTCATGCTGAAGCCGGACGGCACTTCCGCCTCGGACTCCTGGGAAGGAAAGTGGCTGGTCGATCCTTCGGTGCCGGAAACCCAGAAATACCTGAAGGACCTGTTCACCATGATGGTGAAGTGGGGCTACGATTATTTCAAGATCGACGGGCAGCCTACCGTCGTAACTGAGTTCAACCGCGCCAAAGCCTTCATGAAAAATCCGGATGACATCGACACTTTGTATCGCAACACCATCGATTCCATCCGCTCGGCTATCGGCCCCAATCGCTATCTCCTGGGCTGCTGGGGAATTCCACTGCAAGGGGTGGGCCAGATGAACGGTTCGCGCAGCGGTGGCGATGTGGTTCTCGGGTGGAGCGGTTTCTATACCGCACTCAGCCCCACCATGAATTATTACTTCCTGCACAACATCGTCTGGTATACCGACCCGGATACCATGCTTCTCCGTCCGCCGCTGACGCTCGATCAGGCCAGAGTCTGGGCAACGCTGCAGGGACTGACCGGACAGGCGCTGATGTCCAGCGATCGATTGATGGACTTGTCGGAAGACCGCGTCGAACTCATGAGACGGGTTTATCCGGCCGTCGATATTCGCCCCCTGGACCTCTTCCCCTCCCGGCAGAACAAGAGGATTTGGGATCTGAAGGTAAGCCATCTTGGCCGCAACTACGATGTAGTCGGGGTGTTCAATTTCGGAGAGGCTAGATCGGATTCCATCTACCTGAACTGGAAAGAGCTGGGCTTGCCCGACAGCGGGCCCGTCCACGTTTTTGATTTCTGGAACAAGGAGTACCTGGGCGCATGGGAGGCCGGGATGGCTCTGGACATCCCCCCGACGAGCTGCCGCGTGCTGACTCTCATGCCCAGTTCCGACAAAATTCGGCTGGTGTCTACCAATCGCCATATCACTCAGGGCTGGGTCGACCTCATCAGCCTGAACTCCGGGCCCGCTGCAAATTCCTTTGCCGGAAAGAGCAGGCTTATCAAGAATGATCCTTACGAGATCCATTTCGTCTTCCCGCGCGGGAAGAACTTCGCGATCAAGACTGCCACGGCACAATCCGCTGCCGGTGCCTTGCCGGTGCGCACCGTTAACCACCAGGGTTGGGGAACGGTCCGGATCGACTCGCCCCGGACCACCGACGTAAGCTGGAGTGTCGTATTCGAGCCCACCGATTCCTATCAATATCCGACGAAGGCTCCGACCGGTTTGCGGGTAGAGCCTGTTGGATTGGACGGAGGCAACTTGAGCTGGGGCGCTCAGTATTATCTCAACGCCGGATACCAGGTGTATCTCGACGGAAATCTGCTGGGCTATTCCGGAAACACCTCGTTCCCGCTGCGCGGCCTCGACCCAAGCCGAACTTATACCGCAGAGGTCAGAGCCGTTTGGGAGGATGGCACGATTGGGCCGACCCACGCCAAGACCGAATTGAAGTTCACGATTCAGTCGCTGCTGCCAAACGAGATCCTGCTTTCCAGCCTCACGCCTGTCCCAGCGGCGGGGCGCGGCCCAGGCCGCGGCGGAGCGGGCCGCGGGGGTTCCGCAGCCGCGCTCGCCATTGGCGGCAAGCGTTACGAAGGAGGCATCAACGCTCGCGGCGGATCCGAAATTGAGTACGACATCGCGGGCATTTTCGCCACGTTCTCGGCACAGGTGGGCGTGGATGACGGGTATGAGGGAAGCCTGAGTCTTGCAGTGGTCGGCGACGGTAAAGAGCTATGGAATAGCGGCACGCTCAAGAAGTCCGACAGCCCCAAACAGGTGAACGTGAACATCGCCGGAGTGAAACGGCTGATCCTCCGGGCCACGACTCTCAGTGAAGCCCCTCAGGCTCAGGGCCAGGCTCAGGGTCGCGGGAGAGGAATGGGATTCGCACCTCAGGCAGCATGGCTCGACGCCAAAGTCTCAGGGCGATCCGGAGCGAAGTAGCTAACCATTGCAGCACTGCAGGAGCCGCCAGGACTCGAAGACTCGAGGGAAAAACGGGCCAAAACGCCCCAGGGTCTTCGAGACCTGCAATTCGCACAGTCACCATCCCCTTCGATTTCTTTTATTCTCTTCATTCCATGCATCCCTGTTACAATTGCGGCACTGACCAAAACGAGGAAAAGGGGAGAAATCATGTCTGGCCGCATTTTCCAGAAATGGATTTGCTCCATCGTCGCAAGCGTGTCGCTGAATCTGCTTCTTGGTGCGTCCACGGCCATGACCCAGGAACAGGATGCTTCCGATTCTCTCCGTCGGCCTCAGCGCGTGATCAGCTTCGAGCACGCGAATCAGGAGCTGATCCTCAAATGCGATGTGGGTCTCCTGATTGTCAAAGCCTATGCAGACAACATTATTCATATCCGTTATTACCCGGGACCGGAAAAAAAGACTCTGCCCCTGTGGGGGATCGGTGCGACACCAACCGCGCCCAAATACCGTGTCGATTCGACTTTGACAGCCATCAGACTCTCGACCGCGCAGCTCACCATCAGTGTAGATCGGAAAACCGCTCAAATAACCTTCTTCGACCAGAAGCAGAATATCTTCCTTTCCTCGAAACAGGTCCAATTGAAGAGTGTGCAGGTTGCGGGAGAAGCCACCTACAACCTGCACGCGGAATTCATCGCGCCGGAGGATGAGGCTTACTATGGCCTGGGTCAGCATCAGAACGGCTGGATGGATCAGCGCGGCCAGACCGTGCGGCTTTGGCACACCTACCAGCCGCTTGAGGGAGAGGTCATTGCGGTCCCCTTCCTGGTGACCAACCGCAAATATGGTTTGATCTTTGACAACTCATCCAAGGTCACGGTAATTCCCGGAAAAGAAGCGGTGACCGCCTGGGATGCCGAAGCCGCGGACGCTCTTTCCTATTTCGTGATCTACGGCAGCGCCACCGATGACATCTATAAGGGATATCGTTTCTTGACCGGGACGACTCCTCTCCCGCCGAAGTCCGCCCTCGGATACATCGCGGGCGGGCAGAGGTCCGAGTCGCAGGACCAGTTGATGCAGGTCGCGCGGAAATATCGGGAA
>JBGQNR010000153.1:0-15639 GCA_041501225.1 Acidobacteriota bacterium
CTGTGCGGTGCGCTCCCGATACAACGACTTGAAGGGGGGCGCTGATGTTTGCGGAGGATGCGTCCTATGGAATTTGAATTATAAATCGTTTAAGCATAGAGATTTGCCGGCTGGGATGCGATTCGCCTTTGGGCACAATTCAGCGGAATCTATCGCACATGACAGCACCATTATAGCACACGCGAAGCGTCCGCCGCACAGCGGCTCAGTTCAAGTCCCGATCTGGGAAGTGTACGTTGGCGGGCGGCGGCCGATGTCACATATGCGAGAACGCGGTTCTTGGACCGAATCGTAGTTTCCGGTTACGCCACTACGTCCGTCTGGGTTTAAAATAGACTCAGAAAGGAGGTGTAAATGCACTTCCTGTTTGCGTTATTCCTAGCAGCAATGCCGACGGCACAGGGACCAGGTGATGGATATAATCTCGCACCTTCATCACCAAGGGAGATCAAAACCCTGTATTGGGAAGTATTCCAGACCACAGAAGTCTGGGTGCGCCTGGCTCCGGAGGGGGAAAATCGTAAGCCTGCACCGGTAAGTCTGATTTTCTACGCGACCTTTCCTGGAAAAAAACTGGCACATGAACCGACTGATATCAATATTCGTGCACAAACTGATCCTCGCTTCGTCGCTTCTAAATTCTCGCTGAAGCTAATGCTCGACCCAGGGGAGCCGTTGGACTTAGCGGGTCCTGGCGCTAACTTTGAGTACTATCCGCGTTGCCCGACCGGTGATTGCGCCGTGACCGGAGTTATCTCAGTCGTGCCGTGGAAGGTGTTCGCTCGGATAGTGCAGGCAAAGGGTATCGTCGGCGAGGTACTAGGTCTTGGAATTTCGTTGAGGGAGGCTGATCTTGATGCCCTGCGGGCATTCGCCAAGAGGCTCGTTCCCGAGGGGGCCGTCCTGCCATAATAAATAGTAAGTAGCGCTGTCTAAGGAAGGGGATGCCAAACCGGGATAGATCTCCATGCTGATGCTAGGCAGGGGTCATGTACGATAAGCCCACAATACATCCGGCAGGCCCCAGGTGCCAGAAATTCAAGCTGATCACGAAAGCGAGGCACAGCGATGGGTCAATCTCCACATCCGGGCGCGCGGCATCTTGGCGATCAGTTTGTGAGCACGAAAGTTGATGCGGTTGCCGCAGGCTGTAAGATTTGACTGCAGACGATCATCCGCGAAAACGACTACAATGGGCTGAGACAGCATAATAGTGGCAAGGAGCATTGGGCGCTCTCTCATGGTTGGAGGGGCGGGGTGAAAAGGACATGGTTAATTTCGCTATTGATCCTCAGCTGGTGCTGCACCTGGCTGTTCGGCACAAATCGGCAGCATCAGAACCCGCTCGAGGTGGCCTTCGCGTTCAGCGATATCACAGGAAAGCGGTTCCTCTCCGCAGACACTCCAGTTCACTCCGCCGCCCTGGTGAAGGGTATTTTCCCGCGGGGTGTCCTTGCTAAAAAATCCATCTGCGGGAAAATGAACTGAGCGGGCAATCTATTTCTGATTATTGGAAGCCCTGGATTTGATAAACGCTCTCCCACAGCACGCAACAGGAAAGCAGCCTCAAAACGCCGGTGGACGCCTCGGCATACCAGTATTCAGATGCAAAATTGCCCGGCTGATGACAGAAAGTGCGCGATCAGGCTGCGAGTCGCTCGTAGCGATGATGAAGCCCACCGACTTTTGGAATCTCAACGATCCTGCCCATGTCGGGTGACTGGACTTCCCTGGGTTCCGGGGAATCCTTGTGCAGCGCGAGGTGACAGCGGCTATCGTGATAATAAGAGAAATAGGATCGAAGCGTTGCTCGAAGCGATTCTTCGTTGAGGGCGACGATGTGATCGAGGCATTCCCTTCGGATCGATCCAATCAAGCGCTCGACATATGGACTTTGCCAGGGTGATCGAGGGGCCGTGAGGACTTCTGTGATTCCCATGCTCCTGACCTGCCCGCGAAACGTGTCGCCATAGATGGAGTCACGATCGCGAAGCAGGTAGCCAGGAGCCGTATCCCAAGGGAATGCTTGAAGGATCTGATCTGCAGTCCATTCAGCAGTTGGATGGGCCGTCACATTGAAATGCAGCACGCGTCTGCGATCGTGAGCCAGGACGAGGAATACGAACAGAACTCGGAAGCTGATAGTCGGAACCACCAAGAAATCGACGGATACCATTTCCTTAAGATGATTCTCAAGAAAGGTGCGCCAGGGTTGAGAAGGTGGCTTCCTGCGGCGGACCATATACTTGGCGATTGTTGCCTGCGACACTTCGATGCCAAGTTTTAGCAATTCCCCGTGGATTCGAGGCGCGCCCCAGGTTGCGTTAGCCGTGCTCATCGTCCGGATCAGACCTCGGATCTCCACGGTGGTATCGGGTCTTCCAGGGCATCGCTGGCGGCTCTTCCATGTCCAATAAAGCCGAAATCCCTTCCGATGCCAGGCAAGCACGGTTTCCGGCTTAACGATCAGGAGGCAATTCCGCCAGTTGGGCAATCAACAGCTCAACCACAGCCACAGAAATCAATCAGGTTTTCCCAGGCGCGGGCGCTTCTTGGCGGACCGCTTCAGAATCGCGAGTTGATGACGAAGAGCCAGGATTTCTGCCAGCAGCGAAGCACGTGTCCGGAAGCCAGAACCCAGGGTGTGGATCAAAGAAATCAACATATTACCCATGGCCGCAGAACGTAGCATCCCGAATAGACAAGTGCAACGTTTTCAGTCAATACGGGATTATTAGCAGGGACAGGGTAATGGCCACGACGTCGTCGACTCCGGGGTAATGCGGGAGGATTTCTGATTTGATCCTGCGGACGGCATATTCCACTGTCGGAGCGACGCACTGCACGGTAGTGGTGATGCCCAGGATGTTCCGGGTTCCAGTGCTGCCGTCGGCGTTCGGATAGCCGTGAAAAACATGGCCCTCAAGAGGTGGGAGCCGAGGGGGGACTGCAGTGGCCATGGGCAGGCTATCCAATGATGGAGCGGCGGGCATGGCTATCTGCTCGGCCCTTAGCCATGATCCTCTGGCAATTGATTGTTTGGCATGTCCGATAACTTCGCCGTAACGGACAATGGCCGCACCCTTGTCGAGATCACGCAAGGCGACTTTGTGCGCCTGAGGAATAGCTTCCGACAACACCAGGCCGCAAGGGAATATCGTTCCTGCCGGGAGTCCTTCCGGATTGACGATGATCGCCACATTGTCCCGCCCATGGATACGTATATAAAGTGGTTCCACTCAGGTCTCCTCCTAAATCCACTCAATCGTCGCGAAGCGACGGGATTAATGAAACCGCCAGGATACGCGGCTTTCAGAAGATAAGGGGACATCGGTTTGCCCATGGTGCCCAGCCCGACAAATCTGACATTGATTTGTTGTTCCTTTCTTGCGGCCATGAGAGGATTGTCGGCATCGTGGCCGATGCCGGGCCGCTCCCATTTCAGCTGACAAGCATAATGTCCAAGACGGTTCTATGAAAATGAAAAGCAACATGGACCGGAGAGATTTTTTCAGGAAGTCTCCGGCTGCAGCTGCTGCCTTCACCATCGTGCCACGGCACGTGCTGGGAGAGATCGGCTGCACCGCACCGAGCACCCAGCTAACCAAAGGCATCATCTGCGCTACACTCAGGCTGACAATGACAAAAACGCTGCACTCAACGGCAGTGGAGGGGGTGAATCATGGAAATGAAACGACGCGAATTCCTGAAAACATCCGCAATCGGCGTAGGTGCGGCGCTCCTGGGGGCAAAACACTCCGCCGGTACTACGCTGCAATCCGGATTTCATGATCCCTTCGAAATGGTACTGCTCGGCAAGACTCCCTTGAAGGTCTCGCGGCTTGGCCTGGGTACGGGCATGCGCGGCAGCATGCGCCAATCCAATCACACGCGCATGGGCAAAGAAAAGCTCGAGGCGTTGATTCGCGGAGCTTTCGACCGTGGCGTGCGGCTTTTCGATCTTGCCGACCTCTACGGCACGCATCCTTTCCTCACGCCGGCGCTCAAGGGCATTTCACGTGACAAATACCAGGTTGTGAGCAAGATCTGGTTCGGCAACGGGGGGATCCCGGAAAAGGAGCGTCCTGACGCGGATGTAGTCGTAGGGCGCTTTCTCAAGGAGATCCAGACGGACCATCTCGACCTCGTTTTGCTGCACTGCGTAACGACTGCGAACTGGCCTGAGGAATTGCGCAAGCAGATGGACATTCTGGCCAGGTTGAAAGAAAAGGGGATTATCCGCGCGCACGGCGTGTCTTGCCATTCGCTGGCGGCGCTGGAAGCGGCTGTCGGCGAACCATGGGTCGATTCTGTGCACACGCGCATCAATCCGTTTGGCATGAGCATGGATGGGGCGGCGGAAAGCGTGGCGCCGGTTCTGCAGAAACTGCACCAGGCAGGCAAGGGGGTGATCGGCATGAAGATCGTGGGTGAAGGACGTTTGCGCGATCAACCTGAAAGGCGCGATGAGTCGGTCCGCTACGTTCTGGGACTCGGCTGCGTGGATGTCCTGAACGTCGGTTTCGAGACCACCGCCGAGATCGACGATCTGGCCGAGCGCGTCAAGAAGGTACCGCGCAAGGCATAAATACGATTCCTCATTTATCTGAATCAGGGGCATATGAAATGTGCATTTACAGACTGCGGAACGCGACTGGGCTCATGTTTGTTTTATTCGCGGGGGGATTAGCCTTGGGGCAGGAAGTCCATGTGTTGGCGCCCGGCGCCAAGTTGGAGAAACTCGCCGGAGAGTTTCAATTCACCGAGGGGCCAACGTGCGATCCGAGCGGCAACGTCTTTTTCACCGATCAACCGAACGACCGGATCATGAAATGGGGGACGGACGGGAAGCTGTCCACCTTTATGCAACCCGCCGGACGTGCCAACGGAATGTACTTCGATCGGCGGGGTAACCTGATTGCCTGCGCGGACGAAAAGAACGAGATGTGGTCGATCGCGCCCGACGGCAAGGTCACGGTGCTGGCAAAGGATTACCAGGGCAAGCTACTCAATGGGCCGAATGACGTTTGGGTGCATCCGCGCGGCGGGATCTACTTCACCGATCCCTACTACCAAAGACAATACTGGAAGCGCGGTCCGCAGGAACAAGGCGAGCATGTATATTACTTGGCGCCGGACGGCAGGAATCTGGTCCGCGTGGTCGAGGATCTGGTGAAACCGAACGGGATTACCGGCACACCGGATGGAAAGAAGTTGTATGTTGCGGACATCCGTGCAGGGAAGACCTATGCTTACAGTATCCAGCCCGATGGATCTCTAAGGGACAAAACACTGTTCTGCGAAATGGGTTCGGACGGCATGACACTGGATGCCAAGGGGAATCTCTACCTGACGGGCAAGGGAGTTACGGTTTTCGACCGGACCGGCAAGAAAATTGATTATATCGACGTTCCGGAGCCGTGGGCGGCCAATGTGTGCATCGGTGGCAAGGACCGGCGAACCTTGTTCATCACTGCAAGCAAGGGCCTCTACTCGATCCGTCTTCGTTCAAAAGCAGCAAATCCCGCCAAGTAGCCGCTGTCGTTGACCGTGGCCCCGCGATCATCGATCGCAGCCGCAGAAGCGATCGCGGCTACGGACCTGCCGCTATTCGCTGCGCAGAATGTGCCATGGTTCTTCAGGAAGCGCGGGAAAGATCCGCATCAATCCGCAGAAATCATACCGCAGGAGCGTGCTGGCAATGATATAAGGCTGGGATGCTAATGCAATTAGGAGGAAACCGTGCGACATAATGTAACCAAGGAAAAACTCAAGAATGGTCAGGCGGTTTTTGGGTGTTTTGTGCGTTATCCCAATGCCGCGCTGGTGGAGGTTCTCGGATACTGCGGATGGGATTTCATTTGTTTCGATGGCGAGCATGGCTCCATCGAACCCGCGGATTGCGAGCAGATGACCCGTGCCGCCGAACTCCAGGGAGTGACGCCGATCGTGCGCGTTCCCGTCAACCAGCCGCACGTCATCCTGCGGTTCCTGGACACAGGCGTGCACGGGCTCCACGTTCCCATGGTTAATTCCACCGCCGATGCGGAGGCGGTCGTGCAGTCGGTAAAGTATCAGCCTCGCGGGTCACGCGGGCTGGCCAGCGTCCGCGCGGCCGATTACGCACAAGGGATGCCTTTCCTCGAGTATGTGGCGGTGGCCAACACCGAGACGCTGGTATCCATTCATATCGAAACTGAAGCTGCAGTGGACCGTCTGGCGGAGATGGTGAAAGTCGACGGTCTGGATGTCATCTTCATCGGGCCAACGGATCTTTCCAATTCCCTCGGGGTTCCGGGCCAACTCCAGCACCCGAAGGTCCAGTCAACTATGCAGCGCATTGTCGATGCGGTGATCCCCTCAGGGCTGGCACTGGGGATTATGGTGCCCAATGCCGACGCTGCACGGCTTTGGAGAGATCGTGGGGCGCGCTACATTGCCATCGGTTTGGAGAACGTGATGAATCCGGCCTGCCGGAACTACCTCAAGACTTCGCGCGGGTAGTTCCATGGAGCGGCATCGTCACGGCCAAAAGGCTTCCAGCTGATATCCTGAACGGAACTTCAGCGGAGTTAAGGATCGTATCGAGCTGGCACATTAAGATCCTACGGCTTCGCCTCAGAATGACACCGAAGAAGTAATCAGGCGTTGGTACCATATGGGATCCATGGCCGAACCTGGAGAATCACGGCAGCGCTGATGAGGTGATAGAGAATGGAAACTCCGGTGATGGTTTCAAGCGAGTCGCTGAAAGACCTGGTTGAGCAGATCCTGTTTGCCTCCAGGGTTCCGCGTGACAGGGCCGAACTTGTCGCGGATTCGCTGGTTGCTGCGAATTTGCGCGGCGTCGACTCGCACGGGGTGATGCTGCTGACCTATTACCTGGACCAAATACGAGCCGGCAACATCGATCCGGACGCTGAAGGCCACGTGGTTTCGGAGTCGGGTGCGTGCCTGGTGTACGATGCCTGTCACGGGATCGGACAATACATATCCAGCATTTGTTGTGATCATGCCGTCCGTCTGGCCCGGCGGAACAGTATCGGCATGGCCGTCAGCCGCAATTCCAGCCATTTCGGGGCGGCCGCCTACTGGGCTTTGCGCATCTCTGCACACGGTTTGATGGGCATGGCGTTCACCAATGCCTCGCCCTCTGTGCCGCCTTGGCAGGGCCGGGAAGGCAGGATCGGCACCAATCCGATATGCGTTTCTCTGCCTAGCTCCGGAGCGGGCGGCTGGTTGCTGGATATGGCCACGACGACGGTGGCCAAAAACCGGATCTACAAGGCCGTTGCCGGCGGCCAGCCCACGTTGCCCGTTGGTTGGGCCTTGGATGCGGATGGCGCGCCGACGCAAGACACGCAGAAAGCGCTTTCCGGGCTGTTGATGCCGCTAGGAGGATACAAGGGCAGCGGTTTGGGCATGATGGTGGAGATCCTGTGCGGCGTGCTCAGCGGCGGTGCCATGACCACGCAGCTAGGGGGGTTGCATTCCACAAGCCGCCGGATGTGCAGCAGCCACTGCTTTGTGGCTATCGATGTTGCTCGATTCATGCCCCTGGAGGAGTTCCAATCGCGCATGGAGTTCCTGATAACCACAGTTAAGAGTGCGCAGCCGGCGCAGGGATGCGACGAGGTCGTGGTCGCCGGTGATCCTGAATGGCGCATGGAAGCGCAGCGCCTGCGGAAAGGTATCCCGCTGGATGCAAGTGTCTGGCGACGTCTCGGGGAACTGGCGCAGGAACTCAACATCCCCCTGCCATAATCGCAGCGCGATCTGAAGGTCAAAGCCATAAGACGTTACGAGCTACGGCAGTTAAGGGTACAGCAGATCCCCGGGCCTACTGGATCGCGAAGGCCTTTGGGTCGAAGGGCTCCTCTTCCGAAGAGTGGAAGAGGGAAGCACTAGCCTACCGCATTTCTGTAATTAGGCAATAGCACTCTCACTGCGGATGCGCCCCAACAGATGGATCAACTGTGATATCCCTTCCCAAGCAACCTGATCTGATGGACGAATCCGGATGCCAATGAACCCAGTCAAACCAATCGTCCCTGTTCAGGAAACCGATGAAAACCCGACAGCGCCTGTCACCAACACACATCGCTGGGCGATCGTCGGCCTGCTCTTTACCGCGTCCATGATCAACTACATGGACCGCGCAACCGTTTCCTTCGCCTTGCCGCTGATTTCCAAGGAACTGTCATTGGGCCCCATGACCAAAGGGCTGCTCCTATCCGCATTTTTCTGGTCTTATGCACTCATGCAGATTCCTATCGGGTATTTCGCCGACAAGGCGAATCTTCGCTGGCTTTACTGCGGGGCTTTCACACTCTGGTCCTTGGCCCAGGGGCTGACAGGATTCGCGGGGGGGCTGACTGCTCTGGTGCTCTTCCGGCTCCTTCTGGGCATCGGGGAATCCATCTACCTCCCGGGAGGAACCAAGATCGTAAGCCTGCTGTTTTCGGCACGGGAGCGCGGGCTTCCTACGGGCCTGTTCGACATGGGGACGCGCACCGGGCTGGTCCTCGATGGGATTCTCATCCCCTGGCTCCTGGTGCACTATGGCTGGCGGCGCATGTTCATGATCGTGGGATTCTCGGCGCTTTTGTGGCTGATCCCCTGGTTGTTGATTTATCCGCGAAATCTCCAAACTGAAAATAGCCGGAATATCAGGAAGGAGATCGGCCAGGTAAAGACCGGCAGGCCCGAGCGCCTGATAACCTTCAACCGAAATCTCCTGGGCCTCTGTCTGGGCTTTTTCTGCTTCGATTACTACTGGTACCTGCTGTTGACCTGGCTTCCTGACTACCTGGTGACGGTCCGCAACCTGACCATTTTGAAGGCCGGCCTGTTCGCTTCCATCCCGTATTGTGTCTTTGGCATCAGCCAGCCGCTTGGAGGATGGATTGGCGACATCCTGAGCCGCCGCGGCTGGAACGAGATGCGCGCCCGCAAAAGCATTATTGCCGTGGCTTTCAGTACCGGACTGTTCCTGATTCCGGCGGCTCGGGTCGTCGATGCCGGCCCGGCTATTCTTTTGATTATAGGCGGTTCTTTGGTTGGCCTGGCGGCGGCGAACATGCTCGTAATGCTGCAGAGCAGCGCTCCGGCACGGGAAGTAGGCATATGGACCGGCGTCTATAACTTCACGGGGAACTTGGCTGGCAGCCTCGCCCCGCTTCTCACCGGGTTCCTCATTGCCAAGACAGGTTCCTATCATTCTTCATTTGCATTGGCGGTCGCCATACTGCTTGCCGGCCTGCTTTCCTTGATATTTCTCATAAGGGAATGGGGGACGGACCACGCTAATTGACCTGTGTTTCGCCAAAATTCATACAACAGTGCTGGTAAGGCTTCCCGTCGGTTGAGCGGCCGGCGACAGGGCGAATATCCGGTCTTCGGAATCGGATAACCATTGTCCGTGGTCAAAAGTACATCTCCCCTGAATTCGAGTGCCTGGGAGCGAAAAATGGCGGGGAAGTCGACGCACTGAAATTGCAGGATATCTGTTGGGAAGAACCCAAATCCTTGTGTTCTCCGCAGCATTACCAAAACCGATCAGGGTGGTCTCGAAGAGGCTTTGCTTCAACGAAGAAACTTCTTCAGGCAGCCTGCAGCCAATGGTATCGATGATGCAAGCCGCCGATGCGCGGGAATGATACCAAGCACGCAGATTGGTTCGGCCTACCGCAAACAGGACGCATTGCCGGTGAGTCTTTTTCAAGAGAGTCATGAATTCGGTCGGCGTGATAATAGGAGATGTACTCCCGGATCAGACGACGCAAATGAACATCATTGAGAACGATCACGTGGTCGAGAAGCTCTCTGCGGCAGCTTCCGATCCAACGTTCTGCGATTCCATTCTGCCAGGGGCTTGCAGGGCTCGTGCGCGTGGATTTTATGCCGCTGGCTGTAAGTATCTTAGTTACCTCCGTGCCAAACTTCGCATCACGATCCAGAATCAGGTAGCGGTACGAACAGGATTCCGGAAATGCTTCCCTCAGTTGCTGCACGATCCAGGGGCCGGTCGGATGTTCTGTGACATTGAAAAGGAGGATCTTGCGGCGACGGTGTTCGATGACGAAGAAACAATACAAGACTCGAAAGGTGAGGGTCGGCACGGTGAAGAGGTCCATGGCCGTGATGACCTCGCGGTGATTGCGAAGGAAAGCAGACCAGCGCTTGCGGGCATCATCGGGAGGAGACACACGCCGGAGATATCGCGAGACGGTGCGTTCAGAGACCTCGAAGCCGAGTTTCAGAAGCTCACCGTGAATTCTTGGAGCACCCCACGTCGGATTCTCCTCTACCATCCGCCGGATGAGAGCTCGAACCTCCCCATCGACCGTTGGCCTGCCGACCTTTTTTGGGCGCGATCGCAGGCGCCAGAATAGTCGAAAGCCCGCTCGGTGCCAGGCGACAACGGTTTGCGGTTTAACGATGATCAGGACGTTGCTCCATGCAGGCCAAAGGCGGCGGAGGAGAATCCAAAACATTCGATCCTGGATTCGCAGCCGAGGGCGAGGCTGTTTTCGCTTGAGTACACCCAGCTGCTGACGGAGGGCAAGGATCTCGAGGCCGAGGTTGTAGCGGGAACGGAAGAATACGCTGAGGCCGGCGAGGAAGCTGATGAAAAATGGAATCATGAGTTCGGATCTATAGCATACAGGTGCACTGCCGCGCCCGCGTTAAATGCTTGAGTTTGCTGCCTCACGTAGTTATGGCGAACCACAGCGCTCTCGAAGCGAAGTCTGCCTTCTTGAAGACATTTCCTTGTTTCCAAGCGAGATGTTCGTGAATTTCATTTTTTATTTGACGTTAGCTGGAATGCACATAGTATTATTCTGCCACGTTGTGGTATCTAAGTGGCGGCTCTATCCAAGTAAGTTTAGGAAACAGCACCCAGCATATCTTCTTGGGTGAAAATGGTCTAAATGCCCCTGCGCAATCGTTCTGTAAACAGCCTTTTGGTCGGTTAAGGTGTAGGTCCTCCACAAACTGCTCGAGCACATAGACGTTGAACGACTAGGCGGCGCCGTAGAGATTTTGGAATCGGAAATCTGAGGTTAAGCATTGGAGAATGGCTTCCTTCCAGAGACGCTTTGGTACCATCCGGCGAATGCGAAGCTCAAGTTGGGGAGGCGCAAGCACGCCAGCCCAGGGAGGGCGGAAGTTAACATAAGGCCCCATATCGGAAGCAGGGTCCGTACCGGGGCATGGAACAAAATTGCAGCTTGTTTTTCCTATGGGCTGGGGCTCCGCCAGGTTGTTGCATTGTGCTTGGTCTTCTTTCTGGCGATGTCCGCCTCAGCTCAGGATCGCTCGTTCCGGATCTTTCAAACGTTCAGCGGCCGCTATCACTGCGCCGGGCAGTGGACCGACTTCCAGTTCACGGTGCACCCCGTCACCGGTCTGCTTGGAATGGAAGAACCCGATGCGGGCGTAACCGCGTCAATCACGTTTTACTTCCATCGCTCCGTCACGAGCCTCGATGCCGCCGCCTACAAGCTGGCCGGGCCTTATGACACCAAGACCGGCCGCTTTCATCTCGAACCGAAGGAATGGTATGGTCCCCATCCCGCGGTCTTTGAGATGATCGGGATCGAGGGAACATTCAACGCCACGAGCGAGACGCTGACCGCAAGAATGTTGAGCAGCAAATGCGACAGCGTCGAATTCGCCCCGGCGGGCAAGGCTTTGCCTCCGTTGCCGGCTCAACCGGCGCCTCAAACGCCTGCGTCCAACCCGGCGCGACCCGAAATGCGTCTGATGCCGAGCAACGTCACGGACTACCTGGATCCCGCCGCCTATAGCCCAGACTTCGAATATTGGGTCACGGCATGGTCCGACCCTCCCGGGACGGTGCATGAGGGCGAGCCGATCGACGAAGCTGTCGACAGCATGAAAAAAGAGAAGTTCGCCTGCGTCGGCTCCCAGCATGTGACCTGGGATGCGAGCGGAATAAAGGGAACGGCGCCCGATCAAGTGAACATTACCGAGCGCTATGTCGTCGAATGCGTGGGCAATTGCAAGGGCGTTTTCTACCGGCCTTATGCCGGAGCCCAGGTCGTGCACTTCGGCTTGACGGAGCCGCTTCCCACGATGCAAATCAAGAGCGTGTGGCTTGGAGGGACGACCTTCCGCTGGAACTTCTCACGGACCAACAAGAGCCAGCAGCCGCCGGAGATTTATATCCACCGATGGACGCCCCTGGCGGGCTTCGGACCGTTTGACCCGGGGCCCGCGGAAGTGGCCCGGCGGCAAGCCGCCGCTCCCCCGTGCAAGGCGCCAAAAACCAATAACAAATAGGACGATATAGCCCAGAGGTGAATCTTATGAGGAATGTTGTATTGATCCTGCCGGTCTTTCTGCTGACCGTGGGAGTGGGCTTCGGGCAGAATTGCAATCAGAACCCGCTCAAACCCTCGATGCTGCCGCCATGCACGACGATTGCAGACCAGCTGTCAAAGGCGATGGACGCGTCCCGTGACTTCAAGAAGGACGTCGCGATATTGAATGGCGATGTCGGCGACGCACGCAGCCGCTACTGGAAACTCTTCCCGAACGGTCCAGGAATCACGGACGCCGAGACGGCTTTCCTCGGCCAGTTGCAGTACAAGGACCTGTACTATCTGATGTTCGCGTTGCCGGAGGGCGTGACCGGCAGAACGGCCATGCTGGCGAACGTGATTGGCATGGACCTGACTACCACTTCGCAGGGCCTCTCGAAGTTTCCGACGAATGTGGATGGCGGCATCCGGCCCCTTGCGTTTCCGCACTTTGTGGCATGGGTGAATGCGCTGCGCAGATCCGACGGCAGGGACAAAGATGGGCTGATGGCGTCACCGCTGCTGATCGCAGCGGCCGTCCAGGACAAATCGAACTGGCGCAAGGCTTACGAAGATGCGCGGAATTGGGCGGAGTTCCTGAGCAGCGGTCTGGACATTTCGAAGTACGTCACACCGCAGGTGTACCTGGTCAACCAGATGGAATTGACTGTGAGCCTGTCGCTGGCGCGCTCGAAGCCGGAGGATCTGCCCGACCCCAAAGCCGCCAGCCTGGACCTCTACAATTTGTTCGTCAAGAGCTTCGGCGAAAAGGAAGTGCTGGCAGCCGCGACCACCTTCCTCCACACCCCCAAGGATTCGATGGGAGGACTCGCCAGGGGCGCCGAGGTGGCCATCGGCCCCTATCAATCAGCGTCGTCTTCCAATCCGTTTCTGGTGTTCCTTACGCAAGTGACCAACAGCTCGCTGCGCGCCTATGCGACTGCGCTTTGCCTGGATCTGGGCGGCGACGCGACCGCCGCCTTCACTAGCAAGGATGAATGGGCCAAGGCGGCTTCGGTGTATGGGCAGCTTGTGGCCAAGTACGGAGAACCCGCGGTCCTCGCCGCCGCGGGGCGGCTGAAGGACGTGGCGAAGAACGATCGAGGCGGACCGCGAGGAGATCCCGAGGCGAAAGGAGCGGTCTTTTGGTTCACGTCGCTGCTGAAGGATCCGAAGACGCCGCTTCCCGTCGTGTCGCATTTCCTGGCGGGCTCCTACGATCCGCGATGGATGGGAAAGATCCTGGAAGTGCGCGGGACGGTCTCCCGTGTAGAGGTGGAGAAGGGCTTTCCGCCGTGGGCGACGATTCATTTCAAGGAATCCAAGAACGATCGATTTACGGCGTTCACACCGAACTCGCGGATCCTGGCCAGCTATGGCCAGGATTTCTCCGGTCTGGTCGGTAAGTCGATTGATGTTTGGGGTCAAGTCGAGGATTGGCGCGAAGGAACGGGCATCCGCTTCCTGGGCACGGAACAGTTGAAGGTACTGGATGCGGGCACGCTCGTGAATTTCCGGGAATCCGAACCGGATTGGATGAAGATGCCCATGTCCGCCAACGCGCTGATCGATTCACCGAAATACGGCGCCTGGAAGAAATTCCCGGTAGCTTCGAAGGCCAGCTATCAGACCGACTTGTTGCACGAGTACAAACCGGGCACCAATCAATACACCAAGAGCAAGATTTCGCGGAGTACCCTGACGCTCCAGTCGATTGATGACGAGCGGGCCATCGTCAAAGCCGAATCTACTGTGTCGCACATGAACGGAGGCGACACCCATTCCAGCAATGAACTGATCTTCAAGGCGAAACAAGCACGTCCGGGCGCGCCGGTGGACGACCCGACCAGGGTCACGACGAGAGGCGAAGAGACACTGGTGATCAATGGGAAGAAGATCCCCACCAAGTGGGAGTGTGTTGCCCGAGCCGACGATCCGTTGACCTTTACTAAAACGTGGACCAGCGACGAGGTGCCTGGTGGCTTGGTGCGCACACAGCAGCAGGATCATAGTGATATTAGCGGCGAAACCTACCGGAATATCTCACAGACCCTGTTTGCTCCCATCGATGGGGTGGAGCCCCAATTGGGCGACACGACTTCCTCTGCGCCAGCGGCGCCCAACCGCGGAACCACGCCGGCCGTTCCAACGAGCAGTCCGCAAGGCAGGGGAGTGCCTGCTACTCCGGCGCTGCCGCCACCGTCCGCGACGTCACCAGCCAGTCAGGCGGAGTTTATGAGACACTACACCGCAGTCATGACGCGCGCCGCGCAGGACAGGTCGGGTTTGGTCCAAGCTCAAAGAAAGCTGGCCGTTGCGGGTACCCCTCTTCCGGACGATATCCGCGCTGCCCAAGACCGGCTGACCAGCCAGCAACAGGCGCTCGGGTTGGCGATGCGCACGCGCGACAATGCGGCGGCTGAGCAAAACCTGCGTGCCATGGAGGACACACTGGCGGTGATCGAGAAGTTCATAGGGAAGTAGACATGGTACCGGAGCCTCCGCGCCTGGGGTTGTCTACTCGAAAAACCTCAGAACCACAGATTCCCCGATGAGCTTTGATACCACGACAGTAGATGAACAAGAGTGTCTCACGGGCACTGTCCTTCGGTAGAGAGAGACTCTCGTCTTGGCAGCGTTATTGTGATTGAACGGACGTCGTGAAGATTATGCTGCCATCCGCATGTAACGGTGATGGAGGCCCGTGGTCCGCGAAAATCCGATACGGCTTCCGAATCCGGAGTGTGGAGCCACGCATTTTGAGTAAGATCTTCTCCCTTGTTTTGGTATCGCATGGGCTCCAATGTTCGCCCATTTCTCCGGGAAGATCTCTGACCCGAGTAAATGGGCCACACATCCGCCAGTAAGTTTCGACATCAGAACACGGTCCGACGACAATTACGCAGCCAAGCGGTAGTCGTGATGCAATCCGTTCAACACAGGAATCGCTACAAGTGTGCAGCCCAATGGCTTCGGCCCCTCTATTGCCTGATCAGGATCCGGTATCCCGTTCAGCCCTTGATGAACGCGGCCGTGGTTGTTGTGGTTGCCAGAAATCTGGTCCAGATTGAAATTCTTGCACTTACAGGATTCGGTTGCTAGCCTTCAGGCCTATGAATGGTGTGCTGGTATCGCTCATTTCAACCCTGCTCGTCAGCTTTCGATCGCGCCTGGGACGCCAGGCTGAGATCCTCGCTCTCCGTCACCAACTAAACATTCTCCAAAGGTCTTCCAATCAGCGGAGACGACTGCGCGCATCAGACCGCATCCTTTGGGTATGGCTGTCGCAGCTTTGGTCTGATTGGCGCTC
>JBGQNR010000154.1:0-15451 GCA_041501225.1 Acidobacteriota bacterium
AGAATGGAGCGATGCATCGCTTTGCCGCGTTGGCGGGTGGCCCTAACGCTTCGGTCGTGGTCGTTCTCACCCCGATCGACTTGGATGTGATCACGCCTGAATTCCTGACCCAATATAGACAGCGGTGCACCTTCGATTTCTCTTCTTCGTGTTTACGCCGCGAGCTTTACTATCTCTTCTCTAACCCATTCCCGGACTGCCTTTAGATCGAGTTTGACGATCGTGTTGGCCCGCTTTGCGAGTGCCTCATATCGTTCTTCGCCGATTTGCATCTGCTTCCAGATCTTGTGCACGTTCGGGTGATGATCCAGATACCAGTGGCGCCGCCAGCAGAAGACGGGAGATCAGTCTAGGCTGGGAGCGTGACGTCACCGATCGTGACGCATCCCACATCGCCGTCTACGGTGACGATCTGGCCGTTGGCGATTCGGCGGGTGGCGACGCCGGTTCCGATGACCGCAGGAATCCCGTATTCTCTCGCCACGATCGACGCATGAGAGAGCACGCAGCCGATGTCGGTCACGACGCCCGCCGCCATCGCGAGCAGCGGTGTCCAGGCCGGGGATGTCATCGGCGCGACCAGCACATTGCCCGCCTTCATCCGATCGAATTCCTGGATCGAGTGGATGACCGACGCCGGAGCGGTGACACGTCCCGGGCTCACCGGGATGCCACGGATTCCGTGGCCGGCGCCCGCCGCGCCGTACTCGGGCATCCACCGGCTCAGGCGAAGGAGGCCGAAGAGCGTGAACAGCCCCGGGAGCAGGGCGGGCGGCTTCAATGCCTGGTTCTGCTTCCAGCGTTCGCGTCTCTCGTGCACGTTCCGCTTCATCTGCTCCGCGTCGACGTCGGGTTGTGCGTGGAACGCCTGCTGGAGCTCCGCCGCGGTCACGAAGAACACGTCCGCCCGATCGTCCAGTAAACCGTTGCGCACCATCCGGGCGCCGAGTTCGAGAATGAACCGCCGGACGACCGGCCAGCCCAACCCGAAGAAGAACAGCACGTCCTCGCGGAGCACCTGGCCGTAGTCGAGCAACGCGAGCATCAACGACACCACCGCGCGGCGCACCGGGCCGAGCGAGGCCTTCAACCGGGCTTCGGCGGCGAGCCGGTCGCGCCGCGCCTGCTCCACGGGCGGAAGCCGCGCCTCGTCGGCGAGGAACAGTTTGATCCTTGCGAGCACCAGGGCGGGACACTCGCCGAGCGTCGGTTCCATGAAGTCGAGGTTCGAAATCTGGAAGCCGTTCCGATCCAGGTACTCGTGAAAGCGCGAAAGCCACGCGCGCCCGGCAGGGCTCTGCCCCAATCGGGCCTCGATCTCGCCGGCCGGCGATTCGACGAACACCTTTCGGAGCCCGGCATCCTCGCGGACCGCTTGGGAGCGCGCGTGCGCCTCCTTCTCGGCTCTCGTCGCTTCACTGTCATGGCCCCGCAGCAACATCGCGAGCGGCACGCGGTGTTTTTCGGGGACCACGAACGGATAGAGCCGGGTGAAGACCGTCTCGATCTGACCGCTCATGCGGTTGAACATGACGGTGCGAAAGAAGTCGGCGTTCGCGCGAGAGATGTCGATGATTCCTTCCCACAATGTCGCCGGCTCGGCTCGTTGCGCGTCGAGATCTTTCCACTTCGCGACGGTCCGCTGGTACTGCGCAAGCTCCGTGCGGCGCCACCCGCTCTTCCAGAGGTTGGCGAGATAGCGCCGATACGCACGGACCGACGGCAGGCGCAGGGCCGAAAGGATGTGAACTGTGCTCGGGTCCGCCTGGCCGAAGACGTAGCCGTTGATGGTGACAAGCTGCCCCGCGTCGGGCGGGAGGGCTACGCCGGACTCCCTCGCGAGCCGCCTCAATACCTCGGCGCCGAGCGGCAGATAGGTCGTTTCGAACAGCGGGGACACGGGCCGGGGCATCAACTCGATCATGCTGCTGCGCGCCAAAAAGGTCCCCTTCTTCGCCCATGACACCAGCCCGGTGATCGGGCGCGATTGGACGATGAAGAACCGCCGGCCGTCGTGGACGAACTCGATGTCCTGGGGCGCGCCGAAATGCCCTTCGATTCCGAGGCCCAGGCGGCCGAGTTCCGAGCACTGACGTCGCGTCAACGTCGGCGCGCGACGCCGCTTCTCGGGCACCGGGACGACGCGAGTCGCATCGTCCTCCGCGACTTCCATTTCGACCTTCTCGGCGATGTACCGCTCGCGCACCTTCACTTTGTCTTTGTCGAGCCGGTACGTGTCGGGCGTCACCCGGCCCGACACCACGAGCGTCGCCAGGCCCGGATTGGCCGTGATGACGATCTCTTCGCGGTCGCTGGTGACCGGGTTGGCTGTGAACATGACGCCGGACGTGCGCGCCGGCACCATGGCCTGCACGATGACGCCCATCGCCGGCGGCGCCCCGCCGGGCGCCACGCGTTCCCGGTAGCCGATGGCGCGAGGGGACCACAGCGACGCCCAGCAATCGCGAATCGCGCGCAACAGCCTGTCGGTGCCGACGACCTGCAGGAAGCTTTCGTATTGCCCCGCGAAACTGAACTCCCGCGTGTCCTCCGCGGTTGCGGAGGAGCGCACGGCGACCGCACGTTGCCTGAGAGATTGATAGCACTCGATGATCTCCCCGGAGATCTCCGGCGGGATCTCCTCGATCTCGAGTTGCCCCGTGGATGCATAGGATCGGCAACACGACTCGGACGCCCTGCTGGTCACACAGAAGCCAGACGGCACCGGAAAGCCGGCGCGCGTCAAGTCTCCGAGTCTGGCAGCCTTGCTACCCACCAGCGCGAGGTGGTCCATTGTGATCTCGTCCAGCCGGAGCACGTATTTCATGCGACCCCTGTGGCAAGAGCAAACCGGTGACGAATTTGCCAATATCCGCTTTCATTATCCATCAAAACGACTTCCTTGACCTTGGCCTGGATCGGAAGGTGGCCTTGGGCCGCCCACTCAAAGGCGACTACAATCACGTCTAAACGTTGTGGTTCACTGACCTGCGCCACCGTCAGGTGAGGAATAATCTCGGCAAACTGCCCGCCGTGAGGCGGCGTTTCAGGAAAGTGTTCGGCCACGATTTCAGTCAGATGCCGAAACAACGAAGCAGGTTCAGGTGACAAATACAACATGCCGGGAAATCGCCTGGACTCCGTGAAGGAAGCTCCAAAGCCGGGTAGCCGTGAGAATAGGTCACTGAGACTCTGGACGACGTCTTTGGTTAGTTCGCCCGGTGGCTTGAAGGGATAAAGCACGGTCACATGTGCGGGCACACCCAAGGCGGCGGACGGGTCATACTGAATGCGAAATCTCGCCACCAACGCTTCGGTTTCGGGGATGGGAATAAGGAGCGCTGATTCAATACACATGTTCACATTTTGGTCGGCTTCGGATGGGCCAGCCAACGCCGTGCATAACCTGCGAGCGCGTGCCGGCTAGACAAGAGCGGCCGGCAGGTGCAAGCGCATGTTAGACCGCCAGTCGTGTGCATCAACGAACTAGCGAACCGGTTGTCTATACCAGCCCGCCCACGCCGCCCTGCGACGCCTGAGCGCGAAGGCGAACAGCGGGTTCGTCCAGATGAGAGTGCGCCACAGGGGCCAGCGGTCCCACCTCCGAGGCGAGGGTATCACCTGAAGATCCCGGATGAAGAACGTCCGCAACCCGCGTCGTCGGGCCAGCCGCTTCAATCGCCAGTAGAAATCGACGTCTTCGCCCATGTACCAGGTCTCGTTATAACCGCCCAGTTCTTGGAACACGCTCCTCCGGCAGAACTGACAAGCTCCCTGCGCCATGCCGCCAATAAGCCCAAGAACGCGCCAGAACTTCAAGTAGGCCCGCAGTAAGAGGCTGTTGGGTTGATGCACCGCATCTACAGCGCCACCAGCGCACGTTGCATCCGTCATCGCTCGGCCGATCCTGAGCAACAGTTCGGGCGGAACCAGGGTGTCCGCGTCAAGGAAGACCAGGACGTCGTGCAGGGCGACCGCCGCGCCAACATTTCGCACCCTGGCGATGTTGTGCTCCGCCTCAGGAATGACAGTGGCGCCGGCGCTTTGCGCGAGCTCGGCCGTGCGGTCCGTACTGGCGTTGTCGACAACAAGGATCTGGACGGGCGCGGGGGCGATAGCCTTGAAGTGCTGTTCCGCAGCGCCGAGCCGATCGAGAGTCTCCGGAATGTAGCCGGCCTCGTTAAAAGCTGGGATGATCACAGACATCGAAGGCATCTCCACAACGTCAGTGATCAGCCCACCTTCTCTCGTCGTCCGGTTCATCACGTCACGAGCCCTCCACCGGATGTCTAACTTTGAATTGGGCCGGTCCATGTAAACGGATACACAGCCCGTATATTACGGCGCCACTTTCACGGCTTTCTACCCAAATGCCTTATGATGAATATCTTATCACGCTTCGAGCTCGTGGCGTATTTGGATACACCGCCAACGTGGGTCGCCAATCAGATAAAGACCGCAAGTCTTTGTCTTTTGGCGCACCTTCCGCGATGCCGCTCGTCGGCTGCGGCAGCTTGTTATGCCGCCCCCTCGATCGGAGCCATGATCCCTTTGCGAAACCTCACCGCCTGTCCGACACACTTGTAATCTTCGCTGCTCGTGTGCAGCACAGCAGCGCCGTCGGCAAGCGCGAGGGAAAGCACGCCGGCGGCACCCGCTGTGCGCGCCGAGAGACGTGGGTTTCGCGACGAGGAGAACAGTCTTACGAACGCCACAAAGGATCCGGCAAGCGCCAGCGCCAAGATCACGAAACTTGTCACGAACAGGAACGCGCTACGGTAGTTGGGCTGACCTCCCCATGCGACGGTTCTTCCGAGGTCGCTCAGGAAGTTCTGAAAAAACGAATAGCCGCTCGTGGATGGGTCGCGTATAGTGCCGCCTGGATAGAGCAGCATGGCCATACCGGCCAGCGCCACCGAAGCGACGCTCGCCCATCGCGCCAATATGAAGATGGTTGGTCTCGCCATGCACGTCATTTCCGAGAGAATCCTGTCGATCTAACTCCTACGCCCTTAGGGCTCGCGCAAAAATAACTTGGCATTTTGCTGCTGTCTCCAAGGCTTGCGGATCTTACAAAAGGGTGACATAGAAAATTGCAAGCCTGGGAGCCAGCAGCCCTGCGGGGCGCGGCGGCGGGCGGGCATCTGCTGCGTTGCCGCTCCTCGACGATGTCACCACATCGCCTGCGTCGCGGCGCCTTGCATCTGCCCGCCCGGCGCTCACGCCAAAATGCCAACTTATTCTTGCGCGAACCCTTAGCTGCAGGCGGTTGTTGGGTGGGGCCGTCGCCCTATCGTAGATGCACAACGTTCGCAGTTATGAGTCGGGCGAAGTCTGAGGCCAGAAATGCAATCACCGCGGCCACGTCTTCTGTCTCAACGATGTGGATTAGACTGGAGCTGTGCTTCACGTGCTCGCGTATGGCGTCGTTCACCCAACCGGTGTCCGTGACCGGCGGATACACAATGTTCGCCGTGATGCCGAACGGCGCGAGCTCGAACGCTGCAGCCATCGTGTAGTTTTCCAAGGCAGCCTTCGCGGCGCCGTAGGATACCTCGTTGGGGAAACCCAGGGGCCCGCCGGACGTCAGACCAATAATGCGCCCCCAATTGGCCTGTCGATCAATGTGTCGCCTAGCGAATTCGGCGATCATGAGAGCCCCGCCGCGCGCATCGACTGAAAAGACCTGATCGTGCGAAGCCGCGGATACGGTCACCATTTTGACGCCAACAGCATGCTGTCCACCCGCCGTAAAGGTGTCGGACAACCAACCCGAGGCGTTGTTGACCAGGATATCGACAATCCCAAGCTCCGCCTCCGCGAAGTCGAAAAGACGTGCCGGCGCTTCCGCATCCCTGAGGTCAACCTCAAATGCCACCGCACGACCTCCCCTTGCACGAATCGCGGCTATCACCTCGTCGGCCCCCTTCGCGCGGTTAGCACGATATGGCTCGGGAAAGTCCTCGGGGTCGCAGGTCCGCAGAAAAGAAACCAACACGGAGGCGCCGCACCCTGCGAGGGCTTTTGCCGTCGCCGCACCGATCCCATGGTTGGCGCCGGTGATGAGAGCCACGTGCCCTTTCAAATCATATGGAAGCGACGCGCCAGGAACTTGCATAAGTAACCTCAATAGGTCCTGATATGTTCTGCCAAGCGAGTATGACTCGGTTTGCCAAGTGACCGGGCATTTTCCCGCCAGCTTTCTCCGGTGTGTTCGATCTCGGCGTTGTAGAACAGCGTCTCCGCAGCCCAATGTTCTGCCGCTCGGCGGATGCAGTGGCCTGTTGGCCGCCGCTCGATGTTGAGCATTCCACCTATCTATTCCCTGACGCAACCGAGCGCTGCGAGCACCTCGCGTACGAAAGCCGCGTGATCCCATGCGTCCGCGTATCGAGTCAGCCCCAGACGCACTATCACCGTCTCGCAAGAGGGAACGACGGTCACGAACTGCCCCTCATGTCCGACCGCGTGAAAAGCGTCGTTGGGCAAACTCCCGTCCGTCGCGCGATACTCGTCCGGAACGTCCAACCAGAAATGGGCTCCATACCGCCCGCGGGGATCTGCCGGTGCCGGTGACCGCGTGTACGCCACCCATCCTTCCGGCAGGATGCGCTGGCCATCCCACACACCATCCTGCAAATACAGGATGCCAAAGCGTGCCCAATCGCGTGCCGTCGCGTACATGAACGAAGAACCGACGAACGTGCCAGCCGCGTCGGTCTCCAACACGGCGCCTGTCATCCCGATCCGATCGAACAACGCGCGTCGTGGGAGGGTCAGATATTCGCGATCATCCTTCAGCACGTTGCGCACGATGCGAGCGATGATGTTGCTGGTCCCACTGGAGTACTGCCACTTTGTCCCCGGGGTGGCCTCCAACTCCTTGGTTGTCGCATAGGTTGCCATGTCGGCAACACCCAGCAGCATGCGCATAACGTCCGCCAACGGATATGTCATGTCTTCGTCGAACCGCAACCCACTGCTCATCCGCAGCAATTGGTCCAGAGTGATGTGGCCGCGCGGGTCACCTGGCGTATGCCACTCGGGTATTGGGACCGGCCCATCCAGTGAAAGTCGCCCCTCCTTGACGAGAACGCCTGCGAGAGCGTTCATGACGCTCTTCGTCATCGACCAGCCAATCAAAGGCATCTCCGGTCCGATCCCCGTCGCGTACTGCTCGGCGACCATATGCCCCTTGTGCACAATGACCACGGCGCGGGTCCGCCGTTTGCGCAGAGGATTCGGTTCTGCAAACGCCCGATCGAGTATCGTCTGCAACCGCTCACGCTCGCCGTTCTCGATTGTTGCGCGCGCGCCCAGAGGTCCGTCGAGCCCTTGCGGCCGGGTCCCGGCTCTAGCCGCGCTATCTCCGTGGCCTGAGTGCAATCCGGTGGGCGCCAACCCGTCAAACAGGAGCGTGCACCCTAGATCCTCGTGATAGACCGCCTGACGTTTGATGATGCCCAGCGCCGTCGTCGTAACCGATTTGCTGTTTGGATCAATGGATACAGTCACATATCGCAACAGCGCGAGGTCGTCGACTTCGAGGTCTGCAAGTACCTCTCGCGGATCGCGCCCCGCTACGAATACCTCCGAACAAAGCATCTTTGCCTTGTATGCAACACCGACTGAAACCATCCGGGTCGCGTGAGTCATTCCAGCAACGATGGTCGCGATGAGGACGAGACCAACCACACCGATTGCTAGTCGCCGCCTCTTATGGTTCATGAGTCAACCGGCAACAGCCGCCGAGGCGGCCTTGAATTGTGCTGGTCTAAAAATATCGTTGTCATGTACATCTTATCATGCTTCGGGCTGGCGGCGCATTGCACGTGGGCTAATTCAAGTCGGGCCTCTTGCTTCTGATTTGGGTAGGGAAGAGCCTACTTGCGGAACGAGCCACGCGAGAATCAGGCGTGGCTGTTTCCATCGGCTTTGGCATTTGCCGCATCACGTTTCCAATCCCATTGAGTATCACCAGCGCAACACAGAAAACCCCGATCCCCAGGAACCAATTGTGCGCACCAAGCGAGATCAGCACGCAACCAGCAATCAACATCAGCAGATTCACGATCACGCTCTCTCCTTGTTACCCTGCGCTCGGCGGCCAGCAACGCTCAAGGTAGTCGCCAGCCGCCGGCAGGGCCGTGTTTTCGGGTCTTGAGCACCCCGCTTGACCCAGCCCCGGCCAACCACTCGTCGCTGATAAAATCGTCGAGTTGCGCCAGCACATGGAACGTGTCGCCGTTCGTCATCGAGATTTCCACGATTGGAGGTTCATCCGGGTCAGGGCGGATTTCCCGGATAAAGGAAACTTGATCGGCCGCGATCAGCGCCTCGCGGAGACGCGGATCTTCGGGGCCGGCACCCATAGCTGCGTTGGCAGCCAGCGGCCTTCTGGCGGCCTGAAGCGGTTCCATCTCCAGCCTACGTCATCCGCGTGTACCGACCAAACTGAGCTCTGCCCGCAGTTTGGTCACATTTGATCTTGACCATACTGCGGGTACATCGTAGTATGGTCGCATGCTGCGCAGGTATATTGAAAGCGCTCTGGAGGACCTTTCCTTTGCCCATCGGAAGATGGCCTTTGTTTCCGGGCCCCGCCAGTGCGGTAAGACCACGCTCGGCAAGATGCTGCTGAAAGACCGCGGAGCAGGGGCATACTACAATTGGGATGAAACCGAGTTCCGCCGCCTCTGGACAAAGTCTCCAAGATCCATTCTGCCGCACGGCGGCGCCCGCAATTCCCGCCAGACCGTTCCTCTGATCGTGCTGGATGAGATTCACAAGGCAAAAAAATGGAAACAGTCGCTGAAGGGGGTTTACGACACCTTGGATCAGCCCGCCGACATCCTGGTAACGGGCAGCGCCAGGCTGAGTGTGTATCGCAAGGGGAGCGACAGCCTCATGGGACGCTACTATCATTTCAGGCTGCATCCTTTCACACTGGCGGAGGTTGGCGGATACGCCTTGCGGCCCCCTGACCGACTTCGAGAAGAGATTCTGGAGGACGGCGGCCGGTGCGGCAAGAAGGATCAGGCTGCCCTGGACGCCTTGCTTCGGTTTGGCGGCTTTCCTGAACCGTTCTTGGCAGGCGAGGAGAGGCGTTTGAATCTGTGGCGGCGCGGCCGTATCGAAAAGGTCATTCGGGAAGATTTGCGCGATTTGTCGCGCATCCCCGAATTGAGTCAGATAGAGATGCTCGTTTCTCTTCTGCCGGAGAGGGTGGGATCGCTATTCAGCCGAGCATCCCTCCGGGAGGAATTGGAGGTCAGCTTCGACACCATCCGCCGCTGGATGCAGTATCTCTTTGAACTCTACTACGCCTTTGAAATCAAGCCCTTCAAGTCGAGAATCTCCCGCTCTCTTAAGAGGGAGGGGAAGCTGTACCTCTGGGATTACTCTGAGATCATGGATCCGGCTGCCAGGTTCGAGAACCTGATCGCGGCGCATCTTCTCAAGGCCTGCCATTTTTGGACCGACACGGGAGAGGGATTGTTCGAGTTGTTTTATTTGCGCACCAAGGAAAAACAGGAGATTGATTTCCTGATCGTAAAAGACAAAAAGCCCTGGCTACCGGTGGAAGTGAAGGTGAGCGATACGGTTCCTTCCCCTCATTTCAGGCGCTTCCTGCCGCAATTAGCTTGCCCGCTGGCTCTCCAGGTGGTCAACCGGCCGGACTATAGGTCTCAGCACCAGATGGGCGAGACGAAATTGCTCGTGATGAGCGCCGCGCGAGTATTGCGCTCTTTTGTTTGACCGCCTCTGCGTTCGTTTGGTTTGCTTTGGTGGCCGAGGTCTCCAAGGCCCTCAGCAAATCCCCGAAAGGGAAAAATATTCAGCCGAGCCGCAAGCAGCTGTAGCGACGTACCTTGACCCGGACGCGGGTATCGCCGTGCTCGACGCTTGACAGGGGGCTGTCTGATCTCAAGTTGACAGCTCGGCGGCCATCGTCCATAATGCAGTCATGCTGCATATTGGACGATGAGAACTGCTATGTATTATCAGCGCGCACTCAGAGAGTGCTGGACCGATGCCGGGGACCAGTTCCCTGTCCTGCTGCTGACCGGACCACGACAGGTCGGCAAGACGACGCTGCTCCAGCACCTCTGCGAAAAGAGCCGTCGATATGTTACGCTTGACGACCCTTCGATTCGAACCCTGGCGCGAGAAGATCCCGCTCTTCTTCTCCAGCGATTCGAGCCGCCTGTACTGATAGACGAAATCCAGTACGCACCGCAGCTTTTGCCGTTGATTAAGATAGCAGTCGACGCCGACCACCGGCCTGGAATGTTCTGGCTGACAGGTTCTCAGCAGTTTCAGATGATGAGAGGGATTTCGGAAACCCTCGCCGGTCGTGTGGCGATTCTGAACCTCCTGGGATTTTCGGGGCGTGAGCGGCACCGGCTGGAGCTGAACACCTCTCCGTTTATGCCGACGCAGACTGCCTTCAGGGAAAGGGTGCATTCTGCGGTGAATTCCAGCCTTAAGAACATCTACCACGACATTTGGCTTGGTTCCTTTCCTGCCCTGATCGCAGGTCCCGTGAAGGACCGAGACCTGTTTTTCAGCTCGTACCTCCAGACCTATCTCCAACGGGACGTTCGAGACCTCACTCAGGTGGGAAGCGAGGCGGCCTTTGTGCGTTTCCTGAGAGCCTGTGCGGCTCGGACCGCACAAATGCTGAACCTGACCGAGCTGGCCCGCGACGCGGACGTGGCCGTCAATACCGCCAAGAAATGGTTGTCGATTCTCCAGGCAAGCTTCCAGATCTTTCTCCTTAAACCTTATCACACGAACCTGACCAAGCGGCTGGTCAAGACGCCGAAGATGTATTTCCTGGACACCGGCCTGTGCGCCTATCTCACCGAGTGGTCTTCGCCGGAGACTCTGGCTGCCGGCGCCATGTCAGGAGCTATCCTGGAGACATACGCGCTCTGCGAGCTGCTCAAGAGCTGGTGGCATCGCGGAAAGAAGCCGTTGCTTTACTACTATCGGGACAAGGATCAAAGAGAGATCGACTTCCTGCTGATTCAGGACCAGATCTCCTACCCGCTCGAAGTCAAGAAGTCTGCCAGTCCAAAGCGTGAGTGGGTCGGGCACTTCTCGGCCTTGGCCCGGCTGAAGCGACAGGTCGGCGAAGGAGGCGTCCTGTGTTTGTGTAAGCAGATGATGCCGTTGACCGAGACGGCGAACGCGATCCCGATCGGGATGATCTAGGCCGGCAGTTGTTCCTTCTGATCCGCGTCGAATGCCGGAGCGGCGATCAGCCGATAACCTCTGCTTGGTCTGCCATAGACCTCGACCATTGGGTCATATCGGAGGTTTGGGAATGCGTCTGTATCGAGGCTTGAAGGAAACATACCGATCAGAACGGCCGCCCGAGGGGCTTATGGGGGTGGATTTCACGGATTGCCCGTACGTTGCCACGCTCTTTGCATCCGGAAGGCGGGGACAGGTCATGGTGCTGGATATCCCCGATGACAAGGCCGAAATGCGGGTGAGCAAGGAGCTCTGGCTTAATGCAGGAGCGGAGCGCTTGATGGTCTGGGGGAAGTTCGACGACTACATCGTGGGGGTCATCCCGGCGAAGGAACTTCGCAGGATGGTTCGTGCCAAAGGCATGGGAGCAATGCCGGACAGCTACAAGTCAGATGTTCTAAAAGGGGCTATCGACAAAACCTTGCGCCGATCTTCAGCTCTCCCGATCATCACACTGGGAGGGGATCAAGAAGAACTCGCATCGTTCCAAGACGGGGCTCGAGGCGCGCGGGCACGGAAACCAAGGAGCACGGACTGATCGGCATGGCAAAGCGATACTCGACATTAACTGTGAGATCCGACGGCGCGATTGTGCCGTGGTTGGCGGCCGAAGGTCCATTGGCCTATTCGCCGGAGAATCCGCCCGAATCGAGTTACTTCTTCCAGTACGGCTGGATCATGCCCCGCGTTTATCGCGACAAGAGGCACTACTACTTCGGCGAGCCCTCGTCTTTGAGCCGGCGAGAGATCGATTGGGACATCCAGCCGTTTGTGGACTTCTGGTCCAAGGCACGGGCGCGCGCAGTTGTACCCATCCGTGTCATAATCGGCGAGAGATACGACGACGGATTCACGGCCCCGATTGCCTGTTACAGGTATCGTACGGGATGGGACAATCGCGACACGTATCTGCTCATCCAGCACGGGAGCTACCTGGCGGTCGATGTGGCCGAGCAACCGCTCATCGAGGATGGGCTGCTCACGCTTTTTCGCGGCGTCGGCAGGAAACGAAAGTTCTACTGGCGAACATTGGAACGTCCTTCGCCGAACCAAGGCGAAATCCTTCGGCGCTATTTCGATGTGCACCAAAAGGCTTTCTCCGATTCTGAGGTATCTTTTCAAGTTGCCCATGCTTTGGTATGCCGCACCGAAACTGGATTTCTCCGATGCGAGCTGTGCTGGACAGACATCGCCAGAGAAGCTGGGTTCGAGCAGAAGGGAGGGTCGCTGGCGCGATGGCTGTGGTCGGCGCACCGGCAGTCCTTCACGCTCCTGCAAAGGACTGCCGAGTGGAAGTTTGGTCCGAATTACGTGAGGTGCACGACGCCGATAAACAACGTCAGGATCACTTCATTTTTCGCCGGTGAATGCGAAGTTAATGTCATCGATCCCCGGAGGGTGGAGGTCAAGGCCCCACGGCTGACCAAATCGTGCTTCACCTGCGAGCAGGGAAGCCGGTTAAAAGGGACTTCGGAAGTCTGATCCGGTCCTCGCAATGGACGCTGCTGTCCTGCTTTAATCCATCTTTGACACTTGCCAACATCCTCAAATCACACGGCATTGAGCTGGCGCCGGATCGCAGGCGCCAGTCAACATGGACGAGTTCCCTCAAAGCCCACTGGGATGTGCTGGCCTCCGTAGACTTCACCACGATCGAGGTTTGGACCAAGAGCGGGCTGGTCACCTGCTACCTGCTCTTTGTCATGGAATTGGCGACGCGGCGGGTGCACTTTGGGGGCTGTACCGCGAATCCCGACGAGTTCTGGATGTGCCAGGCTGCCAGGCTATGCCGACGCCGAAGACGGGTTCCTGCGCCGCAAGCTGCGGTACTATCATCACAAGGCGGCCTGACCTGCTTTGGCACGCCACGCCGGGCACCATGCTGCGTGGCCTCGCGAGGTATCTGCAGGTGACAATTCGCGTCCCAGCCACCAAACGGAGAATCGGATATCTTGTCCAGCTGCCGCATGGGCCAGGTTTTGAACTTCCTCGATATCGGCCGAATCTGCGCTTCATTCCCAACTCCAACCGACCAAGTGGGTCGCAGTTACAGGCCATTCGGATTTCTTTACCTTACGGACACGCCTTAAGTAAACTCGAAGACTCAAACCGCTTTTAGAATTTCTGGCTAATTATACGATGGCGTCGTATAATTAGCGTATGTGGATTCTGAGATACATTGAAGAACATTTACGCCGCTCGGCACGAACACGCCCAGTCTTGGTCCTCACCGGCGCCCGCCAGACCGGAAAGACCTCGACGCTGAGGCGGCTTTTCCCGGATTACAGCTTTATTTCTCTCGATCTGCCGACTGAGGCCGAACAAGCCGAAAAGGAGCCTGAGGCTTTCCTGCAGCGGCACCCCGCGCCCGCAATCATAGATGAAGTGCAGTACGCGCCCGCTCTATTCCGCCACCTCAAGGTGGCGGTGGAGGGCAAACGGAACCGCCACGGACAGTACCTTCTTACGGGATCGCAAAAGTTCACGCTTATGAAAGGCGTGTCGGAATCACTCGCTGGGCGCACGGACGTTGTCGAACTGGAGACATTGTCTTTGGCTGAAATCCTGGCGGCTACGCCAGGGACGAGACTGGAACCCGCCATTGTACGCGGCGGCTTCCCGGAATTGCATGCCAACCCGGAAATCGACGGGGTAGCCTTTTACAATTCCTATCTGGCAACGTATCTGGAGCGGGATGTACGCTCCCTCGCGAACGTCGGCAGTCTGCGCGACTTCGAACGTTTTTTGCGCGCCTGTGCCTTGCGCTCAGCCAATTTGTTGAACAAAGCCGATCTGGCGCGCGATGTGGGGATTGCGCCCTCCACTGCTAACCAGTGGCTCTCCGTGCTGGAGGCATCCGGCCAAGTGGTCTTGCTGGAGCCGTGGATCTCGAACCGCACCAAGTCGCTTGTGAAAAGCCCCAAACTCTACGTGGCGGACACTGGCCTACTCTGTGCTTTGCTGAACATCCGCTCAGAGCAAGCCCTGGCCGATTCGCCATGGGCGCGTGCGATATGGGAAACGTTTGTCTTTGCCCAGCTACGGCATCGCGAACGCCGCGCCGGGCGTGCCGGCAGCCTGTTCTTTTGGCGCGATCGCACGCGAGAGGTGGACTTTGTCGTGGACGCTGGCGGCCGTCTGGAACTGTTCGAAGCAAAATGGACCGAACTGCCGGCTCAATCCGACACCGTAAACCTCTCCTTCGTGCGAGATGTGGTGGGCGAGTCGCGAGTCTCAACGAGTGCCATAATCTGCCGTGCGCCGAACAGTTATCCCTTGTCCCACGGATTCAGGGCTGAATCGGTCGCCCAACTCACTTAGTTGTCTGCGAACTGCCGTGACATGCAAGGGGACATGGTTGTGCCTGCCAATAATTCCGTATTAATTGAAAACGTTGCACCTGTCTATTCGGGATGCTACGTTCAGCAGCCATGGGTAATATCTTGATTTCTTTGATCCACACCCTGGGTTCTGGCTTCCGGACACGTGCTTCGCTGCTGGCAGAAATCCTAGCTCTTCGTCATCAACTCGCGATTCTGAAGCGGTCCGCCAAGAAGCGCCCTCGCCTGAGAAAATCTGATCGATTTCTGTGGCTATGGCTGATCCGTTGGTTGCCTGACTGGCAGAATTCCCTCCTGATCGTCAAGCCGGAAACCGTGCTTGCCTGGCATCGGAAGGGATTTCGGCTTTATTGGACATGGAAGAGCCGCCAGCGACGCCCTGGAAGACCCGATACCACCGTGGAGATCCGAGGTCTGATCCGGACGATGAGTATCGCTAACGCAACCTGGGGCGCGCCTCGCATCCACGGGGAATTGCTAAAACTCGGCATCGAAGTGTCGCAGGCAACTGTCGCCAAGTATATGGCCCGCCGCAGGAAACCACCTTCTCAAACCTGGCGCACATTTCTTGAGAATCATCTCAAGGAAATGGTGTCCGTCGATTTCCTGGTGGTTCCGACTATCAGCTTCCGAGTCCTGTTCGTATTCATCGTCCTGGCTCACGATCGCAGACGCGTGCTGCATTTCAATGTAACTGCCCATCCGACTGCTGAATGGACCGCAGACCAGATCCTTCAAGCATTCCCCTGGGATACGGCTCCTGGCTACCTGCTTCGCGATCGTGACTCCATCTATGGCGACACGTTTCGCGGGCAGGTCAGGAGCATGGGAATCACAGAAGTCCTCAC
>JBGQNR010000155.1:0-15426 GCA_041501225.1 Acidobacteriota bacterium
AGGACGCCACGACAGTCGAAATAACCTGCCTGGCTTGGGACGCTTTCCCAGGCACGTCCCCCCGCATGCGATCCCCGGCTTCCGATATGGTGCCATCTGTTGACTTGCGACGTCTCTCCAGCCTGTGAGAGCGATCATTGCTCAATACGATGCTGCAGCACACTCTCCCGCACTGCCGTCTCGAGAAGATACAGCGCAATAGCTTCCGGTCACTTGGTTGGTTAGTCCGTAAACCGGAAAAGTAGTTGGCAACGGGAGCAGTCAGCTCATACTGCAGGTCACTTGTACAGTTTGCCCGAAGGACGCCCATGTGGAGCGATCCAACGTCCCACGGGGCCGTTTCTGAGGCTCTCAGACTCGCCAATGAACGAAGCATCTATCCTTTCGATTGTCCGAAGCTCTGAAGCTCTTGATTGTGGCTCCGGCGGCCACGGACTCGAATCCGATAAGTGTCCGCGCCGTGATTGGTAAGCTCAGACGTCTGCTTAGCTACACGGTGTCACCTGAAGGTGTCACCCGCGTGAAACCGACAGTCTAAATTACTGGAGAAGCGTGAGTTAGAGGAACGGAAGATAATTGGCTGGGAGACAGGGATTCGAACCCCGATCAAGTGGTCCAGAGCCACCCGTCCTACCGTTGAACGATCTCCCAACAGGTCCTAATCCTAGAAAAATCGCGATAAAATTGCAAGCCCTGAGTGAGGACAAGCGGCGATAAATGTCGAACTTTCCGTCCGCGGGATGGAAACGGACTGTATACGTACCCTGCGCAGCGCTGCCCCGGCCGTATTCCCATGCTCCTCCGGGTGTCACCCCGGCGGCAGTCTATTTTCCTCCGCTTTGATGGGCTTTCTGGATTTTGGCCCAGGTATCCTTCAGAGTTACGGTGCGATTTACGATCAGCTTTCCAGGCGATGAATCGGGATCGACGCAAAAATAACCCAGCCGTTCAAATTGGTATCGGTCGCCACACCTGGCGGCGGCCATGGAGGGCTCTGCCCGGCATTCCGTGAGCACCTCAAGAGAATCGGGATTAAGGTGGGCTTTCCAGTCCTTGTCGTCGGTTTCATCGGTGGGATCCTCCACAGAAAACAGACGCTCGTATAGGCGCGCCTCGATCTCGACTGCGTGCGGCGCTGAGGTCCAGTGGATCGTGGCTTTGGCCTTCGGCACGTCGGTAGCATTCGGGTCCAGGGATTTCGAGTGATAAATGCAATGCACCTCCTCAACCTCGCCATTGTCGGTTTTCACTACGCCGGTGCAGGTTACCAGGTAGGAATAGCGTAAACGCACCGTGCGTCCGGGGGCCAGGCGATGATACTTAGGAGGAGGATTCTCGCTGAAGTCCTCGCGCTCAATATACAATTCACGGGAAAACGGCACCTTGCGCGTTCCTGCCGCAGGATCTTCGGGATTGTTGATTGCCTCCATATCCTCGCACTTGCCCTCCGCATAGTTGTCAATCACCAGTCGGAGTGGACGGAGCACGCACATCACCCGGGGAGCGCGCCGGTTCAGGTCCTCGCGCACGGTGTGTTCCAGCACGGCAACATCGATCACATTCTCTTTTTTGGCAACACCCACCCGGTCGCAAAAATCCCGAATCGATTCGGGCGTGTAGCCTCGACGCCGCAGTCCGCAGATGGTCGGCATGCGTGGATCATCCCAGCCCTGGACATATCTGCCTTCCACCAGTTCCAGCAGCTTGCGCTTGCTCATGACGGTGTAGTTGAGGTTGAGACGCGCAAACTCGATCTGTTGCGGGTGGCAGGGAACATCCAGGTTGTCCAGGAACCAATCGTAGAGCGGACGATGATCCTCGAATTCGAGAGTGCAGATCGAATGAGTGATGCCCTCGATGGCGTCCGATAAGCCATGGGCAAAGTCGTACATCGGGTAGATGCACCAATCGTTGCCGGTGCGATGATGGGCCGCGTGGCGGATACGGTAGATCGTCGGATCCCGCATATTGAAGTTCGGGGAAGTCATGTCGATTTTTGCCCGCAGCACGTGGGCGCCGTCTGGAAATTGCCCGGCACGCATGTGCTGAAAGAGATCGAGATTCTCCTCCACCGTGCGGTTGCGGTATGGGCTCTCTTTGCCAGGATCGGTCAAGGTGCCACGATAGGTCCGGATCTCATCCGCGCTGAGGCTGTCCACGTAGGCCTTGCCGTTCTTGATGAGCTCGATCGCGTATTGGTACAGCTGTTCGAAGTAATCGGAGGCATAGTAACGCCGGTTGCCCCAGTCAAATCCCAGCCAATGAACATCCTCCTGAATGGCGTCGACGTACTCCACCTCTTCCTTGGTCGGATTGGTGTCGTCGTAGCGCAGGTTGCAGGTGCCCCCGTATTGGGCGGCGATGCCGAAATTCAGGCAGATCGACTTGGCGTGCCCAATGTGCAGGTAGCCGTTCGGCTCCGGAGGAAAACGCGTGGCTACTCGCCCATCGTTTTTATCTGCCTTCCGGTCTGCTTCGATAATAGTGCGGATGAAGTCCAGAGATTGCCTGGCGGCTTCCTTCTCGTTCGGCTTGTTGCTGTCTTCGCGATGGTTCATTCTTCCAATCTCTTTCAAAATCCAGGGCAAGAGTGCGCATTCGGCAACGGCCGAATTCTTGGATCATAGCACATTCGAGGGGCAGTTCGGTCTCCATCAGGGGCTGCGAAATGCGCATGTTCCATGCGACCATAACGTATTTGCCCGACCTTTCGTGGCTGGGGACTCGATTTTCCGCTTGCGCAGGCAAAGATGGCGGGATAGAAATACCACACGCTATAATCCATTCGCGAACACTCATCGAGCTAGCGAAGGAGTATCTGCATGGTGTATCCCAAAAGATATCTTGTGATTGGCTTAATCTTTGTCGGTTTTCAGTTGTCGTGGGCGCAGTCATCCCAGCAGGCCGGACAGGCTCAACAGGCGCAGCCTCAGGGGCAACGTGGCGCAGGTGCGCGCCAGACCCCGCCACGCGGCCGCAGCATCACGCTTGGCGACATCACGAACTTCGAGGTGAAGGATCGCGTGTTCAACATTGCTGCCGGGCCCGACCAGCTAAGGGTGATCTTCTATCGGGATGACATCTTCAGAATCTGGGTCGGGCCCGATGGTGAATTCACCGAGGCGCAGCCGGCGCCGGAAGACGCCCAGATCGTCGTTTTTAGAGGAATGCCAATCACGGTTTCGTGGCGCGACGCCGGCGAGTACTACCGGCTCGACAGCAAGGAATGCGTCCTGCGGGTTTATAAAAGGCCATTGCGCTTTGCCCTCTTTGACAAGGACAACACCGTGGTGGTTTGGCAGGAGACCCGTCCTCTAACCTATGGGCCTTCCACGGTGCAAACTCTGAGACGGGGTGAGAACGAAAATTTCTATGGCGGCGGTATGCAGAACGGCTACTTTTCCCACCGCGACACATCCATCAATATCCGGCTCAACACCCGCGGGTGGGGGGACGGGACCACGCCGAATCCTGCACCTTTCTACATGAGCACGACCGGTTACGGCGCCTTCCGCAACACCATGACACCCGGTAAATACGACTTTTTGTCGCCGCTCAGTCTGTCGCATGACGAACCACGGTTTGACTGCTACTATTTCTACGGCCCTTCGCTCAAAAAAATTCTCGATGGTTATACTCTTGTCACCGGCCGCCCCTTTTTCCCGCCGCGCTGGGGACTCGAGTTCGGTGATGCGGACTGCTACAACAAAAAGGGCAAGACCCCTGACGTCATCAGCAAGGTGGCCGATGTGTACCGCAAGAACGATATGCCCGGTGGGTGGATCCTGCCCAACGACGGTTACGGCTGCGGGTATGTCGAGCTCGACACGACGATCCAGGAGCTATACAAGCGAGGTTTTTACACCGGGCTGTGGACGGAAAAAGGGCTCGATCGCATCGCCCAGGAAGTCAGCGTACTCGGCTCGCGCGTCATGAAACTGGATGTGGCCTGGGTCGGCCGCGGCTACCAGTTCGCGCTCAACGGCATGCGCGACGCCTACGAAGGCATCGAGAAAAACAGCGACGCGCGCGGCTTCGTCTGGACGACATGCGCCTGGTCGGGCGCGCAACGCTATTCTACGATCTGGTCGGGAGATCAATCGGGCAACTGGGAATACATCCGTTTCCACATCCCTACAGTGCTGGGAGCAGGTTTGTCAGGTTTCAACGCGGCCACGGGAGATGTCGACGGCATATTCGGCGGCGGCGCGCAAACCCAGGTCCGGGACCTGCAGTGGAAGTGCCTCACGCCGGTCTTAATGATCATCAGCGGCTGGTCGAAGCAGACCAATCTCATGAAGCAGCCGTGGATCTTCGGGGAACCCTTCACAAGCACAAACCGCAAGTACCTAAAGCTCAAAATGCGACTCACCCCGTACATCTATACCTACACGCGGGAGGCCTACGACACGGGTGTGCCGACGGTACGCGCCATGGTTCTCGAGTTCCCCGACGATCCTGTGAGCTGGTCGAAGCGGACGCAATACCAGTTCATGAGCGGTGAGTGGCTCCTGGTCGCACCCGTGTACGAGGACACAATCGTGCGCAACGATGTTTATCTGCCGGCAGGGAAGTGGATCGACTACTGGGACGGCACGGAATTCAACGGGCCGCTGGTCCTGAACAACTATGCGGCGCCTCTCGACAAGCTGCCGATATTCGTCAAAGCCGGGGCGATCGTTCCCATGTATCCGGAAATGCTTCACGACCTCGAGAAGCCCAAGGATCCCGTGACCTTGGACGTCTATCCCTTCGGCAAGACGAACTTCAATCTCTATGAAGATGACGGCGTGACCCAGCAATACAAAACGGGTGCGTTTGCCAGAACACTGATCGAGGTGGAATCGCCGAAAGACCTCGACGTGCCCAAGGCGCAAATCACCGTCAAGGTCGGAATCGCCAAGGGAAAATACAAAGATATGCCCGCAAACCGGTCCTATCTCGTGGACGTCCATGTCCCGGCGAAACCGGCGGATGTGAAGCTGACCGAAAGGGAGCTGCCGGTTTTTGAGAAGAGAGCCGAATTTGATTCGGCTCCTGAAGGCTGGTTCTTCGATACGAGGGACCGGCGCGGAGTTCTGTACATCAAGACGAAACCGCAACCTCTGGCTGGCGGCTTTAGCATCAAGGTTACCATGTGAGATTGCGGCATCTTGTTGCAGCAATCCGGGAGGCCTTGCGGTTCCAGGCAGGGGGACTTTTTTCATCGTAAAGGAGCGGCCTCTATGACAACTCAGACGTATGCCAATCACAGACGTTACGTTTTTATGTTCCACGGGGTGTTGTTTGGTCTTCTTGTGGTGACGCTCATCGGCTCTCTGGTCAACTTTTACCTGTCCCTTGGGGACCACCAGCGGATTTACAGTGCTTCACTGATTGTCGTGCTTACATTTTGCGTTCTGCTGCTGTTCTTCTTCTGCCGCATCTTCGCGTTGAAAGCGCAGGACCGCGCGATCCGCGCAGAAGAGAATCTGCGCCATTTTGCCCTGACCGGAAAACTCTTAGATCCCGGGCTCACGATGCGCCAGATCATTGGCCTCCGATTTGCATCGGATGGTGAATTTTTCGAACTAGCCCAGAGAGCGGTTCGGGAACACTTGTCGGAAGACGCAATCAAGCAGGCAATCAAAAACTGGCGCGCCGACACCTACAGAGTGTGACAGCCCATGCGCCGGCGCTCAGAAGGTTGACTTGTTTAGCCCCATGCCCCGTCCGGCGGGCGGGATCTATTGACGGATTCAACGGTGCTTAGGGATGGTTATGCTGAATTTCGACGGGAAGAGTCGATGCGCATGGCTGGGCAATGATGAGCTCATGCTGAAATATCACGATTGCGAGTGGGGAGTGCCGCTGCATGAGGATCAGAAACTGTTCGAATTCTTGATCCTTGAAGGGATGCAGGCCGGGTTGAGCTGGCGCACCATCTTGCACAAGCGCGAAAATTTCCGCACAGCCTTTCACAAGTTTGATCCTGCAAAAGTCGCTCTCTACGGAAATCGTGACTTGGAGCGGCTTCTTGCCGATGCCGGCATCATCCGCAACCGGTTGAAAATTATGGGCGCGATCAACAACGCCCAGCGGTTTCTCGAGGTGCGCGCAGAATTCGGCAGCTTCGACCGCTACATCTGGGAATTTGTCAACTTCAAGCCGATCTGCAACCGGTTCAGCAAGCTTACTGAATTACCTGCTCGAACTCCCTTATCCGGCGAAATCAGTGACGACATGAAAAAGCGCGGCTTCAAGTTCGCCGGTTCAACGGTTATCTACGCGCACATGCAGGCTACCGGCATGGTCAATGACCACATCGTCGGTTGCTTTCGGCGCAAAGAAGTGGGGATGAGAGGATCGGCATTGTAGTCGTGAGGCAGGCACAGGGAAGGGAACCGCAAATGCACGCCAATGAACGCGGATACATCTCCTGAGATCCGAATGTATCCACGTTCATCTGCGGATTTCGGTTTGAGTTTGACCCGATCCGTTATTTTTGCGGTGCCATGAGCCGCTCCGGCCTCATGACGAGATTCTCGATAAAGAACTCCATCATGCGCTGAGGGTCCACGCCGCTGTGCCCTCGATCCGGGCCCACCTGTAACTCGAAGCTCTTGCCGGCTTGCTGCAGTGCGCGGATGAGTTGCATCGAGTTGTTCGGATGCACGTTGTTGTCCGCTGTACCGTAGTACAGCAGCAGGCGCCCCCGCAGGTTTTTCGCGAAATTCATGGCGTTGCCGGCTTCGTAACCTTCCTTGTTTTCCTGGGGAATCCACATGTAGCGCTCGGTATAGATCGAGTCGTAGTGGTACCAGGAGGTGGGCGGTGATGACGCCGAGGCAGCGGCAAATACATCCGGATAGCGCAGGATTTCCAGTGCCGATGCGTAGCCGCCGTACGATGTGCCGTAGATGCCGACGCGCGTTTTGTCAAAATAGGGACGATTCCAGAGTGCCTTGATGCCCTCGGCCATATCATCCATTTCGGTGACACCCAGCTTCAGGTAAATCGAATCCAGTGTCCGCTTGCCCATGCCTGGTGCTGCCCGCGATGACAGATTGACAACCAGGAATCCATATTCAGCGGTCAAGCTCGGCGATGCAAAATTCTCTGTCGGCACGTTGCTGCCAGAGGCCGGCCCGCCATAAACCGGCACGAGCGTCGGGTACTTTTTGCCGGGATCGAATGCCGAGGGGAACGAAATAGTTCCATACAGCGTCGTCTGTCCATCGGCCGCTTTATAGGTGAACATCTCGGTTTTCTTAAGCCCAAGCTCTTCAAATTTTATCGTGTCCGCCTTCGCCAGTTGCGCCAAAACCATGCCGCTTGCGTCGAGCAGTTGAGTCGCGGCCGGCTGATTGTGGGTCTGATAGACGTCAACGATGAACTTGTTATCCGAGGAGATGCCGCAGCCGCCGCCTCCGCCAGGGCCGCCGCCGGGCGCGCCACCACCGCGACCACTGCCGCCCGCCTGGTTGCAGTTGCCGACGCTGTGGGTAAACTTGGGATCGGTCAGGCGCACGTCGCCCTTGCCGTCGAGGCCGACACGGTGCAGCTGCATTTTCATATAGTTGTCGCCGTCGCGGGCCATGTAAAACATCACGCCGGCGGCTTCATCAACCTTGACGATGTTGGCTGCCTCGAACGTTGTGTGGTTAGTCAGGGGGGTAATCAGCTTGCCGCTGAGATCATAAAGGTAGTAGTTGTGCCAGCCGTTGCGTTCCGACTCCCAGATGAAGCGGCGGTTGTCTTTCAGGTATTGCATGGTTGGCCGGTTTTCGGTCCACCCGGTCGGCCATTCCTCGCGAATGATCACACGGCATGCACCTGTCGACGGATTGCATGCAATGAACTCCATGATCTGCTGGCGCCGGCTGGTGCGGTTCATGAAGAGTTCGGTGCCGTCAGGAGACCAACGGACGTTATAAACGTAATGACCCACGACGTCGTCCGTGAAGGGTTTGCCATTGCGCACGTCAATCTTGACCGCCTTGCCGGCTGTTGCGTCGTAAACCAAGATGTCGGCGATCGGATTGGGGGCGCCAGGCTTCGGATAGGCTTCGGCGTCCATCGTGTCCTGCACCTGGGTCTGGTTCATCTGCAGGTAGAAGTCCTTCACCTGGCTTTCGTCAAAGCGATAGAAGCCAACCATTTTGCTGTCGGGCGCCCACCAGATGGCAGTCGTCTGGCTAAGCTCTTCGCCGTAGACCCAGCTCCCGGGGCCGTATTTGATACGATCCTTCACGCTGCCGTCCGTCGTCACGGCTTTCTCGCCTGTGCCGTCAAAATTGGCGACCCACAGATTGCGATCCCGATAAAACGCTTTCAGCTTTCCGTCCGGAGACGCTACGCAGATAACCTGCCGGCCGCGCGCCGCTCCCATCGCCGGACATCCTTCCATGGGAGCCAGAGGCATCTCTGCCTGCGCTTGCTCCATGCCGCCGCGAGCTGCCGGTGGTGCCTGGCCCTGTGTCTGCTGGCCTCGTCCCTGCCCTCCCGCCACCGGCGGGGCACCGCGGCCGCCGCGCCCAGCCCCGCCACCTGCGGCTGGCGCCGGGGCGTCCCCGGTTTCGGTCAGTTTCATAGTTGCGAGGTCGAACTGATACATTTTGCCGCCGCGGGAATAAGTGAACTCTTTGCCGTCGTTCACCCAGGTCACGTTCACCGCACCCGAAACCACGGCACTGCCGATGAGAGGTTGCATCTTTGCGTACTGCTCGTATCCCGGCATCTCCCTGAGGCGATCCTGCGCCAGGACGCAGGTGAGGGCGGTGAGAGCGATGATGGCGATGAGCAGCATCGCCACGCGCGAGCCGGATTTGGGACTTTTCATGACTGTCTCCTTCTGAGGCTTTTTTGGCGGGTCAGTATATCATCGATGATCCCTTTTTGCTTGCCTTCCTGATTTTGTCAGGGATAAATACTCCTGCACAATTTCCGAAGCCGTCCCGCGGCCTGCTGACAGATTATCCGATGTCAACGGCCGTCGGCCGGAAGACCTGGCGGATAACCCTCACCTGCTTCTATGAAGGAGAGACAGCGATCATGCGAATGAAAAAGACAGGACTTGCGCTGGCATTCATGCTTGTTTTGGCGACCAGCAGCATTTTTGCGCAGGGCACGATCACGACGCCCAAGTTTGGGCAGTACACCGCCGGCGACGACTATTTCCTGGCGAACTACTCCCAGCTCGTAGATTACTGGGGCAAGCTGGCGAAGGAGTCGGACCGGATGAAGTTGGTTGAAATCGGCAAGACCTCCGAGGGGCGGGTGATGATTATGGCGATCATTACCGCGCCGGCGAATTTTAAAAAGCTCGACCGCTACAGGGAGATCTCGCAGCGCTTGGCTCGGGCTGAGGGACTAAACGACGAACAGGCTAAGGCGCTGGCAGCCGAAGGCAAATCCGTGGTTTGGATTGATGGAGGCCTGCACGCGACTGAATGCGTCCCGGCCCAGCATCTGTTTACTTTTGCCTACCAGATGGTCAGCCAATCGGATCCCGAGACACTCCGGATTCTCAACGACGACATCCTGCTGCTGGTTCCGGTCAACCCGGATGGCATGGAATTGGTCTCGAACTGGTACATGCAGGAAACCGATCCGGCGAGGCGCTCCACGGGCGGGCTCCCCGTGCTCTACAGCAAGTACGCCGGGCACGACGACAACCGCGACTCCTTCATGTCGAACCTGTCGGAAACGACCGCAATCGGGCGGCAGATGTTCATCGAGTGGATTCCGCAAATCATGTACAACCAGCACCAGACGGGCCCGGCCGGGTCGGTCTTGTTCACTGCTCCTTTCCGGGATCCTTTTAATTACAACCATGACCCGCTCGTCCCGATGGGCATCGACCTCGTCGGTTCTGCGATCCACAACCGGTTCATCGCCGAAGGGAAGCCGGGCTCGGTCATGCGCACCGCCGCACCCTATTCGACCTGGTTCAACGGCGGCGTACGGACCAGCACGGGATTTCATAACCAGATCGGGATCCTGTCCGAGATCATCGGCAACCCCACCCCTATGGAAATCCCGTTCGTTCCAACGCGCTTCGTGCCGAACGGCAATCAGCCCTATCCGATCATGCCGCAGACGTGGCACATGCGGCAATCGATTGACTACCTGATCACGGCCGACCGCGCCATTTTGGATATCGCCTCAAAAATGCGCGAAGATTTTCTCTATCGGATTTATGTGATGGGGCGGAACTCGATCCAACGCGGCAGCCAGGATTCCTGGACCATCACGCCCAAACGGCTCGTTGCGCTGCAAGAGGCTGTTGCCAAGGACCAGGGGGGCCAGCAGGGCGCGCAGGCGGCAGCAGGTGGAAGAGGTGGTCGAGGCGGCGGTGCAGGCGGAGCGGCCGCTGCGGGTGGCGAAGGTGAAGCGCCAAGTTTTGGCCGCGGCGGAGTGAACGTCAAGTATCTGAACGAGGTTCTGCACGATCCCGCCAAGAAAGATCCCAGGGGCTATGTCATTCCCTCCGACCAGCCCGATTTCCTGACCGCGACGAAGTTCGTCAACATCCTGATGAAGACGGGCATCGTCATCCATCGTGCGACGACTCCGTTTCAAGTGGCCGGGAAGAATTATCCTGCCGGTTCCTATGTGATCAAGGCGGCACAGGCATTCCGGCCGCACCTGCTCGATATGTTCGAACCGCAGGATCACCCCGACGATATCCCGTATCCCGGCGGGCCGCCAACGGCCCCATACGATATCACCGGATGGACTCTGGCCTATCAGATGGGAGTTCAGTTTGATCGCATTCTCGATGGCTTTGATGGCCCCTTTGAGAAGGTCACTGCCCTGATCAAACCTCCGGCTGGCAAGCTGGCGGCAGGGTCAGGAGCCGCAGGCTATCTTCTGAGTCACCAGGTCAACGACGCCTTCGTGGGCACTACAAGGCTCTTAAAGGCGGGCGAGGAAGTGTATTGGCTGAAATCTCCTTTCTCTGCAAACGGCAAGACCTATCCCATCGGCACCATCTATATTCCCAACAAGGCGACGACACGTGCCGTGATCGACAAGGTCGCAGCCGAAGTCGGCCTGAGCTTCGACACCACTTCGGTCGCGCCTGCTTCTGAGGCCCTGAAGCTGAAACCGCTTCGTGTCGGCTTGTGGGATACCTACGGCGGATCGATGCCCTCGGGCTGGATTCGCTATATTTTCGAGCAGGCATTTCCCGAAACACCCTACCAGCTGGTGTTCCCCCCAGCGCTGGATGCCGGCAACCTCATCGGCAAGTACGATGCAATCATCCTGCCCGATGGCGCGACCATCGGCAGTGGTGGTGGCAGAGGAGGCGGCGGTGGAGGGGGAGGGCGCGGCGGGCCTGCCAATGTTCCGCCCGAGTACACGGATCGCATCGGCTCCATGACACCCGCGACGACGCTGCCCCAGCTGCGAAAGTTCGTGGAGGATGGCGGCACTCTGATCGCGATCGGATCTGCGAGCAATATCGGATTCCAGCTGAACCTGCCGATCGGCAATGCCATGGTTGAGAGGCTTCCGAATGGCACGGAGCAGCGGCTGCCTCAGGCCAAGTATTACGTGCCGGGATCTGTACTCCAGGTCAGCGTTGACAACACTGCCCCGGTTGCCTATGGATTGGCGGAGAAGGTGGATGTTTTTTTCGCTAACAGCCCGGTATTCCGTCTCCAGCCGGATGCGGTGCTGAAAGGCGTCCGTCCTATTGCCTGGTTTGCCAGCGCCGAGCCTCTGAGAAGTGGTTGGGCCTGGGGCCAGGGCTACCTCAATGGCGGCATCGCGGCGCTCGAGGCGCCGATCGGCAAGGGCAGAGTCCTGCTTTTCGGTCCCGAACTCACATTCCGGGCCCAGCCGCACGGGGCCTTCAAGTTCCTTTTCAACGCCATGTTTCTCGCCGGGGCGACGCCGGTGAAGCTGGGTAATTGAGCTTTAAGGAAAAGTAACGGACAGCGAAGAAAAAACACGAGCCACATGGAAGCCGTCAAAATCGCTTTCGTGTGGCTCGTGGCTTTTACAGGTTTGCTTTGATGAGGCGGGCCGCGCGCCGGCAGGCTTGATCGAGGAACAAAATGTCCGCCTCAGTGTGTGCCGTGGACAGGGCGCCATGACCATGCACCAGGTAAACGTTCTCGAGCAGCAGGGCGAGTTGGAGCACATGTTTTGTCAATTCGACGTCGCAAATTGCGGGATCTGCCGAATGCTCGGGGCGGTCGAGGACGGTGTCCTCATGGTAGGGGAAATGCAAATACGCCAGTGAGCTGCCGGGCACCACGTCGTTGCCGTAGCCGCTACAGCGGGCGAAGATCCCCTCGTCCCGGAAGGCTGATTCCAGGGTTCGGCGCATCTTGTCACCCAATGTGGCCAATCGCGGATAAATCTCGGCCTCGTGTTCCGCCAGGTGCTGCAGCGCAGTCTTTGCTGCGAGCATCGATGCGGGATGAGCCGAATAGGTGCCGCCGGAAAATTTCACTCTTCCGCCACCGGCGCTTCCGGCCAGGCGCAAAACATCCGCGCGTCCCGTGACGGCCGCCACCGGCATGCCGCCGCCGATAATCTTGCCGAAGACGCTCAGATCCGGCGTAATGCCGTACATCGCCCCAAGATTGCCTGCGCGGAAGCGAAAACCGCAGATGACCTCATCGAAGATGAGCAGCGCGCTGTGTTTTTGGGTCAGTTCGCGCGCGGTTTCGAGAAATTCGCGGGTAGCGGTCATAAGTCCGCCGGCGCCGAGAAACGGCTCAACGATGAAGCATGCCAGCCGGTCACCATGCTGGCGAAAAATCTCGCGCAATCCGTCGGTGTCGTTAAAACCCGTGATAGCCACCTCTCCGGACAAGGAGGAGGAAAGGCCTTCGCTCTCCACCTTCAGGAACCCTTTGCCGTCTCCTTCATGGTAATTGACGCCTTTCAGGCCCCAGGGTTGTCCGCCGTGCCAGCCGCCGCCGATCTTGAGCACTTGAGTTCGTGCGGTAAAGGAACGCGACAACATGAGGGCGTACATGGTTGCCAGCGAACCGCTGGTAGTAAAGCGCACGCGCTCGGAGCCAGTTTGCCGGCAGAGGATCTCCGCCGTTTCCGCTTGCAGCCGGTCGGTAAAACCCGTGAGCAGGCCGAAACCGTCTGCGAACGCACGGGCCAGCACTTCGGTCACAACTGGAGGGTTGTGACCCAGCAGGTTGCCGAGGTGCCCCTGCCAGAAGTCCAGAATGTTGTGCCCATCTTCATCTCTGATATAGGCTCCCTTGGCTGACACGATCCTGGGAGGAAACGGTTGCATGAGACGGAGCTGATGGCTGCCGCCATCCACGAGGTATCGTGATGCGGTGTTGTGAATCGCACCGGAAGTGGGCGAAAATTTAGCATAGGATTCCCGCAATTCTGCCAGCAAGCGCGTGTAGTTCCTGCTCCCCATCGATTCCTCCCGCGTTGTGATTCAAGTTGAACTAGCGCCGGGTTGGAGTCCTAACCGATCCGTTGGCAGCCTCCAGGCGCTCCCGGGAGGCATCCGTCCCCAGCATTTCCTTCACTGCCGCAGCGAGTCGGCGAATACCCTCGGTAATCCGTGCCACGGGCATGTTCGAGAAGCTGAGCCGCATCGTGTTTTCCTTGTTGCCCTTGGGGAAGAATCCTCCGCCGGGGACAAACGCGACATTGCGTTCCAGGGCTCGGCGCAAGAGCTCTCTGGCGTCCAGATGGGGCGGCAGTTCAACCCAGACAAACAGGCCGCCCGAAGGACGCGAAAACCGTACCCCCTTGGGCATTTCAGCTTCGAGCGCCCGGATCATGACGTCGCGGCGCTCGCGATAAACCGTGCGCATGCGGGCCAGATTTTTGTCAATGTCGAACATCTCCAGGTAGGCCGCGACCTGCATCTGGCAAAGCGTGGAAGTGTGCAGATCACTCCCTTGTTTCAGAATGACATATTTTTCATACAACGGGCTGCTGGCCGTGAGCCAGCCGATGCGCATGCCCGGGCTCAGAATTTTCGAGAAGGTTGAGATGTAGACGATCTGCCCCTTGGTGTCGAAGGACTTAATCGGAGGCAGAGGCAATCCCTCAAAGCGAAGCTCGCCATAGGTATTATCTTCAACAACGGCGACGGGATATTTCGCTACGATTTCGGCGAAACGCCGGCGACGCTCCAGCGACCAGGTGATTCCTGTCGGATTCTGAAAATTCGGCACCACGTAGATCAACTTGATCCGATCGCAAAACTCCAGGCGCCTTTCCAGGGCGTCCACGTCGATGCCCTCTTCGTCTGTAGGAATTTCGACCCAACGTGGATTGAAGACCTGGAGCGCAGACATGGCGCCAACATACGTCGGGCTCTCACACAGCACGGTGTCGCCCTCATCGAGAAAGAGCTTGCCTGTCAGGTCCAAAGCCTGTTGGGAGCCGGTGGTGATCAGCACCTCATCGGCTGTGGCTCGAATGCCATTCCTGGCGCGCATCCGTTCGGCTATCATTTGCCGCAGCGGCAGATAACCTTCCGTTGTTGAATACTGGAGCGCATCCGGGCCCTGCTCATCGAGGACCTTCCGGGTCGCCTGATCCAGCTCTCGTATGGGCAGTAATTCAGGTGCCGGCAGTCCTCCGGCGAAGGAGATGATCTCGCTGCGCTGCGTGATCTTCAGCATCTCCCTGACGTCCGAGGCCTTTAACCCGTTCATTCGCTTTGCCAATTGGAGAGCCATGCCTACCTCCTGGCGCCCCACTTGCTGATGCCGGGTGAGACGCATGTGTGTCCAGAGGATCGGTTTTCCCCTCATCCCCTGGCAACCGGCTATTGTATGAGTTTTAACAGGAAAAGCAACAAGAGCGGGATGCAGGAGACCGCGGTCGGAATTTAGGATTCAGAATTCAGAATTTGGCTGAGGAGGCATGAGCTGCTGAATTTGAAGCCTAGATTTGCCCAGGCTTCTGTATTGGCTTCCTGACCTTGATATTCAAGTGCCTGTCTGAGAGTTGTTTTTCTTCTGGATTCTGACTCCTGAATTCTGAATTCTGCAAGACAAAGTGACCAATTCATCATTCCTAAGATCTTGATTTCTGTAAGCTTGACAAGACGCGAGCCTAAGGTATGATCAGCGTCTTCGTCGACGCCGCAGTCGATAGGGAGCGAGACGTGCACCAGAAAATTGATTATGCGGAAGTTGGCCTTATTTCCGGCCTGGAAGTCCATCAGCAGCTTCTGACCGAGCGCAAAATGTTCTGTCATTGCCCGGCGGGCCTTTATACGAAGACGCATGACGGCTCGGTGCTGCGCCACATGCGCCCGACCCTGTCCGAGCTTGGAGAGTATGACGGCACCGCGCTGATGGAGTTCAAGACCAAGAAGAACATCATTTATCTGTTGCATCAGGTGAACGTGTGTACCTATGAAATGGACGACACGCCGCCATTTCTCGTGAATCAGCAGGCGGTGGACATCGCCATTGAACAGTGCCT
>JBGQNR010000156.1:0-15420 GCA_041501225.1 Acidobacteriota bacterium
TCTCGGGGAGCACAGCCTTGGCCGGGATCATGGGTTGGTAAACCGCCCCTGGTTCCAGCGGGGCGTAGGCATTCTCAGGGAGCGCGCTGGCTTCAGTCGCAGGCTTCATCACACCTCCAACCGTATTTGGCATGCAAGGATTGGAACCCATGCGATGCCGGAACGAGAGAGAGGATTTTACTCGAAATGGGCGGCTCCACAAGATTCCGAGGCCATAGCGGGTTTTCGCGGACCACGGGATCCAACACACCTTGTAACGAGATGAAACGGCAGTGGAGGCAAAAGCGATTTACTCGGCCGGTGTGAAATAGTTCCAGTCCTTGCGAGCTCAGATTCAACCGGTGAATTTGTAGCCCATGCTGTGGACGGTAACTATGAATTGAGGGTGGCGAGGATTCGCCTCCAGTTTTTGTCGCAGCCATGCAACGTGTACGTCCACGGTGCGTGTCAAGGGGGTAGCATCATACCCCCAGACCTTTTCGAGCAGTTCCTCGCGGGATAGAATCGCATCACGATGATCGATGAAATATCGCAACAGATGGTACTCGCGGGCGGACAAATCTAATGCGGCCCCGGCTCGCTTCACTTCGGCGCGGCGGAAATCAATGTGGATGTCACCGAACTGATAGGAATCCGCGGCCGGTGGAGGCAGAACCGGAGCGCGCCTGAGCAATGCTTCGACACGTGCCAGCAATTCGAGGGTCTCAAAGGGCTTGATCAGATAATCATCCGCTCCCAACTTCAGCCCCACCACTCGGTCCACCAGCTTGCCGCGCGCGGTGAGCATCAAAATGGGGGTAGGCACGCCTCGCTGGCGCAAGTCACGGCACACGTCGAATCCGTTCTTCAGCGGCAACATGACATCGAGAATGATCAGATCAAAACTCTCGCTCGAAGCCCGCACCAAAGCGATCTCACCGTCAACCGCCCCCTCCACTGTGTACCCCTCGGACTGCAGGCGGTCAGTGATAGTCAGAGCTACTCCCGGTTCATCTTCGACTAAGAGAATTCTCCTGCCCATGGGATTCCTAGGTTTCTCTTGGACGATCGCTATCCTGCTTGCGGTCAGCCTTTGGAAAGGCCGCAACCGGCAGAAAGATCGAAAATTCTGATCCACGCCCGGGAGTACTCTCCACTGATATGCTGCCGCCATGCGTTTCCAGGATGCCCTTTACCAGGGTGAGTCCGAGCCCGCTGCCGTGGATCTGGGTTGATGTAGCCGCCTTGCCCCGGAAAAAGGGGTTGAAGATATGGGCCTGTTCGTCCGCGGGTATGCCGATACCGCGATCGCGAACGGATATCTGAATCTCATCCCTTTTTCTGCCTTTGTGCATTTGGGCCTTCAGACCGATCCAGCGGCTGGTGCCGCTGTATTTTATCGCATTGTCCAGCAGGTTTTGCAGAACACGACGCAGTGAAGTTTCGTCGCCGCGGACATCAGGTAAACCAGGTTGGATCGTCGCCTCGATTTGAAATCTGCCCTCCAGGGCAAGTGGTTGTGAAGCAGATAAGGTGCTGTCTATCAAGGCGGCGATGCTGACATTTTGCAGGTCGAGTTTCTCACGGTGGGATTGACCGCCCGCAAATTCGAGAATCTGTTCAATCATTCCCGCCAGCCGCCGGGTTTCCCTGTTGATGAGTTCCCCATAACGCCGGGTCTGCTCTTTTTCTTTGATAACACCGTCCGCGAGGCTTTGACCCGCCGTCTGAATCACCGTAATGGGTGTGCGCAATTCGTGGGATACACCGGCCACAAATTCTATTTGCTGCTGAGCCAGCATGCGGGCGCGCCGCGTGGAAATCATGATCGCGACGATGCTGCCGCCGAGAAGCAGCAAGACGCTGAAACTAATGGCGAGATTGCGACGGCGGGCATTAGAAACGGCCACTTCCAATGAGCCTGCCCGATGCTGAATGCGAATCTCCCAAAGACCATCCTCTCTATATCCATCCTGATTGTCCGCTCCCATCGGCCCGAAACCGGGAATCCGGTTAGTGTTCCCGAACTGACCTCGTCCGGCTGCGCTGCCATCAGAAGCCACAGAAGCGCCTCCCGACAATTCAGGAGCACCTGCCGTTCGGCCCAATGGAGGCTGGGGGAGACCACCAAAGCGCATCCTGAACAAGCCCGCCGAGACATCGACGCCACGACGGGTATTCGCCTGATTGCCGGCTTCACGTGAAGAAGTTGGTTGAGGATCTGTCTGGAAGATCACCGTATTCGGTTCATTCCGCCGAACAACGGTGATTCGTATGTTGGCGCGGCTTTCTCCCGGAAAATGCTGCCTCGTGAGTTCGGGGAGAAGCTCCCCAGAGATATACGCCAGATCCAATGTCAGCAGCACAAATCCCTCCGGAGGGCGAAGCGAAAATCCACCCTGTCGGGTAAGATTCGGCTGTCGAAATAGAGGGAGGAGAAGCGTATCGGGTCGCTCTAAAACCGGAGGCATCGACACACCCATCGGTACCCGCCGATCCGACCCGGGTGAATCCAACCATGCATGAATTCTCCGGAATTGGCTCTCCAATTGTCCGCGCAGGACACTCATATCCGCAGGCCAGGAGACCTCCTCGAATTGACGGCTCCACGCAGTGAAACGCTTGAGATTCGTGGTGGAATCGCTCCTGACGGTAACGAGCCAGACATCCTTAATCAGGCGCGGGAATCGGGAATTTGAAATCAAACGGGCGTAAATCTTGCCATAATCGATATCCTCACCTGCGGCCGAGGCCGCCGGGTCCGGTTGGAAACTGCTGTAGACGGAAGCCAGCTCACCGTCGAAATCCTGGCTGAAACGGTTGGCCGCGATCTGCAGGATTTCACGCATCTGGGAGACTTCGGCGTCGCTTAGCTGGCCCAGCCAGCTGTACTGAAGCGTTGCCAGCAGAGGCAATAGCAAGGCGAGAATTATCACCAGGATGAAAACTTGCATGGATTCACGCCGCCTGGATCCTAATGCTGTGGTCACCGCGCACCTCACAAAAACTGCCGCGTGCATTATACAGGCCGCGGGATAGCAACGGGAGGGACGGCAAAGCATTTTACATATTTAACAAGTCTTTTGCCCGCTTTTAACATCCATGGATTCCCCGCCGGCGTAATCTGAATCAGCTGGCATAGGTGTCTGATTTTGAGTGAACGTTTGGAACGATGGCGGCCTGTAGATCGGCATCCAGATATTCGAGGGAACCACAAATGGTATCACGAGAGCGATTTTTTCTCATAACGCTGATATTGTTCAGCGTCGCATGGTTTCAAGCTTGTCCTGGGCTCGCGCAAGAATCAGCCTCTGTGCAGGAAATCAGCGGCATCGTGAAAGATGCCACCGGAGGTGTGTTGCCGGGGGTCCAGGTTACCATTCCGGACCTGAAGCTTTCGGCGGATACGGATAATTCGGGCCGCTATAATCTGAAGAATGTGCCTCCAGGGAAAGTGATCCTCCAGGCGTCTTTGCCAGGTTTCTCAGTGAAGCAAATCGAAGCTGTCGTCCAACCGGGACAAAACCTAAAACTCGACATTGTACTGGAGGTGCAGGCGCGCTCGGATACCGTTACGGTCGAATATACCGCCCCCAAGCTGATGACTGCCTCCGACAGCATCGGCGTTGTTACGCTTTCACCGGCCCAGGTGGTAGCACTCCCGAGCCTTGGCGAGAAGGATATTTTCCGCTCCCTGCAACTCATGCCCGGGATCAGCGCCACCAATGAATCATCCTCCGGACTCTATGTCCGGGGCGGCACCCCGGATCAGAATCTGGTGCTCTTTGACGGATTCACGGTGTACAAGGTCGATCATTTTTTCGGTATCTTCAGCGCATTCAACGCCAATGCCGTGGAGAGCACAACCATTTTGAAGGGAGGTTTCGATTCAAAATACGGCGGAAGGATCTCCAGCGTGGTGGACCTGACCGGGAAGACAGGCAACAAGAAGGAAATCGAATTCGGGGGGGGGGCCAGCCTGCTCAGCTACAATGGCTACATCGATGGCCCCCTGGGGAAAAAGGGAACCTTTATGATTGCCGGGCGGAGGTCATACCAAAGCCCGTTCAGCAAGAAAATCCGCGACAAATACAATACCAGTGCAACGCCCGGCCCGGGAGGCGGACAGGGTGGGCCTATGGGAATGTTCAGTTCAGAGCCATTGAGCTGGTTTTACGACTTGAACGGGCGCGCCACGTACTCGCCGGGAGCAAAAGACACTCTGACTTTGAGCCTCTACTATGGCAAGGATAATTTCGACAATTCGAGAACGATTCAGATGCCATCCTTTGGCGCCAATCAGAACAGGAATCTCAATGGCGACATCAAAGACTTGTCGAACTGGGGAAATGCCGGTTCCAGCCTGAGCTGGCGCAGAACATGGACCCCTACTTTTTCCAGCCAGCTGACCGCGGCTTTTTCCCGCTATTTTAAGAACACGGATACTTCGACCAAGATGACAGTCACTGATCCGAGCACAGGAGAGGACAAGTCTTTTGACAACGGTTCCACCGAAACGAACCATCTGAGCGACATCACCTTCCGGCTGGCAAACAGCTTAATCCTGGGCCGCCGGAATTATGTGGAATTCGGCACAGAAGCGACCCGGAACAAAGTGGATTACTATTACAATTTCAACCAGGACATCGGCCAATTGCACCGCACTGGCGAAGGGCGCCAGCAGGCAGTCTATGTCCAGGACCGGTTCCAGCCTTTCGCCAAACTCGAAATCACTCCGGGAATTCGCGCTGCCCGCTACAACGTGGCGAAGGAGATCTTTCTCGAGCCGCGGTTATCGCTGATCTTTCATGTAAACGACAAATTCAGGTTCAAGGCAGCTGGCGGACAGTATCATCAGTTCATCAACGACTTAACACGGGAGGACCCGATGGGAGGCGACCAGGACTTCTGGACTCTCGCGGATGGGATATCCGTTCCTGTGAGCCGGGCCTATCATTACATCGGCGGCGCCAGTTACGAGAATGCAAATTATCTGTTCGACGTCGAGGCCTATCGGAAGGATCTGAGTGGACTGACTCAATTCGCCATGTTCCGTCCCGGTGTCGGCCCTCCCATGCCAGGCCAGAACCCGGGCAGCACCGGGGGACTGGATTTCAGCCGTTCCTTCTTCAACGGCTCCGGCCGCGCGCAGGGTGTGGATTTTCTGGCGCAAAAGAAATTCGGCGCCGATACCGGCTGGATCAGCTACACGTTCGGAAGGGTCAGAGAGTATTTCCCGGACATATCTTCATCCTCCTACCCTGCCTCTCATGATTCGACGCATGAACTGAAAATCGTGAACAGCTACCAGTTCAAACGATTTACATTTTCCGGCAACTGGCTATATGCCACCGGCAAACCCGTCACCGAGCCCACTGGTTCCGACGAAATGACAGGCCCGAACGGACGGACTTTTTATCGGCCGACTTACGGCGCGAAAAATGGCTCCCGCCTCCCCGACTATCACCGGCTCGACCTCTCCGCCACGTGGGATTTTTACCGGGGAGAAGGCAATTGGGCTCAAACCGGGGTATCGGTTTTCAACGTCTATAATCATACCAACATCTGGCGCAGGCAATACCAGGTTGCGGACGGCGAGATGATCCAGACCGACATAAAATATTTGGGATTGACGGTCAGCGCCTATGTGAACTTCAATCTCGGTAAGCCATCAGAAACCGGGAACCTGGGGCCCGCATGGATCAAGGCGGAGTCGAATCAGGCCGACAAAACCAAAGTTTCGGTAAAGCCGGGCAAGGAGTACGACTTTTACGGAACTATCGTTTCCATCAGCCCTGATCGGGTAGCAGTGCGCACCAGCATGGGAACCAAGGATTTCGTGCTGGGCCATAAAGCCTTTTTGGGGGAACCCAATTATGAACAAGGTGCCTTTGTGCATGTCTATTACCGTGATCAAACCGAAGGCAATGTCATCACCCGGCTTGTGCGGAGGGTAAAGGATGCCAAGGAAGTGCCCACTCGCAATGTCGAACCTCTCAATCCGCTGCTCCCATGGCGCTTCTGACAAGTCCCATAAGGCCCAGAAGGCGCGCATCGGATAAAAAGCTAATACAGAAGGAGCAAGCTGTGAAACGCATCATGGTAACTCATCGAGTTTTGCGGATATCCATTTGTCTCGGTTTGGCAATTCTTGTCCTGACCGGAAGCGCGCTATACGCCCAGGGAATGAGCCTTGGGGAGGTGAAATCGAAGATCAAGGCTCTGGCAGCAAAACAGAATACCGAAGTTCAGATAACCTTGAAGGATGGAACTGTTTTTACCGGCCGAATTCATCAGCCCGGCGCCAAGGACTTCATCATGATCACCTCGGTGCGGGCGCAAGCCTATGCCTACACGGATGTGGCAGAGGTGAAGAAGACAGGCTCTCCTTCAAAAGGCAAGATTGCGGGTTTTGCAGGAATGGGGTCAGGTCAGGAATATTCACTTTTCTGCAGACCGGGCAGTTAGGCAACAGGGCAGATAATAAACATTCCAGACCTGACTCCATTCTCCTCTCAGACTTGCAAAATTCTTATTTCAGACTCTTGACAATCTTCCCATGGCATTCAGTGCAAGCCATCTTTGCAGGCGTTGACATCAACGTTTGCGCGCAGGCGGACTGGGATGTGCCTGCTGCAGCTTCCGATATAGGTTCCCACGTCATCTTCGCCAGTCTTCTGCGACTGCTCCACAGTGCAGGGCCGATCACAAACTGGGCTTACTACCCAAATGATATTGCCCGATAGCGCATCTGCAAAAACTCCCAGAGATATTTCATCGGCGAAAGACGCATGAAATGAGTGAAGCTTGCCGCGAAGGAAGCTCGCCACACTTCCTTTGATTCACATAATAAATACCTGCGCTGCAGGATGGAACTCGGACCTTCCACGGTGCCGTGAAACTGGACAGTACGACGGCCGCGGCTTGAGGTAACGGCGCCGTGTTGTACGCAGGTCTTTACAAAGATTTTACTATTATCGTTAACCTTATCCGTGGTGTCTTCCGTCCAATACCCCGAGTGGATAAATGACGCTGTAAGATGGGAGTGAAATAGTGCCCGCCATTATTAATCGGCACAGAATAAGAAACTCAAATTCGACTAACAATGTGCACGCGCCAAAATTTTCTTGGGTGGGACGCAGCGATATTCGATTTGCAGGGGAGGGAGCATGGGCAGTCGCTTGATTCACGTTATGTTCCGTTTCGTGGTACCGGCCTGTCTGGTGCTAACTCTTTATGCGTATGGGCCCCAGGCTTCCGCGCCGCAATCGGAGCCGACATCAGGCCGCGAACCCGCGACCATGCGATCGCTCTTGCGGTACGCCTTGCCTGGGACACGGGATCTGCAGTTGGTCATTGAACTGAATGAGCCTTCGGTGGCCCGGAGCCTGGCCTCGACACGTGGCGGGGCTGTGCCTGCCGGCGCCGGTCGGCGCGCGCGAGTGCGCATGGACTCCGCGGAGGCGGCCACCTACCGGGCACAACTGGCGCGCACCCAGAGCGCCATGAGCGAGAGATTGAGTGCGCTCAGCGGAGTCGAGGTTCAGGGCGCCACCGATGCGGTGATGAACGTGATTATCGCACGCGTCCCCATCGAGCACTACCGAACGGTGCGCGGCATGGAGGGGATCAAGAGGGTTTACATCTCCCGGCTTCAACGCAAGAATCTCAGTGCCGCGGCAGAGGTTCACAATGCTCCTGCGCTTTGGGGACAGGTCCCCGGCGGTAGGGCCAACGCCGGGCAAGGCGTGATGATCGGGGTGATCGACACCGGAATTGACAACACACACCCAATGTTCACCGATTCGACGGCAGCCCTGCCATCGGGTTTTCCCAAGTTCAGCTCGGGAAATTCCGCGTATACGAATCACAAGGTCATTGTCGCGCGCGATTACACGAGGTTTTTTGCCAATGCGGAGACCTCGTCCCATAGGAATGCGCGCGATTACGAGGGGCACGGCACGTTTGTGGCCGGCTGCGCCGCCGGGAAGATCGTGACTCCGAACACGGCATTGCTCCCATCGCCGGCCCAAATCTCCGGCATGGCGCCGGGCGCGTTTCTCGGCAGCTATAAAGTCTTCGGCACACCTGGCGTAAACGATTATGCTACAAGCGCGGCGATCATCGCTGCCATCAACGACGCCGTCAATGACGGCATGGATGTGGTTAACCTCAGCCTCGGCGCATTGGATTACGTTCCCCCTTCGGAAGATCCGGAAGTCGTAGCCATCGATAACGCGGTAGCTGCCGGCGTGGTCGTCTGTATCGCCGCGGGCAATGAAGGACCCGACATGCACACGATCGGCACCCCCGGTTCTTCGGCGGATGCGATCTCTCTGAGCTGGATATCTGAGCTCCAGCGAGGTGAAGTCCAGGATTATGAATCTCGGATTCGGGGAAAAAGCTCAGGCAAGAGTGAAAATGAAGAATGCCACAATTCTAATAGGGTACGTCACCAAACCGGGCTGTGAAGACTTCATCATGATAACCAAAGAAAGGGCACAACCTTTTTCCTATTCTGATGTTGCCGAGGTCAAGAAGGGAGGCTTTTCCACGGGGGCCAAAGCTGGAATCATCGGCGGAATTGCCGCCGGCATAGTGCTGATCCTCGTGCGTGCGCTCTAACGGGAAGAATACGCCCATCCAAGGCAGAGTTTCTACGGGGGTGCTTGTCTCGCAAATTGGCATCCTTCGGTGGTTTGCCGGAAAATGTTGGAAGGCGCACTGGCCCAGCGCAGGCTCACGATGGGAGATTTGACAGAGGCAACGCATCTGCGGCGGAATTTGTTTCAGCCTGATTCTCAGTCTGTCTGGCTTGCAGCACGATGCTGATTTCCAGACCGGATGCGCTGAGGTTGCGGGCCGACACCGTTCCCCTGCAGGCTTCGATGCACGTTTTGACAATATCATGAAACAGCAGCTCAAGGCTGCAGACGGTCGGACAGATGTGGCACGAATGACGGCTCAGCGGCAGCATATATGTAGGCAAATATTGCCGCCTGCCGTCATATGTTCGACAGCCGCCGCTGGAACCTATCGATTCCTTTTGCCAGAATCTGCCATTAGTCCCAGAATCTCAGACAATTAAGCAAATTGCTCCGTTTCGGCCAACTGCAAGTGAGCAATCGGGAAGCATGAATCTTTTGCCGCTATCCTTAGGCCAATGACGTTCGCCCTCTGGGCGCTAATCAAATCAGCAGCAGATATCTGACTTATTTGTCAACACGACAGAGATTTTCAATGTGTCTTTACAAAGTCTTTATACAGAGGGGACCGTTTTATCAAAATGACAGGGATTCTTTACATGTATTTACAGAAACTTTACACCTCAGGGTGCAGACCCCCAGCAGATTTGGCCGCTAACTTGCCTAGACTCTCATGTGCGGTCAGAGCGCGTTGATATCACAACGCGGTTTGATTGGCATGAGGCGCGAGACGCCATTGCTTCATGCACGCAAATCCAGGAGTCATTAGCAACCCATGTAACGAGAGGAGCAAATCATGCTGAGCAGTATCAATAGCAGTCTGGCATCCGCATGGGCAAATAGCCTGTTTGCCAAACTGGATACCCAAAATCAGGGCTATATTGACAAAACCGGTCTTGAATCGGCTTTCAGCAAAATACCCGATAGATCAGACAGTTCGGCCAGTGTGGACGACATCTTCACACGTTTGGATAGCAACAACGATAGCAGGGTTACCAAGGACGAAATGGCCACTTACTTCAAGACCAGCTTCGATCAGATAAAGAGCCAGACTAACCTCAATCGCATGCACGGCTGCGGTGGTGGCGGCCCGAGTGGTCCGGGTGGCATGCCTCCCCCTCCGCAACAAAATGCCAATGACACGGGCTTCACCAAAAATGAGCTGACAGGTCAGCTTGAGGAGATTTGCTCATCGGACACCAAACGTGCCGCGCTGATCTCCAAGATTATCGAAAACTTTGATGCAGCTGACTCCAACGGCGACGGCAAGGTGAGCCTTCAAGAAGCCATGGCATACGACAAGGCGAATCAGACCGACACCTCTGCTGCAACCGCCCCCAGCAAGGCTGTGTCAGCAGCAGACAATCAGAGTAGCGAGGCCACGATCATGATGCAGATCATGAAACTTATGCAGGCCTATCAGGTGTTTGAGGAAGGCTCGAACCAATCCGGCGGCGCCACAGCGCAATTATCAGTTTCTGCGTAATAAGGCTCAACGCGTTGCCGAACGCCGGCGTTTTTATCAGACGGGACGGGGGGCGGTCATCAGTGTTCATTCCACCATTACCAGTATTTCTGAGTACCCGCAACGAACTCTGGGGATCCTGATGATTGCCGCCCCTCGCTCTTTGGATGTGTGCATGGTCGCGGGACCGGACGGGAGCTGCGAGAGGCTTCTTCTGCCTAATGGCATTGAGTTCGGTTAATAAATCCTGCAGCCGAATTATAGGGTTTTGGTTCAACGGGAGATTTCTGTTAAGGAAACGTAAAATGAATCAATTCATGCTTCTCACGCTGAACCTATCCTTGGCCTCCCTTATCTATTCTGATACAGCAAATAGGTCAGTGCCAGATGCACGCTGTTTCTGCACATTAAGATCGGGAGTAATTATACAGAAGCACAAAACATGTTTTAAGCAGGCGCGAGATGACAACATATCCAATCAGCGTCAATGTTCCGACATACAATTGCACCGGATATTTACCTGCGACTCTGGATTCTATTCTCAGTCAATCCTTCACAGATATTGAACTTCTCATTATTGCTGATTGCTCCGTTGATAATACAAATACTGCATTGCAAGCCACGCTGCCCGAGACAGTCGTGTACGTTTTATCGTCAATGCTCATCGAAAAGGGATGGTGAATAACCGGAACGCATGTTCGTTGCAGGGACCAGTTTACATATTTAACAAACTCCTTACACCGTCTTAACCAGCGCGCCGGCATCTCGTACGTACACTCTGAAGTCGCAATGTCAAATTGCATGAGGTCACCAAGAAGATGTTTTTCGAACTCGATAAAAAGGATGCCGGCACTGCGGATGCCGATCTCGTCAAACGTTCCTTGGGTGGAGACGAAGCTGCGTTCTGTGAACTCATGGGAAGGCACCAGGGATTGGTTCGGCGAACGGTGTATAGGAGGCTGGGCAGATCCTCAGAACGTGACGACGCCGTTCAGGAAGTGTTCATGCGCTCTTACGTTTCATTGCATACGTTCGACCGTTCTTTTTCGTTTCGTGGTTGGATCGGACGTATCGCAACAAACTATTGCATTGATCAGCTTCGCCGAAAAAGGCTGCACTTGCGGATTCTGCACCATATGGAAGAGATCGATCGCCGGCAGATGCATGGTGCCATCACTTGTTGTCAAAATTTAGGATGCATCAATCCTTATTCATCTGAACAGTACATCAAATTTCTTCGGGTGACGCTGGAAGAACTCAATCCAAAATACAAAACAGCGTTTGTATTACGGGAGATGGAAGATCGAGAATATTGTGAGGTTGCACAGGTTCTGGGGGTTTCTGAAGCCGCAGCGCGGGTCAGAGTCTCGCGAGCGCGCAAAAAAATGCGAAAGAGATTGGGCGAGAAGTTTTCAATCCGGTGATCGGGGAAAGCGTATCGCCAGGGGAGGGAGTCGACGTCTGCATCAGTGCCCAAAAGAGTGAAGATGGTCATGCTTCGGATCATGGCAGGTACGCTGACCATGATCCGGATTGCGCCATGTGTTCTCGGCTGGGGTTGGATGTTTCACTAGTTTCCCCAGAATTGACGAGGCATTCTCTTTGCGAAATTGAGAACCGAAGTGGAATGCTTCATTCTTTGTTTGGAAAACCAGTTTGCCTGGTCCACCTCAAAAGGTGTAGCGCAAAGCAAGCTGCATGGTACGCGGATTTCCCACAATCGAGGTAATCCTGCCGAAGGTACTCGGCGAAGAGAGGTTGGTTGCGGGCAAGCCGAAATTTGTGTTGTTAAAAAGATTATAAACCTCAACACGCAACGAGAATTTCTGGGAATCATTCACTCGAATATTTTTCGCCAGGGATATATCTATATCGAAGTAGCGAGGTCCCCGGAATGTGTTCCGCCCAGAGGTGCCAATCTCTCCTGCTGCGGGGAATGTAAAAGTCTGGATCTGATCGGTATTAAAGTAATAAGCTCCACTGGATGAACGGATCACGGCGCCGATATTCCGCTTGCCGGAGTAATCGGCCCAACTATCCACTCCGGCGGCTGAAGTTTGGCGCCCTGAACTGACTGTGAATGGCAATCCGCTTTCCCAAACGGTAAGCAGCCCGATGTTCCACCCGCGGGCAAGCTCAGGCATCCATCCCGGAGTATTATGAAACCAGGTATTGGTTGGCGTTGGTAGGGCATAGGTGATAGCGGTGCTGAATACATGAGTCCGGTCTGCATCGCTTCTTCCCTTATTCAGGGAAACATTGTTGTTGTCGATGGGGCTAGAAAAACCTCCGGCGTCCACGGAGATTGTGTCGCGCGATTCGCTCCAGGTATAAGCTGCATCCACATTCATAGCGCCAGTACGGTGACGGACGCGCAGTTGAAATGAGTCGTAGTAGGAACGGCCCTGATTTGTGCCGATAATCAACTGGTTGAACTGGGGGAAGTTCCTGAGATAGTAGTCTGAAAGCCCTGCCGCAGAGTAACGGCTGAAATAAACGCGATCCACTGTATCTGCAGCGGTGCCCACCAATCCCTGGTCGAAGGTGGTGCCCCCAATGGCTTTGATAGCTCCGTTCACGGATCCAAAAAGACGCACCAAAGAGTTGGTCTTCGGAACGGGTGTTAGGGAATTCCGGAAAGCCTGAATTTCTCTAAAAGAAAGCAGGAAATCTCCTGCGATCTTAGTTTGGTTCGAATTCTGGTTCATGAAGAGGTCGAGACCACGAGTGCCCACATAACTTGTCTCGAAGACGGTGTTAGCGGAGCACTTTTTCTGCAGCGTCAGGTGGAATTCGGAAATGTAGCCATTTTTAAGCGCGGGATCAAAAATCGCGACGGAAGTGGCGCGAGTAATGGGCTGCATGAGGATGGGGGCTCCAGGTTGAACAGGAAAAGGAATTCCATCGCTGATTCGGAGGTCGTCTGATGACTGGTTTGGAAAGGTTGTTCCAACTTGGACAAACCCGGGAGTGTTGGCGTCCACAAAGTTTGTCGCTGCCCCGACAAGACGGTCATAAAAAATCCCAAATCCGCCACGGACCGTGAGCCCCTCAATATCCGGGGGATTCCACGCAAAGCCGAACCGAGGCGCGAAGTTATTTGCATCGGTCTTGTACCAAGCACCACCTCGTTGAACCGTAAGGTCATCAATTTGGGTAAATGGGTCCAGCAGAGATGATGATGGGTCGAACACACCCTGCAGCCCATTGCTCTCAGAGGGAGCTTTACTTAATTCATATCGAACGCCCAGACTCAAGGTGAGGTTATTCCTTAACTTCCATTCGTCCTGAAAGAAGATACCGTACTCGCGGAAGTTGTAGTCGCGTACCAGAGGGCTGCCCGACGCCTGGAAGGTGTTAAGGTTGCTGTAGAATGTCTGGGTTACCTGTTCTATCCGCCCCAGCAGCGCATTGTAGAGCAATTCAAAGGATTGCCGTTCGTCCGTTGTCAGTGCCGTACTTCCTGGGCCGATGGAAACGGGGGAGATGTTGCCAAAAGATGTCCCGAATGTCACATCTGGATAGGTACCAGCTGTGCTGGACCGATTTTGTAAGATGAAACGAACATCGGCCCCGGCCTTGAAGGCGTGTTTCTCTCGGAACATAGTCAAATTGTCGGACATCTCATGGATCCGTGAGCCTCGAGCCGAGGGAAAATCGGGATTCAGCGGATCAGTCCATAGGCCGGAAATCATCATCGGCGTCGACAGTCTGGCAGGGCGAAGCAAGGAGCTGGAGGAGCTCTGCCGACCGAGGCGGAACTCATTTACGAAGTGCGTTGTGATCGCCCAATCAGATCCTGCTGAGAATCCCCACTGACTCGCCCTTTCCCTCCCACTGGGCTGGCCGGGAAAAGTGGCGTCGGCATTGTTAAGCCAATCCACTCTGTTGTCCTGCGACCAGCTGTGACGATAATAAATCCGATGATTGCTTGTCAGGTTGTGATCGACGCGGATCGTGAACTGGTTTTCCCTGCCGTCAATCGGGTTGTTGAAACGATAGCCTGCCGTATTCAGGCCGTCACCTACATCCCCGTTGTTGGGATCGGGGAGTAAACTGAGGGCTTTGGCAACCTGCGGATCAATCCCCAGCCCGCGAGGATCATTTTTCACGATGTTATAGGTCAGTACATCATCATTTGCATTAGCCACGCGAGGTAGATAGGTGAAAAGACCAGATTTCGCATAGGATGTCAGGACCGTACGGTTGCGTATGATCTCCTTATTGAACCGGTTGCCCTCATAGTTGCCAAATATCCAAGTGCGGTTTGCAATGAGGGGGCCGCCCAAGGAAAAGCCGAATACATTCTGATTGGATTTAGGCCTCTTGCCCTCACCGGCGTTGTTGAAGAAATTGTTGGCATTCAGGACGGCATTTTGGAAATAATCGTACGCACTTCCTGCCCAACGGTCGCCGCCTGACCGCGTTACGAGTAATACCTGAGCCCCCGAATTGCGTCCATATTCTGCCTTTGCTCCGGCTGTTATCACACGGACCTGCGCGATGGATTCGGTGTTGACTGCCGCCAGGGAAAGCCCAAAGCTAGGTGCTACTGGATCGTTCACATCTGTGCTGTCCAATATCAGGTTATTGCTACCCTGGCGGGTTCCATTGATACGAGAAGTCCCTGGATCGCCCCCCTGTACCTGCACACCCGGCTGAAAGACCCCAAGCGTGATCGGTACGCGCGTCATTTGCGGGAGGATCTCGAGATCAACTTGGGAAAAAGTCCTTGAAATCTGAGGATCCGGGATGATTATTGTTTCTGTGGCGCTTGTCGTTTTTCGGCCTGCGGCTGCGTCGCCGGCTTGCAGACTCAAATTGAGGTCCAGGATCTGGTTGGTCTCGAGGTTGAAGTCCATATAGTCGCCAGGCCGGAAGCCTTTAGCTTCCACCGATATTGTGAATTCCCCAGGCGGGAGGAATGGAAAGAGAAACCATCCCCGTTCGTCAGTCAAAACCTCCGCACGCAGCCTGCCATTGGTGTTATTCGCGACAACCTTCGCACCGGGAATGACCGTCCCGGAGCTATCCCTGACCGAGCCCCTCAACCGGGCGGAGGCGACTTGGGCGCCAACATCCTGCCAAAAGATCGCCAAGCCAACTATGACAATAAATCCAATCTTTAATCTGTAAACCACGCATCACCCCACATTTGAATGAGCCGTACGGAATTCCATATGAGACAGGACCCTGGTGGCCACCCTGAGTACCCCACTTATGGCCACCTGGAAATGCTCCACCCCATTGGACAGTTACAGCGGGATGAAA
>JBGQNR010000157.1:0-15281 GCA_041501225.1 Acidobacteriota bacterium
CTGATACAACGACTTGAAGGGGGGCGCTGATGTTTGCGGAGGATGCGTCCTATGGAATTTGAATCATAAATCGTTTAAGCATAGAGATTTGCCGGCTGGGATGCGATTCGCCTTTGGGCACAATTCTGGCGAATCTATCGCACATGACAGCACCATTATAGCGCACGCGAAGCGTCCGCCGCACAGCGGCTCAGTTCAAGTCGCGTTCGAGGAAACGTCCCCACGATGCCGTCCCAGGGGCGGCGTTACATCCTCGAAGGCCGTATCTTGACAACATGCCAGTTTCCGGTGGCCGACTCACTCGCGCAAGTGCAGCGAATTCAACTACCCAGGGACACGCTGGCCGACTATAATGACAGCAAATTCAGATCCTCGTAATTCAGGACGAAATGCCTGTTTCTCTACTTATATTTCATGGATCGGGAGTTCGGCTTGATCCATGTAAAACTGCAGACATGGTTTCCGCTGCCGATCCAGGTCAACGTCAACGGGCATTCCAAAACTGATGCAGCTTGATTCCTCTTGCAAAATAACAAAGAAGTCACAGATAAAGAACCTATAAGCAGTTTCCGATCAATCGATTACTGCTTCAGTTCAGCCCGTGTCGCCGGCGACAGCTTATCCGCATTCGCCAACAAGAGGCTTACCTGCCACACTTGCTCGGTCGAGAATGCCGTCCTGTATCCGGGCATGCCGGTCAAGCGGATGCCATTGGCCACCTTCCAGTAGGTTGACCCCACAGGATCGTCGGTGACCATCCTGACGAAGAGTTGAGGCGGTTTGGGAAACATCCCCCTGGCAGAGGCGTTGGCGGGCTGATCAGGCAACCCGTGACAAAACGCGCAGTGCACGCGATAGATCCTGGCTCCTGCGGCCATGTTGCCTTCATCGGCAGCGATGGGCGCGGACGCAGGCATCTCCCTGTCGATTCGTGCATGCAATGCGGTTCTGGCGATGCTTCTTTCAAAAAGCATCGGCGGCTCCGAAGTGGCAACTGCTGCATAACCGGAACGGAAATAAAGAAACGCCGAGAGGGGGAGCACAACCAAGCCGATGACAAGACCTGCGGTGAACTTTAGCAATTCTTCCTCCAGTACTCAAAAATGGGCTTTGGGAAAGATGCATAACACTAGCAACGGAAAGTACGAACAATCAAGATTAACTGCACATTCTTTCCTTGCGATCATTCGATCGAGGACGCTTGATCGCGTTCGATATCGATGGTCGGGCTACCGATCGTTACCAATCCAGCTGAACTTCATTACTGACGATACGATAATATAGTGATATCAATCAAATAGTTTAGCTTGTTTCCAGAACGCAGTAATCAGAGTTGGGCGGCGGCGCATGCGTCGCAATGCTCTTTTCGCATGACCACTGAGTTTACTATATAGGAAGGGCAAGCCGAGTATTCGATCGAGGTCCGCGCCATGACGCCCGCTCGTCTGCCCTCCTTCCGGGTCCTCAGGTTCGTACGTGGAATCCCTAAGTCTTCATGTTAACTTCCCCGCCTCTCTAAGTCACAGTTGTGAGCCGTTCTGGGACAGGTGCGGGTGACGGACCTCGACGGCCGCATAATCCTCCTGGGCACTCCGCTTCAAGAGCGATAGTAGGCCGAGTCTCGAAAAGTCAAAATCTGAGTTTCATGGGTTGTCGACCGGTCGAAACGTAGGGCTCGAGCCTTCCAGGATCCTGATCTGCTTGCATCCGACTTTGTTGCCCACCATGTCGTAGACCACCACTTTGAGATACTGGCCTCGCGACAAAAATGGGATCGACACGGAAAAAGGAATTCCCGACTTCAGGTAGCGCCGGTACGTGTCCGGCTGCAATTGCAGATCGAGTGTTTTCCAATCGTTGCCGACATAATTGCCGCTGCGGTCCAAATAGAAAAGGGCGATGCGCAGCCTTCCAAAATGCAGGGTATTGTCGGTTCTGCATGCGACCTTTTTTGCATCGATCGTCAATCCAACATTTATTGAATCCTGGTTTCCGGCATGGTTCATTCCAGTGTTCTGATCTTGAAACCGACATCAACCGTATCGGCGGATAAATAACCTCCGGCTGAGGAGATGCGGCTATACGCGAGAGATTCCGCATGTTCATAAGGGAATAACTGGTCGCGGGCATAGTATCCATGTCGGAAAGACAGCTTCAGGCCGGGCCGGTTTATACGGACCGAGATCTTCCGGAAGCTCCCATCGAATTTCATATCGTTCGGATCATAGCCTAGCAGGTACTCGACGCGCGTGGTCCCGTCAACCAGGTCGAGTGCTTTGCGCCGATATCCCCATCAATCGCCGCACGGCCTCCCGTCAATTGTGACATGTTTACCAGCCCGTTCTGCATGACTTCGATCTGGTTGTCGCTCCAGAACGCGTTCACCGTGGCCCATGGTCTGGGAGCGGCTGTCAATAGGGGAGAAGGCCACGGCCCCTTGTCCTCACCGACACAAGAGAGCGGAACCAGGCTCCAGGTATGGAAACTATCGATGGCAACCCGCGCATCGTTGGCAACTGCTGCGACGCCGCGGTCAACGTCGATGCGCCCGTTCGGAGCCAGCAATCCCCGTCCCGAGAAGAAAAGCAGATGCTTCTCGCCTTCCATGTATCGGAGATGTTCGACGCAGGTAAAAATATTCTGCATATCCTGGATGGATGTCGCAGCTCTCCTGGCAAATTCACCCAATGGCAACCAAAGGCCGGCCGCACGTGCTTCGAGGACGTTAAAAGGGTCCCCTTTGTCCCCGGTCCGATAGAAAGGACGCACGATCGCTTCTGCGATGCGATCCCATTCCGTTTCCATCGTACGCTGCTGTGCTATCAATCCCGGCGGCAACTATCGAGCCGGCCCTGCGGCGATGTTAAAAATATCGTCGATCTTGGATTGATACGCTTCGGGAACCTCTTTCGCGCCATAGAGGACTTTGAGCCGCAGCACCCCGGACTCCAGCCAGGATTCGATCTTGTCACTTTTCTTTTTATAGCGTTCGAGCACTGCCGCAATCTGTTCGTGATCGGAGATGAAGTCTGTGGCCCGGTTGTAGGCATACACCGCCACCCGATCCTGGGGCAGAAGATCCGTTTTGACGAAGTGGATCAATGCGTCGAGAGCCCGATATTGGTCCTGATGGCGGCCTTGGCCCAACAGGATCAGGAAAATGCGGTATGGTTGTGGCTGGAGTTCCAGCACAGGAACCGCCCGCAGCACGGACCTCTGGGCTGGATCCGGTTCTGCGGCCGCGCGCGTCTGGAGCGAGAAGTGCCGGATTGGCTGGGGAGTGCCGTTTTCGAAAATCTGAAATTCCTCCGGTTTCAGATCCGTTACCGGCTGATTGTGATCGTCCGTCACGATTACGTCGACCGGGATTAGCCGGGCCGATACGCTGGGGCCGCGCAGGTTGTTATTGGCTGAATCCCGAGATTGCATTGGATCTGATCGGTGCGTTGCAGAAAGCAATCCGACCGTTACGATGCTACATAGAACGACGATCAAGGACACGATCGAAGGCCGCGGGAATCGCATAATCCCTCCAGCGGAACATTTACGGTCAGGAACGACTGCGCCATGGGTGAATCACGAATCATACTTGATCAGATGCCAAAAACCCGCGATGAGTTCAAAAGCAAAACCGAACGCTACAGCTTCTGAACGTAGGCGTTGCCTGAAGTGACATGCAATAGCGGATAGGAAGGACGAGCCGCGTTTCCGATCGAGGTCCGCGCCAATGCATCCGCTCGTCCAACCTCCCGGGTCCTCAGGTTTGTACTTGTGAGATTATCTTAACTTCGCGGCTTCTCTAAATCACAGCTGTGAGCTGCCCTGGGATCATCCGAATCAAGATCGACAGTCCCACAGATGTGACCCGCTACGCTCACGGCGAAAAGCATCGGCTCATGGAAGACGTGTTTGCCGTGATGAGCCGAAACCTGGAAGAACTCCGCAGACGTCGTCGCCCTGATGAAGAGCGAGAAGATCCGGTATTCAGCTCGATCCATAGAAATTGAATCGTTGCTGATGCCGGACTTTTGCCGACAGGCTCCCTTTTATCCCAACAAAAGATGTTCCACCTGTTGCTGCCAGGATTGAGGAGAGGTGTGCAGAGCGCGGCCCAGAAAAGAAGAGCGCAAAAAGCGCACGGCAGGAAGCTTGCGGCATGCAATGGCATAGCGGCGGTAACGAGGCTGCATCTCCAGGGCATCGTCGGGGAGGTAAATCGGCGAGCGCCGGAAATTCAGCAGAACCAGCCCGCGATTCAAGAGCCGCACGGCGTGGTCAAGTGCGGCTGCGGCCTGCGCGGGCTCGCCCAGCGCGCGAGCTTCTTCCGGATTGAACAACCTGAAGAAGTAAGTTGCACGGCCGGACCGGGAGGTGGTCTCCCAAGCTGCGATCTGCGGCACGCCGGCACCGTTCTGAGGGCGCAGGGGAAAGATGAACCAGTGAAGCATCTCGGTGTCACTGTCCTCTCCTGCCGCCGATGCAGCCTCTATGGTTTGGTCAGGGAGTTTGGAACCTTCCAAATCCGGGGCTGCTGTGCTTGGGCCGCCGGCATCCTCTTCCGATTCCGGCTCAGGCTCTTTGCGAATAAGCTTGAAGCCGGCATAAAAGCCATCGGGCGTGGTGCGAGCGGTCAAATAATCGCAATAGGGCTTTAACCTTGCTCTTATGACCCTCTCGGCCAACGCCGGCACGGTTTTCGCATGGATGGATGCGAGTTGAGCGATCAGTGCCACGCGCCCTTCCTTCAAAAGCTCGGCGGCGCGACGGAATTGTTCTGGGGCCAGAAACGGGAATACCGTGCGCACGGAGAGAGCGCTCCGGCTCGAGACTTCGGTCATGGCAGCCTGAAGCCGTTCCAGGAATTCACTCGTGCGCTTGGCCAGCCGGGACAGGAGCAGGATTTCACTGCCCGATTTCACAACGACGGCGTAATGCGCATCATCGAAATTTACGGAATCGATGTCCGCCAAACGCCACTGCAGACCGGTCTGGCCTTGCGGCAGCACGGCGAGATTGCTCTGGTAGAGCCTGAGCTCCGCGGGAGCGGAAAAGGCGCCGTCAGGCGATTGCAGTTCGGCGTTGCCGTCGAAGCGCTCGATTTCCTCGAGGTCATCAAGGAGCAGGCACTGGACCAGGCGCTTCCGGTACGCCTCCCTCAAATCATGCTCAAGATCCTGAAAGGATTTACCAAGGCGCGACAGAACGATCCTGTCCCCAGTGTAGAGTTTCAGGCGCAGCTCATAGTCTTTTGGCAACAGCTCATCGATGTCACCCAAATCGCATGACAGGGGGGCTCCTGAACCGGGAATCAAGGTCAGGGTTTCGTCGTCGAAGTCCAGTCGGCAGGGGCAAGGCTGCGCCGGAGAACCCTGCGCAGCCTGATGCAAAAAACTACCGGAAAAGGATGGCATGGGCCTAGCCCATCTTGTTACCGCACTCGGGGCAGAACTTGGTGCCGTCTTCCGTCTTGGTCCCGCAATGCGAACATTCATTCTTGGCGCGCAGAGGCTTGCCGCATTCGGGGCAGAACTTGGCGCCCTGCGTCCGGGCCCCACAACTTGGGCAGAGGGCCACGGCCTCGCTGGTAATGTCGATGTTCTTGGTCAGATCCTGGTTGCGGACTTTTTCCTTGATCTGCTCGATCGTTATCTGCGCCTGGGCCGCCGTAAGCTCGGTCTCGACGTTCGGGGCACAGTCGTAGCAAAGACCCCGCTTGTCGTTCCAGCACACCGTCAGGCAAACCCAATGTGTGCACTTGGGGCACTGGCGGAAATTCGGCTTGGCTTCCTCGACCCCTTCGCGGAAAGCTTTGTCGTGACCGGGACCAGCGACCACGCGCTCAATTTCATAGCTGCCGGAGCTCGCCCGGCCGAAAATGCCGCCGAATACGTCGCCTGCAGCCCGCAGGGCTCCTGTGGCAAAACCAGCCATGGAAGGCTTGAATTCGGTCTTGAAACCGTTGCCGCATCGGTCGCAGAAGAACTCGAATTGATAGCCCTTATCGGTGGAATGATCGGAGTGGTTCCTTGTGAACTGGATCAGGGCCATAGCTTCTCCTATACATATACACAGCGCCAGCGCCTGCTTCGCACCCGCGATCGGGAGGCCTCCTGGCAACAGATGTGAATTCTACATCGAGTTTGCTGCGCCATCAACTTGGACGACACAAAAAACTGACACGCACGTCCCCGCCGCCGGGAGTCGTCAAATATGCATGTGACAAGCGGAGATTCAGGGCCGGCTTCGGCTTAGATTGCGGTATGGCAACAGGTTTGATTTATTTTGATGGAGGGCGCGCGGCACAGGTGGTGGTACAAATCGATTACGGAATACGCTACACCCATGAAAAACGTCACTCGCGGCAGATCCCGGTGCAGCGCCGCATAGCAACCGCCGTCGAGCACGAGCCGCGAAGAAACGCTGTAGGTCAGCGCCGGCAGCACTGTCATCGTTGCAGGAATCTCCGCATTAGGGCGGCTGAATCCGGAAATCTCCGCGGTGAATCGCAGCTTTTCCGTGAGCGGATGCGGAATATGCGAGCGCCGTGAAGTAATCCCGATCCTATCCTTCGACGGATGGACGGCCGAGCCATTGGATACTTTCGTTAAAATCCAGGGGATGTTTACCGAAATCCTTCCTGACCAGAATTCCAGCGGATAAGAAGGACAAGCCGCGTAATCCATCAAGGTCCACGCCAAGGCCTCCGCTCGTCTGGCCTCCCGGGTCCTCAGGTTCATAGAGCTTACCGATCAGAAAAACGGTGATCACTCAACCGTTCCGTTGAATCAGACCGCCATTGACACCCTGCGCCCGATTCCGCGAAGGTCAGACTCTAGGTATGTGTTCACGGGGAGAGTGCCAGGAAAGCCCTATTACGATTTAAAACGGAATTTTGGGCAGGCGGTGGCCGATGCCGCTCTTGAAATAGTTACTTCTCACACGCTACGGCATACCTGCGCATCTCATTTGGTGATGGCTGGTATGGACTTGGTTACTGTGAAGGAAATCCTGCGGCACAGGTCTATCGAGGTAACGATGCGATACAGCCATCTCTCGCCGGAGCACAAGAGAAATCAGCTGTCGATGCACTCGAAATGGCCTTGCTTACCAAGGGTGAAAATGTCGCAAAAAACGCCTGATTATCCACCATATACCCACAAGGGCATCCAGGCTTGAAAATGATGACTCGGGAAAGCGGAGTTAAGGGTAATGAAATGAAAGGGATGAGGTGGTACGCCTGGCAGGGTTCGAACCTGCGACCTTCGGTTCCGGAGACAGGCCTGAGCCTTTCAGTCTGTTTTTGCCTGTCGTCGTATGTTTCAGTCCATCTATGAGTTGAGTCAACAATTCTCTCAGTCTGTTTAAGCCTATTTTAGTCTGTTCCCGTCCGAGTTGTTGATTTTTGTTGATGGAAATACCCCCGGGTAGGTGCGACCCTTGGCCGGGGTGGGGGTTGAGATATGGGACCCAGTCCACATTTGTACAAGCCTAATTTTTTTGGCCCCAATTCCCCGCCTCGGATAATCTGGCCGAGTGGGTTTGCATCTACCGACTCGTTCACCCTCATCGCAGGAGAATGCCGAGAAACGAAGACTCAGCCCCCAATCCCCGCTGTGTTGGTGGAAAACGTGTGTGAAGATTTCCTATCCTGCAACATCGTTTGGGTCTAAAATCCCGTTTGTGATCGACTTTGGGCTCTGGAGCAGTCGCAGAAGACTGGCGACACCCCATATCGGAAGCTGAGCTACCCCTCGGAGCCGAGACCCGATCATAAAAATTGCAGCTTGTTTGGACTCATCCGTCGAGCGTGGGAATAGACGAGGATAAGATCTTGAAATATGTGGAATGGCAGGGATGCCAGGATTCAGGTCAAGCGAAGCTTGAGTATTGATAGTGCCACGGCTTTAGCCGTGGGTATCTACCGGTGAGGGGCCGTCAAGGTTTTAAGTTACGCTTGAGAAGCTATGCGGGAACCCAAAAGATTTAGGAAAGATCCCCCCCTGAATTATATCTTCTCAACAGTGATTTTTACTTTGTCGCCCTTTTTCAGGTCTTCTAAGGCCTTGAATGTGATTTCCTTCATCTTTTCTGAATAGCTGACTTTTAGTGAAACCTTCACGTCCTCTGTCTTCTTGACATCAGCAGTCATTTCAGATGCACCTTCACCAATTTTTACTGCCATATTTATCTCCTTCTTGTTAGTCAAACCAGCCCCTCACCCAACTTATTATATTCCTTTGGTAGCATGTTGATTAAGATTCCCCAGGAGCTTTGTCAAGTTCTCTGTGTAAAATTGTCATTTAAACGGGAGTATAACCGTTGGAATGAAGGTGACGGTTCACAAAACCGAGAGCGTCTATCGGTGGTACGCCATCATTTCCAAGAGCGATCTCGAAGACGCGGCGCGGCGACTGGATGAATTCGCGGATAGAGTTCTTTCAGAACCTGGCCAGGCGACTGGAAGCGGCCCCTCATAAGTAATGTGAGCGAACGCCCTGCCCGTTGTATTCCCTAACTGGTCTGGCCCTCGCGCTTTGCCCTCTGCCGAGATAAGGCTATAATCGCTTCAAATATGTCGAACATCACTTGCCGTGGGTGTGGACTCTCATTAGGGGACGACAATAAAGGCCCTTGTCCGAGGTGCGGGGATCTGACCGCAAGCCGCCACCTCAAAGGACAAGGATTTGTGTTCCGATTACCTCATAGCTCTTCCTGCAACATGCCGGGATCAAACTTGGCAAAGTCATCACAGATCAGCTTGGCATCGGGACACACCATTCTGCGATATCGCTCCACGACCTGCCGATCTTTGTCTACGATCACAAGACGAGGCTTGACTTGATCTCGTTTGGTGAGGGTGCCAAACTCCTTCAAAACCTCAATCGTTGCTGCATCAGTGCCTGGCAATGAATAGCCTACTACCACCAATTCGACTGCCGATCTCGCCAGAGCCCTGAAGGTAGACCATATAGATCTCATGGCCCTTGAGTGCCCGTTATCAACAAAGCCATCATGCGTAGGCCCACCCACAGAAAGAGATACTGGGGGATTAGGAAGTACCATGGCCGCGAGTGGCGATAACGCAAGTTTGGCGAAAGTATTAGACGTGCCCATATCACGGGGACCAAGCGGATCTTTAAGGTAAAGCATGTAGTATGTGAGATCACCTCCGAAAACGTCAAAATTCGCACCTCTATCGATCATGAGTAACTCTCGATCCAGCAGCGCAAACCAGCATATGCAGCCATGCGGCTTGAGGAGAAGGACGGGGTCCCCCCCTGCTTCGGACTTAAGGTAAGTGTACTCACGACCGGCTCGGCGTATGGCCATCTCCAGCATTACGTCCCAGTTAAAGCAAATAATGGCATCGCCCTTCTTCAGAGATCCTAAAAGATCATCATAGGGGCCAATCTGCTCGGAAGCTGCCTGACACCTGCTATGGATGAACTCCCGCAATCCCCTCAGTGCGACCGCCTTCGCCCTTGCAGGCAAACCCGATGCCGCCGATGGCTCATCGTCCCCCAGGAAATGCAGAGACCCAGCATCAAGCCTGGCCAGGAACTGTTCGAAGTCGGGACTATCCTCGGGCTTCCGCAAGGCAACTCCGCAGTATTGATAAACAGCGTCCACCAGGATCTCTTTCTCCTCCGCTTCCAGCTCCTGACACAGATCCCAGAGCAGCGTCTTAAGGGTAGGAAGTCCATACGGAACGGATGCGCCAGCGCCGATCAGATGCAAACGTTGCGGCCTTTCATGCATCGGAATCTCTTTCAGTCGAGAAGTTAGGATAGCCGAGAGCAACAATTGAAAGGTCCATGCTAACCTCAAACGCGGCGCTCGGCAACTGGAGCATTCCATGAAGATGGGGTCCGAGCAAGAGATTAAAACCCTGATGACCCTGGCGCAGAAAGATCCCTGCGACTTTGCCCTGATCAGGCTCATGGCATCGACCGGATTCCGCGTCAGCGACATCGTGCGCCTCCGCCGTGATCATGTCGTGGACAGTGACGGGGAGATCGTGAGGGTGCTGCGGGTAAAGATGGAGAAAACCGAGAAGTGGGTCGAGCGGTCCCTGCGGGATGATGCCCGCGTAGCCATCAAAGCCTACCTGGGGACCCGCCAGGACTCGCATCCATGGCTTTTCATCAGCCAATCTCGCAGGACAAAGTTTCACACGTCTGGACCCCTAACGCGGTCGGCGGTTCACCTGATCGTTAAAAAATATCTGGCGATGATTTACCCTGGCAGCATCGTCCAGGGGTTGGCCACCCACGTCCTGCGCCGCTCCATTGCCAAGCTCATTAACCGGAAGACCGGCAGGATCGAAACTGCCCAGGAGTGGCTCGGGCACACGAGCACAACGCACACACGGACGTACATCGATGCTGAAGATTACCGCGAGAAGGCCAACGGTGTGGTGGCAGGGCTGTGGATATCTAGCCTCGCTGCGTTCGCGGCTCCTGGTGTGCCCTGGATCAAAATGGCTGGCATTGTGGATGGCACACTGCCGCCGCAAGCACGGCGTTCACCTCAGATGACCAGTTCTTTATATGCCCTCTCCACGATTTCAGTGCCGTATTTCTTCTCGAGTCTCTTGACGATAAAATGCGCTCGCGCCATTTCTTGGAAATGATCCATGAACAGGTAGTTGATTCCTCCACCTACAACCGCTCCAACGATGTGCACCGCCTTTGCCGCGACCTCTTCGGTTACTGCGATGCTGAATCGAGACGCAATCGCTGCAATGAGGCGCACCAAGGGCGGGCCTCCTTTTCCTGCCATTCCCTTTTCCGCGATATAAGCGGCGGCTGCTGAAATTTCTCGCGCCAAGGCCGCCCTGACAAACCAATATCCTTCTCCCGCAGAGTCATCCTTTGTGCTCTTGCCCCCCAACGCAAGAACTTCCAAACATGTCAATTTAACCTCAAGCAGGGAAACATCATGCCCTTCACTTCGCGCAATGTCAGCAATTGAGCGCAGAATGATTGTTGTGGAAATTGGCAGCTCAATGGGTAGGGACGCAAGCCCGGCTGCGCCGCCAGCGATTCCTGAACTGGTAATCAGAAATTTGTGAAGCCAATCCCAGGAGCCTTTTGCCTCGTTTTCGCCCATCGTGCGGACAGCAAACTCCAGCCCTTTGACTAGGGCCGCCTGAGTAATATCCGTTATTTTCTCGTGCCAGTTGCTCGGGAGCAGTTTGAAGCCCGTTTCTATCGGCTTGCCAATCACGGCAGCAATCCTGGCCGTTAAGCTTGGGTACTCGAGTTTGGACTTGGCTGCTCTGAGGTCGTTCAAGTCGGCCTCAGTCCACTCGCTAAAGCGGTTGGTCATGGCGCGCCTCTTGGTGTTCTTCTGCTGCTTTTCCCTTATATTACCTTACTAAATTTTAGGTTTGATCATTAACTTTCCACAAACTTTCCTACACTTTAAAGTCGAGAAACAGTGGGCTGAGCAGCATCCCAAGATGCCAGATACCATATGCAAAATCGAGCCAGCCGTTCTGGTGAATGTGCAATTCTATAGTGTACCCCAAAAACTGGACAGGTGATTAAGGTGTAAAATCGCTGCCGCGTCGGGGGAATGAGCGATGAAGAGAGAGCGGAAGCGGTATGATGGAACCATTACTATACATAGCGACATAAGTAATGCCGCATAATTAGATTGCTTTCATCAGCGTCTCCTGCCATATTGTGGGCAGGAGGAACCAAGCATGCGTAAACTGCAGATCTCCGATAAAGAGATCATGAGGATTGCGGTGCAACAGGAAATCTGTCGATCTGAGGAATCCCGCTACGATCATCGGTTGCATGGCATTCTCCTGATTACTCACGGTCTTAACTGCTATGACGTTGCCGAGATTCTCGGGCAAGATCCGCGTACTATCGAGCGCTGGGTGCAGCGTTTCGAAAGTCGCGGCTTCGCCGGATTGCACGAAGGCGAAAGAGAGGGCCGACCGCGGCGTCTCAGCGAAGCCCAGTGGGAGACGATCAATCGCGACTTGCGGCGAAACCCACGGGAGTTTGGACACACACAGAACCTTTGGGATGGAAAGCTGCTCGCCCATCATCTGGAGACATATCATGACGTTGGCCTGGGCGTGCGGCAATGTCAGCGGCTTTTCCGTCAAATGGGATTCCGCCTGCGAAAACCGCGCCCCCTGATCGCCCATGCCGATCCCGCGGCTCAGGCCGCATATAAAAAAACTCCGTCGCCTCGCCCGCGACGAAGGCCTTGAAATTTGGAGTTTGGACGAATGCCATTTCCAGCAGCATGGGAGTCGTTGCGTAATGTGGGTACCACCGGAAGAAACCGATCCGACACTGCTCCACGCTCCAACGCGGAAATCCGTTGCTCTTTTCGGAGCCGTCAATCTGCACGACGGGCAATTGGTAACCCAATTCTCTCCGAAATTCGATGCCGTCACGTTTTTGGACTTTCTGAGGAAACTCATGCGTCACCGGCCATCCAAACGGCGTCTTGTCCTAATTCTCGACAACGCTCGTTATCACCATGCGACCAAGCTGAAACCCTTCCTCGGGGAAAGACGTCAGGTTCTTTCGCTTTTATTTCTGCCCGCATACAGCCCAGAACTGAATCCCGTGGAGCGGGTATGGAAGCTTACAAGACGGCTTTGTACTCACAACCAGTATTTTCCACTACTCAGCGATCTGGTCACTGCAGTAACGACCCAGTTGCAGTCGAATTCGGGGGTCAGGCCTGGAAAATTTACTTTTGTTCCTGTCCTTTCGCTGATCCTCAATCCTCGAGGACAAAAGTAAATTTTCCAGGCCTGACCCCAACCTCTTCCACATGACCGTTTCTGGACAGCATACCGAACAAAGGTCTATTTGCCGGGCCAACGATCTAGTGATCATCGATACGCTGGGCAAGATTTGCCCTGCGTCGTGCTGAGCAAATACGCCGATTATAGACTGTGTCGCGGTGTTGGGCGGCTGCGCCTCGTCAGGCTTTCTGCCCTTGCTAGGAGTCCTTCATGTCGAATCGGATCTTCTCATACTGCTGAACAAGTACGTCGGCCAGCGTCTTCCGCTGCTGGACAATATCGTGAAGATGTGAAAAGCTGAGCGGAATGATGATCACTTGGTGTCTTTGATGAGCTTTGATCATCGCGAGACGTGCATCTCTCGCTGCAACGGATTCATTCTGACCTGAATACCCGGTTCGGCTTATAAGAATGCCTGTTCTACAGGAGTGAGAAACGACTTTGGAGGCAAAATCCCTGACGGTTTTTGCATTCACTCTTGCCTTGATGTTCTTGCATTCAACAAGGATGTATCGACCGAACTCAAGCAGCATAGGATTGGTTGTTGCCAAGTTCCTGACAACTAGATCAAGTTCCTCATCAAACGTCTTCACATTCGTTTTGACTTGAAAACCTCCGGCTGACAAGAAAAGATACGCCATCAACCTCTCTAAAGATGTTCCTTTATTGATATTCCCGCGAGCTCGTGTCTTTGGATCTTCTGACGCACGTTTAGGTCCCGGCATTTTCGACCCGTGAAAGAAGATGCGTTGCGATGTCAGGATCAAAATGGAAGTAGTCCGACTCCTCGGAATTTCCTGAATCCCTGACAATATCCAGATAAATCAACTCAGGCCTTGTGTGATCAAATTGCTCATCATATGACTGGAGCCATTTCTCTGTGCCTTCTGCCAGGTTCGCAAGGACGGGTTCTGCTAGGTGATGCTCGGACTTCAGCACTCGAAAAGCGGGAAGATTCTTATATGCGCTTCCCGCCGTGAGGTAATCCTCGATTAGAGCCAGTTTCATGAAATACTTTGACCGAAGTAGCGACTCCCGAGTGCCTTCTACAAGTTCTACCCAACCGATTTGGTGGAGGGGTGTGCCTTTGTGGACGCGTCCCTTTGATGACTGAATCCGGCAGAGAACGGAGTACTCAAGGTGGTAGAGCAGCCGGGCCCACTTGAACGCACCTAGCTGAGCAAGAATGATCCCTATCTTCGGCCATTTCCAATCCACGATGAGCCTCCACTCCTGGGAGTCAGGTGCAAACTCCTGTAAACGTGGTTCGAAATGGCGCTGAAACTCATCAAGTAGGCCCTGGGTCCATATTTGAAGCCACTGAATATCAATTTGAGCTAATAGGGCATTTAGTTCGTCCTCGGTGGTGGCATTAATGTAGCGATGCACCCAATCTGACCAACTTCCTTGTTTATATTTGCAGTCCGGTTCTTCCGATGTCATCTATACCCTCAGCGCGAAAAGGAGAATCTGCCAGAAGCCTGGGTGATTGGCGGCTCTGAAGCGGTGGCAGAATGGGCTGTTCGACTCCACTCGGTTGTTGGGCCACAGCCTTAGCAGCGGGCCACCGTTTGGCGGAGAGCTTCCGTTCCTCAACGTAATCGCACATATTTAATCGCTCTGCGTCGTATTTTGTCAACCTACAGAAATTGGTCGTTGCATCAGGGATGCAATACCCACGCATCCCAAGGAACCCGTTCCCCGTGAGATTCAGGCGATTGCTATTACCCAATAGCGCACCCAATTGCCGCAGCCTCCGGAAAGCGAGCGCGGGCACGTATGGTTTGGCCATCCGGAGTGAGCAAAGGGTGCCCCTATTCAAGCGTGCCAGGCGAAAAGGGAGTATTACTTGCATGCTCCATCCTCCAATCCTGGTGGCCCATGGCCATCACCATGAATGCGTCGAAGCTTTGTGCGAGATGCTCTTGAATGGCTTCCGGCTTGGTCAGCGCTCGATGCCAACTGACGGGAATGCTTGTTGCGGTGAGGCGGCAAACATCAAGGAGCCTTTTTACGTCTACCAATTCCAGGTACTCAATAACCCCAATCTGCCCTGCGGTATGTGCTGCCTCCATTGCCTCACGGCTAAACTGCGCCGCTGTTGATATAAAAAGCCCCCTAACCTCACCCTTTAGGACCATTGCGCCTACAAACTCGCGAATGCTGCTCACGGATTCAGTCGCCCCTCGTCGGCTTCGCCGTTTTACCTGCACAACGTATTTTCGGTTGCCATCTACCAAAATAAGGTCGATCCCTTCGTCGCCAGGACCGCCGATGTGGATCGCATCGCAACTCATGAACTCACCAAACACACTTGCCACGAGTTGTTCTAGCTTGGTAGGACTGATATGGATAATTATAGTGTACCCCAAAAACTGGACAGGTGATTAAGGTGTAAAATCGCTGCCGCGTCGGGGGAATGAGCGATGAAGAGAGAGCGGAAGCGGTATGATGGAACACTCAAGGCGAAGGTAGCGTTGGAAGCGATCAAAGGTCA
>JBGQNR010000158.1:0-15256 GCA_041501225.1 Acidobacteriota bacterium
CGACGATGCCGCGTATATCACCGGCCATGTCTACACACTCGATGGCGGCGAGATTGCCGGCGGCCTGGCCAGCCGCTAGGAGCCCGTCCGAGAATTATGTGGGGCCGCGGGCCGCGCGCCGCGGGGGCAGGTGCGAGGCGGCGCGACGCAGGCGATGTCTCGGTACATCGTCGAGGAGCGCCAAAACCGCAGATGCCCCCGCGCCGCCGGAACCCGAAGGGCGCATGGGGCTTGCGGGGCGATCTCCGCGTTGCTCATCATCAACGATGTGCACCGACATCGCCTCCTCCTCGCGCCTTGAGCTCGCCCCGCAAGCCCCATGCGCGCGACCCCTCCTAATTCTCGGACGGGCTCCTGGGCTGAGAACCAAGGATCGACGAAGGCCCGAAAATATTCAATCGCAGAATCCCTGCGGTTCCTGCAATCCTGGCAGCAACCATATTGCGCCCCATGCGCGCCGCAATGTACCATACAGCCTCGTCCCAAAACGTTCGACTTATAAGGATACCCATGAACACGCACATTTTCCGCGAGTACGACATCCGAGGGGTGGTTGGCAAAGACTTGACCGATGAGACCGTGCTGGATCTGGCGCGTTCCTTTGGAACCTATTTTCGCAGGCACGGAGCACAGCGCGTGAGCCTCGCGCGCGACGCCAGGGAAAGTTCACCCCGGTTCCGGGATCTGCTGGTGAGCGGGCTTAACGAAACCGGCTGCGATGTGCTTGATGTCGGCATGGTCCCCACGCCGGTCCTCTATTTCACGCTGTTCACGCAAGGCGTGGACGCCGGGGTCATGATCACGGGCAGTCACAATCCGAGCGATAACAACGGATTCAAGGTGTGCCTGGGAAAAAACACGATTTTTGGCCCCCAGATCCAGGAGATAAGAGACATCGCCGTAGCGCGCACCTTCGCGTCCGGCAGTGGGGCAATGGAAGTGCGCGACGTCCTGCCGCTGTATCACGATCACCTCGCGTCCGGCATCAGGCTGGGGCCCCGCCGCCTGAAAGTGATCGTCGACGGCGGCAATGGCGTGGGGGGATTTGTGGGTGCGCCTTTGTACCGCGCCCTGGGCTGCGACGTCATCGAGCTCTTCTGCGATCCGGACGGCCTATTCCCTAACCATCACCCCGACCCGACCATCGTCGAGAACATGCGGTTCGCCATTGAACTTTTGAAAGAGCGGGAAGCCGATCTGGCCATTGCCTTCGACGGGGATGGGGACCGGATCGGCGTAATCGACGAGCGTGGCGGGATTATCTGGGGAGACCAGCTGATGGTGATCTTTTCCCGGGCCATCCTGCAGGAGCGCCCCGGCGCGACCTTCATTGCCGAAGTCAAATGCTCGCAGACGCTGTTCGACGACATCCGGCGCCATGGTGGCAATCCCATCATGTGGAAGGTGGGGCACTCACTGATCAAGGCTAAAATGAAGGAAGCAAACGCCGCGCTTGCTGGCGAGATGAGCGGGCACATGTTCTTCGCGGATCGCTATTTCGGCTACGATGATGCCGTGTACGCCGGCGCCCGGCTGCTCGAAATCCTCTCCAATACCGAGCGGCCGCTTTCCAACCTGCTCGCTTCCCTGCCGCGCACGGTCTATACGCCGGAAATCAGACTCGACTGCCCGGACGAAAAGAAATTCGGTGTCGTACAAACCCTCACCGAGAGCTTTCGGCATACGCACGAGGTGATTGACGTGGACGGCGCCAGGATCGTTTTCCCCCATGGGTGGGGACTGGTGCGGGCCTCCAACACTCAGCCGGTCCTGGTGCTCCGTTTCGAAGCCGACAATGAGCGGCATCTCCAGGACATTCGCCAAACCGTCGAGGATCGCGCCAAACATTTGATTGCATGAGCCACACAAAGTAGGCGCCGGGCGCCGCACAGCCCTTAAACCTCAGGATTATTTGATCCCGGTCCCGTCCGACGGCCGGGACCTACTCGCCAGGCTTCTTGTCTTGAGTAGGGTTCATGCGATTCGTGGCTAAGACTGTTGCAGGAGGGCTTCGATCGCCGGGAGCGCTTCCTCTGCCGGCCGCTGGATTGCCAAGTCCACCACGTGAGAGCTCGGCGTGGCCTCAGGATTGATTTCAACGGTAAATGCGCCCTGCTTTTGCGCCTCCATCACAAGGCCCGCAGCAGGATAGACGACAGCGGAAGTCCCCACCGTCAGGAACACCTCGCACGTCGCAGCATCCACGGAGCGTTCCAGGACCTCAGGGTCTATTCCCTCACCGAACCATACCACGCCGGGACGCAACAGGCCCTGGCAATAAGGGCAGAGGGGTGGAATGCTCGCCAGAGGGACGCTGTCATCCCACCACCGATCCGGCGACGAAGAGCAGCTCTGCCAGCAGAGGACTTCCCAAATCGAGCCGTGGAATCGGATGACATTCGCTGTTCCGGCTTTCTCGTGCAGACCATCGACGTTTTGAGTGATCAGCTTGAACTGCGCGTAGCGCCGGCTCCAGGCGGCCAGGACCGTGTGTGCAGCATTCGGCATGCACGGCGCGATGCGCTCGCGCCGCCAGTTGTACCACTCCCACACCAGCTTGGGATCGCGCCGGAACGCATCGGGCGTGGCGAGCTTCTCGGGTGCGTAATTCTTCCAGAGCCCCTCGGGCCCCCGGAATGTCGGCACGCCACTGGCGGCCGAAACTCCAGCGCCCGTCATCACGGTGATGCGGGTGTCCGCATGGATGCGCCCCGCGAGCTCTGCGATCGGATCTTTACCAGGCATACTCTGAAATCAACTGTTGCGCCATGCCGGCGCGCTTCAACGAGTGGCCTCGCGATTCTCTTATTCCTCTTTTAGGGATCGCTCCATCAGCACCCGGATGGCTTCACGAGGGGATACTTCGTCCTCCAGGATGCAATTCACCTGTTGCGTGATGGGGACGTCGACGTGGTGCCGTTGCGCGAGCGCAATCGTCGCCCGCGTCGTTTTGACGCCTTCCGCCACCATGCGCATGGAACTTATGATGTCGGCAAGCTTCCTACCTTTGCCCAGCTCGACGCCCACAGTGCGGTTTCGGCTGAGGCTGCCGGTGCATGTCAGGGCCAGGTCTCCGATGCCCGCCAGGCCTGCCATAGTCTCGCGGCGGGCACCGCAAGCGCAGGCCAGCCGCGTCATTTCGGCCAGGCCGCGGGTCAGCAACGCCGCCATCGCATTGTGGCCGAGCCCGAGACCTTCGATCACACCCGCGGCGATCGCAATAACATTCTTGAGCGCCCCGCCCATTTCGACCCCCACCACATCACAGGAAGTGTAGAGCCGCAGGGTGGTGGACGAGAGCTCGCTTTGCACCGCCATCGCCAGCGTGCGCTCCTCGGAGGCCACGACGATGGCGGTCGGGTCACCATGCGCAACTTCCAGGGCAAAGCTCGGTCCCGACAGGACGCACAGGCGCGGCTCGAAGCGCCGCGCCACAGCGGCCCGAATGATCTCGCTCATGCGCATCAGCCGTTCGGTATCGATCCCTTTGGTGGCACTGACAAAAATCATATTCGGCTCGAGAGCCGGAAGCATCCGCGCGAACAGGCCACGGCAGACGTGCGAGGGCATGACGGTCAGCACGAGACCGGCGCCGTAGAGAGCCTCCTCCAAACGGTTGGTCGCAGTGATAGCAGGCGGAAGTGTCACCCCGGGCAGAAAAACCGTGTTCTCGTGATGGCTCTGGATACTCTCCGCAACCTCGGGCTCATACGCCCACAGCTTGATCGGGCGGCCCTTGCGGCCCAAAGCCACCGCCAGCGCCGTGCCCCAGCTGCCCGCACCAATGATTGAGATTGGTTCCATCGCATCCTACCGGCTGACGATTATAGCCCCTTGCGCTGGCCGCAAAACACACGAAAGAAATGTCGTATAAGTAATATGCAATGTTGGCCTACACACCAGGGTACTTAACAGTTTAACGCAGAGGACGCGGAGAATACATTGGTTTACAATCGTTCTTCACGTAATAACCTCCACCTCCAGGCCGTATAGTTCTTCGCTCTGCCGGCAGCAGGAAACAATTGGGCGAAGTGCGCTCCATCACGGCCAGTCCGCTCCAGATCCAAGATGGCTATATCCAAAGGAAGCGCATTCTCCCAATTGACCGGCACAGCTTCCTCGGTGATCTGTGTCTTGAAGATGGCATCCTGGGTCAGATCCACCCTGGTTTTTGTGTCGGTGAAGTTCACTTTGGCGGCGCCGCAGATGGCGGGCTGATACAGCAGCCTGCCGCCGGCAGGCGCGCTGCCTCGGGCCGGGATGAAAAACTGCGGCACATCGGGCGGCAGCGACGGCTTCGTGGCCGTGGCATCAGAAGCACTCGACTGGGCAGTTGGCTGAGCCTGCGGCCCCTGTGCGGGCAACGAAGCCGTGCCGGAGGCTTTGCGCGGGTCCATCAACACTTTAATCTGATCACGGGTCAGCGGCCCGCGCAGGTAGGACAACGTCCAGCGCGACTGCATAACCACCGGCGCATCCTCGTGGGTGTTGTTCATCAGGAAGACACGGCTGCCAAGGCCGGCCAGGATTTGTTCCATACGCTGCCGGTCGAAGCCGGATCCTGCCCCTGCGGCTGCGCCTTCGAGGCCCTCGAGAACGCGCTGCTTGTCACGGTCGGTCTGCAGCCGGCCGATGAACCACGTCCCCGCGTTGGCCAGGCCCTTGTAGTCAAGATCCACCGGGTTCTGGGTGGCCAGGACGATGCCTAAGCCGAACGCGCGCGCCTGCTTGAGCAGGGTCAACAGGGGTTTCTTCGACGGGGGGTTAGCCACCGGCGGGAAAAAGCCGAAGATCTCATCCATGTAGAGAACGGCGCGCAGGCTGGTCGTGCCGGACTGCGCACGCACCCAGCCCAACACCTGGTTCAGCAGCAGCGACACGAAAAACATGCGCCCGGTGTCGTCCAGATGCGCAATCGAGAAGAGCGCCAGTTGTGGTTTGCCCGAATTCCCGTGCAGCATCCGGCCGATGTCGAGGGCTTCGCCTTCCATCCAGGCGCTGAAGCCGGGCGCGGCCAGCAAGTTATTGAGCGCCATAACGAGTGCGAAGCGTTCCTTGGCCATCCAATGGTCGCCCGTACTGAGGGGATTTCAACAGCTCAACGCAGACGTCGCGGAGAAAATCCCGAAGGCGCAGGGTTCACATGCATGGATATCACCCGACCACCCTTTATTTTGCCCTTGCCTGTTCTGCCCATCAGCTGGGCTCTGAAGTTAATGCATTCGGGCCCGAAGGGCCGCCAGTAAATAGGCCCTGCCGTCAGGCCGGGATAAGAGAACCAGTCCCAGGTTCCCGGCTACTTTGCGCCGGGCGTTGCCTTTAGGGGTGAAGAACTATATAACTGGACTCCGATGAGCGCCAGACTACGCAAGGATCTTCAATCCCCGAGACACACACACGAAAAGCCGGAGCAACGAAAACAGCAGGCTGCGGCCGGCAGCACCCATCGCAGATGGAGCGTGTGGCTTCTCCTGCCGGCATTATTGCTGGCAACCCTGGCGGCCTATCAGCCGGCGTGGCATGGCGGCGTGCTCTGGGACGACGATGCCCATATCACCCGCAGAGATCTGCGCTCTGTGGAAGGATTGTGGCGAATCTGGTTCGACCTGGGGGCGACCCAGCAATACTACCCCGTCGTCCACTCCGCCTTCTGGCTCCAGCATAAACTCTGGGGTGACGATACCCTCGGGTATCACCTGGTAAACATAATCCTGCACGCACTGTCGGCATTTCTACTGGCGGTAATTTTGCGGAGACTTGCAGTGCCGGGAGCCTTTCTGGCGGCGTTCCTCTTCGCATTACATCCTGTACAGGTTGAGTCGGTGGCGTGGATCACCGAGTTGAAGAACACTCTGTCGGGAGTGTTCTACCTGGGGGCCGCACTCGCCTATCTGCATTTCGACCGGAGCCGGCGGAAGCAGGTATATGCGCTGGCCCTGGGGCTTTTCGTCCTTGGCCTGCTGAGCAAGACCGTCACTGCCACGCTGCCGGCGGCACTGCTGGTGGTGTTCTGGTGGCAACGAGGGCAGCTGACCTGGCGGCGTGACGTGATACCGCTGCTGCCCTTTTTTGTACCCGGCGCGACCGGCGGCCTGCTTACCGCCTGGATCGAGCGCACGCTGATCGGAGCCCAAGGGGTCGAGTTCCAATTCACGCTGGTGGAACGATGCCTGATCGCAGGACGCGCGATCTGGTTCTATCTCGGCAAACTGCTTTGGCCTGCGGACCTGATTTTCATTTACCCGCGCTGGCAGGTCAACCAGGCCGTAGGGTGGCAGTACCTCTATCCGCTCGGCGTGGTCGCTCTTCTGGCGGGCCTCTGGCTTTTGCGAAAGCGCACGCGGGCTCCGCTGGCGGCGATGCTGCTTTTCTTCGGGACTCTTTTCCCGGTGCTGGGCTTTTTCAACGTGTTTCCGTTCCGGTTCTCGTTGGTGGCGGATCACTTTCAATACCTGCCGAGCCTGTCTATCATTGCCCTGTTTTCCGCCGGCCTTGCCGGCGCCGCCGGACAATGGAAGATCCGGATCCGGCCCGCCCTGGCAGCCGCCGGGATGCTGGTCCTCGTCGGACCGCTGGCCTGTCTGACGTGGAGTCAGAGCCGCCGATATGTCGATGCCGAGAACCTCTATCGCACCACACTCGACCGCAATCCGTCGTGCTGGCTGGCCTATAACAACCTGGGTGTCTTGAAGCTTCAAGGCCCAATATCAGAGGTGCCTGAAGCGATGGGGCAAATCAGGCAGGCCCTGAAGATCAATCCGAACTCCGCGGAGGCTCTCAACAACCTGGGTTACGCATTGCAGCGGCTGGATCGTTTTGAAGAAGCGATCACCTGCCACCAGGAAGCACTGCGGCTGTTTCCGGATTTCGCCGAAGCCCGCAACAACCTGGGTCTGGATCTTCAGCGGCTGGGCCGGTTCGAGGAAGCGGAGTCTCAATACCGGGAGGCATTGAAGATCAATCCCTATCTTGCCGAAGCGCACCATAATCTCGGTGAGGTTTTGCAGAGAAAGGGCAAGATCGAGGAAGCATTGGCGCACATCCACGCGGCGCTGAGAATCGATCCGGATTATCCCGACGCCCGCGACAACCTGGGCCGCGTGTTGCAGCGGATGGGCAAAACCGAGGAAGCGGTGACGCAGTACCAGGCAGCGCTGCGTCTCAAGCCCGACTTCCCGGAAGCGCACAACAACCTGGGAGCTGCCCTGGCGAGGATGGGTCGTTTTGAGGAAGCTTTGACGCAACACCAGGAGGCGCTGCGGCTCAAGCCGGATTTCGCCGATGCCCACTATAACCTGGGCAACGCCCTGCAGCAGTTGGGCCGGATCGAGGAAGCGGTGGCCCAGTTCAGGGAGGCGCTGCGGCTCAAACCGGGCCACGTCGAGGCACATAACAATCTGGGAGCTGCCCTGGAATCACTGGGCCGGCTTGAAGAGGCGGTCGCACAGTACCGTGAAGCCCTGAAGCTCGAGCCGGGCTCTGCCAAGACCCATGATAACATGGGCTACGCCCTGCTGCGCATGGGGCGCATGGAAGAGGCGGTGAACCGCTTCAAGGAGGCGCAGCGGCTTCAGCCTGACTACGCCTCTGCTTATTACAACCTCGGCAACGTCCTGTATGGGATGGGTCGCCTCGAGGAGGCGGTGATTCAATACCGGGCGGCGCTCAGGTATGAGCCCGGCTCCGCCGAAGCGCATAACAATCTCGGCGTTGCATTGGAGGGCCTTGGCAGGCTCGTGGAAGCAGTGACGCATTTCGAGGAAGCGGTGCGTCTCAAACCAGGCTTCGCCGAGGCCGGCGCCAACCTGATCAGGGCGATGACCGCGCTCAAGAGGGGAAAAGACTGGTACCAGGCAAAATATCAACCGCCCAGATACGGGAGCGCTACGAAATATTCTTTGAATGATCTTATCTCCCGTGGAGGTAGATCCCAGCAGCCGGACCAAAGCTGGTGAAAAACAAACCGCCCAAGGATTCCGCTGCAAATTGGCTGGCTGATCGAGCGATTTCGTCGCTCAACAACTCTGTTCGCTGCTTATAGCAATCACGTTACACTACAGGTCCCGTCCGGCAAGACTGTCTCAAAACTGGGCGTCCCGGAGGGACGCCGAGAAAGTAGCCGGGGGCGAGCCGCGCAGCGGCGCTGCCCCCGGCCACGCCAGGCACGGTGCAAGAGCCCAGGAGGGGCGACAGAAGCCCTTCAATTTCAGATGTTTTCTGTCGCCCCTCCTGGGCTCTTGACCAGATTCCAATAAGCCCCGGGCTGCGCTTCGCTTGCCCGGGGCTACTGTCTTCAGCCCTTCCAGGGCTGAAAAGGCTGGCATGTCATCCGGCGTATGAGTTTTGAGACAGTCTCGGCGACCGGGACCTACTGGGTGTCAAGCTGATGAGACTCGGCAACTGCAACGAATGAACTCGCGTAATTGGAACATCGGGCAATTGCGCGCAAATTTATTAAATTCAGTTAATTTTTTGTTGCTTCGGAATCCCGATCTGGATATGATCGCACCGCGTTGAGAATTGGGCGTTGGATTTCTTGGAAGCTCGCTGTCTCTGTCCGGGGCAGGGGCCCAAAGGCTGTATTTGATCGGGAGTTCGGCGGGGCGGTAGAGGGAACCGGCCAGCCGTCCCGATGCCTGAAGATGACCCTGATTCCAGCGAACCCCTGGCAATATCGCAACTATTAAACCATTGGCTCCAGGCATCGGCATGAAAGCGGAGCTTGTTGGCATTCGCGACTCACAGCTGATTCCTTGACCGGCTGAATGTCTTTCAGAAGACTGAAAGGCACGGGCGATAAGGGAAATGCGAGAACGAAGCCGGATTTTCTTTAAATGAATTTCATTATCAACTCCCAACCAATCCAAGGAATTCCCATGAACTATTTTGTATCCAGGCTGTTTTTAATGATGCTTTTGATCGCATCCGGCAGCTTACTCGGTTTTGGACAGGGCGGTGGTTCGACCTCGTCTATTACCGGAGTAGTTGTTGATGCGAGCGGAGGCGTCATCGCAGGTGCGGATGTCATGGTCAAGAACACCTCTACCAGCGCGGAGTTCAAGACCATTACATCCGACAACGGGACCTTCTCCGTCCCCGCCCTGAGTGGCGGAACATATTCTGCTACCATCACGATGCCGAACTTCAAGGTCGCGGTTGTGAGGGACATCAAGCTCGAGGTGGGCGTGCCGGCCACGATCCGCGTCATTTTACAGGTCGGCGGCACAACGGAAACCGTCGTCGTGGAAGCCGGCGCCGAAATGGTGCAGTCGCAGTCGGCGAGCATTGCCACCACAATAAACACCAGCCAGATCATCGCCCTTCCCACAGGGAGCCGCAGCGCACTCGAAGCCATCATGAGCCTGCCGGGCATCAATGTGTCGGGCACCAACAGCCGTGAGGCCCGAGTCGTGGGCTTGCCGGAAGACATGGTGAATATCACCATTGACGGCATCAGCTCCCAGGACAACTACATGAAAACGACCGACGGCATGTTCAGCCGCGTTCGTCCGGGTATCGATGCTATGGAGCAGGTGACCGTTTCCACGGCCACGCCGGGCGCCGAAAGCGCCGGTTCGGGTGCGGTCCAGATCAAGTTCGTCACCCGCTCGGGAAACAACGAATACCACGGCAGCCTCTACGAATATCTGACCAACCCGATTTTCAATGCCAACTCATGGTTCAATAACCGCAATATCAAGGCGCCCGCCGGCGAGAATCCCCTGACCTGGAAGTCGCCTCCGAGCCAGACGAAGACGAATCAATTCGGCGGTCGTATTGGCGGCCCGATCAGGATCCCGAAGCTCTTTGACGGCCGTGACCGGGCCTTCTTCTTTTTCAACTACGAGGAACTGCGTCAGCCGGGTTCGGTTACCCAGAACCAGACAATTTTCTCTCCTCAGGCGGAGTTGGGCAATTACATTTATACCGTGGGAGGCGTCACCAACAGTGTGAACTTGTTCAATCTGGCGGCCGCCAATGGCCAGGTTTCTACCTGGGATCCGACCGTTCAAAAGCTCCTGGCCGACATACGCAATTCGACGAAGCAAGGGACGATCAATCTCAATAATGACCCTCTGTATCAGACGCTTGCCTTCACACTCCCGATGCAATCCAAGTGGCGTTACGTCACCAGCCGCTTCGACTTCAACATCTCCAGCAAGCATCGCCTGGAGTTCACGCAGAACCACAACAAGCTCTTTGCTCTTCCCTATGACACCACGAACGGGTACCAGCCGGCGTTTCCGGGTTTCCCGAATTGGGGAGTCCAGGGCTCGAACCGCTTCAATGGTTCGCTGGCGCTACGTTCAACCCTCACGCCGCGGCTCGTCAACGAACTGCGCGGAGGCGTGTCCGGCGGCAGTTCCCTGTTCAATCCGAACCTGAATCTCGGCATGTTCAGTGGGCCGGTGGCCAACATGGACGGCTGGGTGCTAAACATCGGCGGGCCGGGGATCGACAACCCTTACGTCATGTCTACCGGTAGCCGGCGCAATGCGCCAACCAAGGTGATCGAGGACACCCTGTCATGGAGCAAGGGCACGCACAGCCTCAGCTTCGGTGTCAATTGGTCCAAGTTCAGTGTGTGGCTGCTGAGCCAAAGGACTATTCCGACCATCTCTCTCGGCGTCGACACAAACTTAGACCCGGCAAGGACCATGTTCGACGGGTCGAACAAGAACAACTTCCCGGGGAATCCATCCACGAGCCAACTCGGGGTCGCCCGCAGCATGTACGGGACCTTGACCGGCCGCGTAACCCAGATCAGCGGCACGGCTTATCTAGGTGAGAAGACCAATCAGTACGAGTTCCTGGGGAACACGACGACTCGCGGGCACTACCAGGAATTGGGCTCCTTCATTCAAGATGCCTGGCGCGTGCGTTCCAATTTGACGCTTACCTATGGCGTGCGCTGGCAGCTGGCGCTCCCCTTCGTTTCCGAAAACAATACCCTCTCCACGGCGACCATTGCCGATGCCTGGGGAGTTTCGGGGGTAGGCAACCTGTACAAGCCCGGCACCCTGACCGGCAAAGTGCCGGAGTTCATCCAATACAAAGCAGGCGTCGATTCGTACGCCACCCAATACAAGGACTTCGCGCCAAGTTTCGGCTTTGCCTGGAGTCCCGGAGCGAAAGACGGATGGCTTGGCAAGATCATCGGTGATAGCGGTAAGACCGTGGTTCGTGGCGGTTATTCGATCTCCTACAGCCGGATGGGGATGAACACTTATACCAGTATGTACACCGGCAACCCCGGCGGATCCCTCACCGCCGCCCGCAACGTGAACCGAGGGAACCTGGTAAGCGGTGTCGGGACCGATGTCTGGCCTCTCCTGTTCCGCGATAGGAGCCGTCTCACCACGGGCACGTTCCCAAAGGACCCGACCTATCCGCTTCTCCCGGCAAGCTCGACCAATATCAATGGCTATTCGGATACGGCTTCGATGACCGTTTTCGATCCCAACCTGAAGATGCCTTACGCCCAATCATGGTCGTTCGGCATCCAGCGCGAGATCGAAAAAAGCACGGCCCTCGAGATTCGCTATGTGGGAACTCGCAGCCTTCAGGGTTGGACTACGTACGATTACAACTCCAATGAGTACAACCTCGCGGTAAACGGAGTGTTTGAAGAGTTCAAGCTGGCGATGGCGAATCTGGCGGCCAACATTAAAAATGGCAAATCTTCGTCGGGCTTCAAGTATCTGGGGCCGGGAACCGGCACAAACCCGCTGCCGATCACTCTCGGTTTTTTAAGCGGTTATGCTCCTTCCCTGGCTTCGGATCAGACGAAGTACACCAGTTCCAATTTCACCAACACCGCGTTTACGAACTCGCTCAACGTCCTCAACGCGAACCCGCAGACCTATGCGAGCAATCTGCGCGCCAATGCGACCTATCGCGCCAATGGTCTGGCGGCCGGATATCCGGCCAACTTCTTCTACACCAATCCAAACCTGACTGGCGGGATCTCGGTCCAGAGCAATGGCGGCTATACACGCTATGACTCATTGGTGATCGAACTGCGCCGGCGCATGGCCAAGGGATTGATGGTTCAGGCCAATTACGTCTGGGCCAAAAACTTCGCCTCGTCGCGGATCTCATTCAGCCGCGCTCGGTACAATGATCTCGGCAGCACCGTGCCGCATACTTTCAAAGTCAACTGGATTTACGAACTGCCGGTTGGCAGAGGTCGTACCTTTGCCTCCAACGTCAACGGCTTTTTGGATCGCATTATCGGCGGCTGGGATATGTACGGCATCGCCCGTATCCAGAGCGGCGATCTCCAGGATTTCGGCAATGTCAACCTCGTCGGCATGACGGATAAGGACCTCCGGAGTCTCGTCCAGCTGCGGTTTGATGACGCGAAGGGAATCATCTACTACTTGCCCGACGACATCATTCAGAACAACATCCTTGCCGCCAGTTTTTCGGCGACTTCAGCGACCGGATACAGCGGAAATGCTCCTACCGGCCGCTACATCCAGGGGGCCAGAGTCGGTTGCGTGGCGATATTCAGCGAAGACTGCGCACCACGCCACCATTACGTCAGGGACCTGCCGTTCACAGAGTTCGAGATGAGCCTGGTAAAGCAGGTCAGGTTCACCGAAAATAAGAACTTTGAGTTGCGCGCCGAATTCATGAACGCGTTCAACGCAGTAAACTTCGGCCTCACCACTTCCACTACCCTACCATGCTCCGGCACCAGCTTGACCCAATGCCAAACGAGCGTTGCCCGGAGCGGCGCTCGAAGGGTCCAGATCGTCATGCGTCTGAACTTCTAATTGCCAACCATTGAATAACGGAGAGGGACATGGTTTCACCATGTCCCTCTCCCTTGAGTTTCTACACTGCAGGGAAATAGTCATGACAAACCGCTGTGCGCCGCTCTCAAGCAGCGTAGGCTTTGGCCACTGAAGTTGGAAAAAGCCATTGGAATAGAACGGAATCCTAATTCGGCGCCGGAGGTATGAGTCCAACTTCGGTATCCAGGATAATCCCGAGATGTGGGCGCCGTGCGGCGCACGGCGCCCTGTCCCTGCTAAAAACTTCGTAGTAATTGAAATCGTTGCTGTTGCGACTTCGTGCTGCTACAGTCGTGAGCCATGCATGACGTGCTGATATCGCTGCTCGCCGGGCTTGCATCGACGTTAAAGACTCGAGCTTCACTTCAAGTCGATATCCTGGCTCTGCGGCATCAACTGGCGGTCCTCCAAAGGGTCAACCACAAACGACTCCCGCTTCGGACAATGGACCGGCTCCTGTGGGTAACCCTCCTTCGCCTCTGGCCCGACTGGCGCAAGGCCCTCATACGGTTCAAGCCCGACACGGTCATCGGCTGGCATCGAAGAGGATTCCGGCTCTACTGGAAGTGGCAGAGCCGCCGAGGACGCATCGGACGACCGGGGACGGCCAGGGAGATCCGCGAACTGATCCGCGACATGAGCAACTCAAATGTACTCTGGGGAGCGCCGAGGCTGCACGGGGAATTGCTCAAGCTCGGAATCGAGGTGTCCCAGGCTACAGTTGCCAAATACATGGTGAAGCGTCCGAAGCCGCCTTCGCAGACGTGGCGGACGTTTCTGGAAAACCATGTTGCGGCGGTATGTCGACTACTACCACGGCTCGCGGATTCATCTTGCGCTCGGGAAGGATTCTCCCGACGGAAGAGCCATCGAACCGCCGGAGCTGGGTTGGATTGTCGCGGTGCCCAAGGTCGGAGGGCTTCATCATCGCTAGGAGCGGAGAGCCGCCTGAACTCCCGAGTTCAGCAGATCGCACTACTTCGAACATACCCGCGGGCACGAGACCGTTCATAGGAAAGACGAGTTCGTCGACGACGTCCCGCCTATCATCTTTCAGGCCCAAGAGCATGAGGAGTCCCCGGCGATTCGCCTTGACCGAAACCAGCCGGGGCGAGCCAATCTGATCGCGTTCGACTTTTCGGTAAGGACAGGCGCCGCAGAATCCCTGGCGCAAGGATCAAACATCGCGTCAAAGAGAACTGGCTGAAAATGTACGACAAAGCCGGTTCGGTTCTTCGGGTCGAGATGGTTATCAACAATCCCGAGGAATTTAAAGTCAGGAAGAGAGTCGCTCGCAAGGGCAAGGAAGTCCTGGAGTGGGTTCCAATGAGGAAAAGCGTAGCTTATCTCTTTCGCTACCAGGACGTCTCGCGGCGGGCCAACCAGAGATATCTTGATGCGCTGGCTGTCGTCGATGATGCCACGCCCAAGACTACGGCATCCGGGCGCGGCGTTCGAGCTTTCAATCCGCTTTCACGAGAGGACACACTGCTGTTCAACGCATAGGTCGCGCATTGCACCCTTTTATCAGCAGCTGAAAAACCGCATTACGATCACCCATCCTTTCCACCCTCGCTCCGGCGAGCAGTTCGAACTGGCTCAATATAGGCGCAGTTGGGGCCGGGAGTGCGTCGAATGCCTCGACGGAGATGGCCGCGTGGTTGCCATTCCCCTGGCATGGACTGATGCGGCGGACCAGTCGGATCCGTTTGTGGCACTTGCGGCCGGGCGCTCGTATTTTCGGGTTGAGGATCTCGCGCGGTTGGCAGAGATGATCGAGAGGCTCAAGCCATGAAAGGAAGGCGCGGAATGGGACCGGTGAGGTGTAAGGGTAATTATGCCGTGAGTGTAACGGTAATTATGCCGGTCGCCTTTCGGGAGCGAACGGGTGAAAAGGGTATTAGTGGCATTATAACCAAGGTATCATAATGGAATACGGCAAAAAACGCTTGACAAAGCAAAATATGTGTACATAATTATACTTACACACATTCAGGCTATTTTGCCGGGAGATCTCAATGGCGAACGACAAGCGGACCGATGCCAAGCTTCAATCCCTGCAGGCCCAGGGCTGCCTGAACCGGCGCCCCGAGGCAGTGACCGATCTGCTGTTTCGCGAGGACGATTTTTTCGATCCGCGCGACCTGGTCCAGGTCAAGTACGAGATGCTGCGCCGGGTGCGGCACGAGGGCCTGCCGGTCAGCCGGGCATCGGCTACGTTCGGTTTTTCGCGTCCGGCGTATTATCAGGCGCGGTTTACCTTCGAACAGGAAGGACTGCCGGGACTGACGCCGAAGAAGCGCGGGCCCCGAGGCGGGCACAAGCTGACCGGGGAAGTGCTCGAGTTTGTCGTCCAGGAACGGACGAAGGACGATTCCATAGGCGCTTCCGTATTGGCCGGGCTTGTGGCCGGGCGCTTCGGGGTGAAGGTTCATCCCCGCAGCGTCGAGCGC
>JBGQNR010000159.1:0-15248 GCA_041501225.1 Acidobacteriota bacterium
GATTTTGTGGTTTCTTTTGTTCACCTGGAATGTGCTCCTTTTGGTTGTAGTGGTTATTTGCAATATCCTATTATAACCAATAACGACGCACATTCCAGGTTGTTTCATCTTTTTTCGCTAAAAACTCACGCTGGTTTGCGGTCTAGCGCCGAACCACCCGGCTTATGGGAAGGTGCCTGTCATCGGATTGATTGCCCACGTGGATACCTCGCCATCGACGAGCGGGAAGGACGTGAAGCCTCAGGTGTTCGAGTATAAAGGCGGAGACATCGTGCTTCCTGGAGACCCGAGTGTTGTTATTCCCGTCGCGGAGAATCGGGAGTTGTTCGACAACATCGGGCGCATCATCGTGACTTCGGATGGCACAACTCTTCTGGGCGCGGATGACAAGGCCGGAATCGCCATTATCATGACGGCAGCGCAGACCCTGCTGGCCAATCCCGCTCTTTCCCATGGGGACATCCGGATTTGTTTCACTCCGGATGAAGAGGTTGGGGCTGGAACGAAATACTTCGACATCCAGCAGTTCGGCGCCAATTTCGCGTACACCGTGGATGGAGACAAACCGGGCGAGTTGAACAAGGAGACTTTCAGCGCCAACCAAGCCATCATCACCGTCCATGGGCGCAACATCCACCCCGGAACCGCGAAAGGCATCATGATCAACTCCATCCGCGCCATGGGCGAAATCATCGTGAGAATGCCTAAGGATATTGCGCCTGAGACGACCGAAGGGTACGAGGCATATATCCATCCGCACGCTCTCGAGGGCGCCGAAGCCAAGTCGACGCTGAAAATCCTGCTTCGGGACTTCCACACGCCGGGCCTGGAGGTTCTCAAGAGCAAGCTGGAGCAGATCGTCGCTGAAGTGCAGGCATTGTATCCGCGGATGAAGATCGAGCTCAAAATCATCGAACAGTACCGGAACATGAAAGATCACATGGGCGGCGACATGCGCCTCCTCGATTGTCTTTGGGAGGGGGCGGTGCGCGCCGGACTCGAGCCGAAGTGGAAGCCGATCCGCGGGGGCACGGATGGGTCGCGGTTAACAGAACGGGGATTGCCCTGCCCGAATATCTTTACCGGCGGCGCGAACTTTCATGGGCCCACCGAATGGCTTTCGGTTTACGGGATGGAGAAATCGGTAGAGACGGTCGTCGACCTCATGCAGGTGTGGGTTGAGAAATGCTCGCAGTAAAACGGCAGCCACGGGAGGTACGAAAGAATCACTTTCGTGCCTTCCGTACTACTTACGTACAAGTCCTTGCCATTTAGGCAAGAAGAGCAACAGCTCAACGCAGAGGGCGCAGAGAGAAGCCATTCAAAAACGAAAAATGCTCTGCGGTCTCTGCGCCCTCTGCGTTGAGGCTTTTGGGTTGCGGATATTCCGCACCGTGTGTTTCGCGGTTTCTAGATAAGCGGCGTGACGCCCGGAACCGCCGCGGGGTCCACGGGATTGGGGCCGAACTCGTACTTCGCCGGCGACAGGTCAAGTTTGGATGAATTCATGGCCCATTCCCAGGAGATTGCACGGCCGGTGTAGGCGCTCATCCGCCCGATAATCGCGCACATGGTGCTCTCAGCGATCTGGCGCCCTTCGTTGAGAACCTTGCCCCCGCGGATCGACGCGATCAAATCGGCATGCTCCAAAACATAGGGATTCGTTTCTTTCTCTTCGAACTTCCAGGGCTTCTCTCCCTTGATCTCCCCTGAACTGAGGGCCACTCCCTTGGTGCCGACAATCCTTTCTTCGACGCGTTCGGCGCACCCTTTGGTCTGCCGGCACATGCTCGCAACACGGACGCCGTTCGGGTACTCGAACTCGACGAAGAAGTGGTCGAAGATGTTGCCGTACTCGGGAGAAACGCGCACTTGGCGGCCGCCCATACCCATGATGTTCTTGGGCATCGCCCCGATGGCCCAGTTGATCACGTCGATGTTGTGGACGTGCTGCTCGACGATGTGATCGCCTGAAAGCCAGGTAAAGTAGAGCCAGTTGCGGCACTGCCATTCCATTTCGGTCATGTTCGGCTCGTGCTTCTTGAGCCACAGATCCCCCATGTTCCAGTAACACTGGGCGGCGACGATCTCGCCGATCTGGCCGTCCTGGATCCTCTTCATCATCTCGAGATAGAGTTTCTGGTGGCGCCTCTGCGTGCCCGCGACGATGGCCAGGTTTTTCTGTTTGGCCAGGTCGGACGAAGCAATCACCGAGCGGACACCTATGGGATCCACCGCGACGGGCTTTTCCATGAACACGTGCTTGCCGGCCTCGACCGCTGCCTTGAGATGGATCGGGCGGAAGCCGGGGGGCGCTGCGGTGACGATGAGATTCACATCCGGACAGGAGCATACACCGAGGTAGTTATCAAAGCCGGTAAAACAACGGCCGGCCGGCACGTTGACCCTCTCCGGGAATGTTGCCTTAAGTTTCTTGAGAGCACTCTCCACCCGGTCGGGTACAAGGTCGCCCAATGCGACCACCTCGACTCCGGGGGCAGCATTAAGACAGTCGATCGTAGCCCCGGTCCCCCGGCCGCCACAGCCGATGACTCCTACCTTAATCGCATCCGTACCGAGGGCGAAGAGTCCAAGACTGCCGGGAATAACCGTGGCCGCTGAAGCTGTGGCTACGGTCTTGACGAAGTCGCGTCGACTCACACGCAAATTATTCAGCTCACCCATGATTTTTCTCCCTTCAGAATTGATCGCAGGCACGATAGGCGTCGATGACCGCCTGCTCGCCCTCCTTGCCGGGCTTACTTTGGCCATGCTCCATGCACAGCACGCCCTGATACCCCTTGGCATGGATCCTCTGGAAGACGTTTCGATAATTGATTTCGCCGGTGGTTGGTTCGTTTCGCCCCGGATTGTCGCCGATGTGGAAAGCAGCGATTTCATCCCAGGCTGCCTCGATGTTGGGGATGAGGTTGCCCTCGGTGATCTGCTGGTGGTAAAGGTCGTTCACGATCTTGCAGGAGGGATTGTTCACAGCCTTGCAGATCGCGTAGGCCTGGGGGATTTTCGTCAGAAACAGGCCGGGGTGGTTCTTTGGGTTGAGCGGCTCGAGGACGAGGACGAGACCCGCGGGCTGGCAGAGATCCATGCAAGCCCGGAGGTTATCGATTACGTTGGCGGTCTGATAGTCCCAAGCCAGGCTTTCGTCGTAGCGTCCCGGCACAACCAGGGCCTGTTTGCATCCCGTGCGCTGCATGGTTTCGATGCCCTGTCGCATTTTCTGAAGCAGCATCTCGCGGATGTCCTTGTCGCGCATAACGTAGCTCTTTTTGGGAAAATCGGCGTAGAGCACAAAGGGGCCAAGGATCAGACCGCGCTTGGACAACTCGCGTGCAATGAGTTCCTGCTGCTCTGCAGGCCGGTTCATGATCCCGTTATCGAACATGGCGCTAAAGCCCTGGTCTGCGACGAACTGGATCTGAGTGGCGAGGTCCTCGCCTGTGTGGGCCTTGAACTGGCCGAAGCTTGGGGCATACTTGAGCTTAAAGCGGCCGGATTTGCCTCCAGCGGGCGTGACCGCCTGAGTGGCGGCCGCGGCCAGGGGCGGGAGGGCGAGAGCGGTGGCCGCGATCGCGCCTTGAGTGAGGAAATCTCTCCGTTTCACGAGCCGCACCTCCTGGTGAAAGATTGGACTTTTCTTATATCACTAAAGGTGGCGTCGATGGAAGAAGATCAATTCGCCGAGCGCAAAAGCGCGTGTCGGGGCGATTTCCGACGATAAGATATTTGCCGCATTTGGGTGTGAAACTTTTTATCCTGACTGCGGTTTATACAGCATGTACCAAGGAGGAATCATGAGGCATTTCGATAGGATTCTGTTAAGTGCTGCGATCGCGCTACTGCTTAGCGGAACCCTCATGGCGGTGCCGCAGAAAGGGGTCAGGCAGAAGGTTAAGCCTGGCACCATGAAGGTCGCCGGGCAGAAGGCTAATCCTGTAACTACAATAGATCAATCGGTATATAAGCAGAAGCGCCAACGGCTACTGACGCAGATCCGCGAGGACAAAAAGAAGCTTAAAGCTGACAAGCTGCAGCTTGGCAAAGATAATCCATCGGTCAAGGCTGATCGAGGGCAACTCCGCAAGGACGAGAAGGCTCTCAAGCAGCTCCAGAAGACCTACAAAAAAGGGCGGAAGAAATAAGTTCCAGCAGTCTGGAGGCGCATAAGGGCGGCAGTGCGCCTCCTTCGATGCTCCTTTCCCTCGGCGTGATTTGTAATCACACAACGCACCCCAAAGATCCAAGCCGACAGCCGGCCGCAAGGAACTGACCGCGCGGCATTCCTGTAAACAGGTGGCGGCCACGGACCACGGCTGGTCAAAAGTTCTGAAATTCAAGCAAACTTTTTTCCCGCATTATTCGTCATACCCGTTGTGATTTGGACATTCATGGAATCTCTCGGTCGAATTCCGACACATTGAGGACGTGCTGTCATCATCATGCGATCTGGTCGATTTCTGTATTCTTTCGTCGCCGGGCTGATCTGTGTAGGCTGGGTGGTGCCTCGAGCAGGCTGGGCTCAATCGACATCTGAAACGGCAAAATCCAAGATCGGGAAGGAAGCCACCGCCCGCGCCGCTTCTATCGCCGAGCCGCTCAAGCTGCCGCCGATCGAAGTGCCGTATCTTGCGACTCCTCCAGTCATTGACGGTTTACTGAATGAAGCAGCCTGGGAGACGCCGCCTCTGCCGTTGGGTGAGTGGTTGACTTACAATCCCGCCTACGGCCAAACGATGGCACAGAAGACGGCCGTATGGATGGCCTACGACAAAAACAATCTGTATCTTGCCTTCCGCTGCCTGGATCCTGAGCCTGACAAGATCAAGACTTCCATCGCACGCAGGGACACGCTATGGAACGATGACTGGGTAGGCATTAGCCTGGACGCTCTCGGCAGCGGTCAAAGCTCCTACGACCTGTTCGTCAATCCCAGCGGCATTCAGGGGGACATCCTCAATACCAGCACCAAGGGGGAAGATACATCTCCGGACTGGGTGTGGGAAAGCGCGGGCAGAATAACCTCCGCAGGATACGAGGCGGAATTGCGCATTCCGCTCAAAAGCATTCGCTTCAGAAGCGGCGACGAGGTACGGATGGGAGTGATTTTCTGGCGGCGCGTCAGTCGCCTCGGCATGTCCGCATCCTGGCCTGATCTCCCGCGCGGCCAGTCGATTTTCACGCGATATGCTCCGCTGCTTTTCCACAATCTCAAGCAGGCGCTCACCCTGGAGACGATTCCCAATCTTACCTACTCGCTGCGGCAGAGCCGTGAGACCGCCGACCGCTGGGGCAAGTCCGACTCGAAGCCGGATGCCGGGTTCACCGTCAAATACGGGATCACATCCTCCGTCACGCTGGATGGAACCTATCGCCCAGACTTCAGCCAGGTGGAGAGCGATTCCTACCAGGTGGAAGTGAATCAGCGTTATCCGATCTTCTATAGCGAAAAACGGCCTTTTTTCATGGAAGGAAGCGGAACCTTTGAATTGGCGGGCGCAGGGGGAGACGGCAATATGCGCACCGCGGTGCACACGCGCCGCATCGTCGACCCGCTCTTCGGCATGAAGCTGACGGGGAGCCTGGGGAAGTTCACCTTTGCGACGCTGTCCGCTTCCGATCGCGCCCCCGGAGAGCTCGACAGCTCGGATCCGAATGCCGGGGAACGAAAGAATTTCAACATCGGGCGGATGCTCTACAGCATCGGCAAGGGAAGCTACATCGGGGGACTGTTTACGGACACCGAATTCGGCGGCGGCCATAACCGGGTTGTGGCGAGCGATGTCTCGCTTCATATGGGAGACCATCAGAATTGGAGTGCCACGGCAATTGGATCGGATACTCTCCCGCTCGATGGCAGTCCGGGCAGGCAGGGCATGGCGGCGCAAATGTCCTATGGCTACGGGAGCAAGCGTTATGAAGCCGCAGTCCAGTTGGAGCACTACGACCGGGATTTCCAGATGGACACCGCCTTTTACAACCGGACTGGGATTACCGGCGGCTGGGCCTATTCAGGCATAAATCTTTATCCGAATGAGAATCGTTACAAGTGGTTCAAAAAGATCAACCCGTTCGTTTTTGTGCGCGGCTACCGGGACCGCATCCAGGGAGGCAATGACGTGATTGCCGTAGCTGCCGTGCGCATGTATTTCACGAGGCAAGGAATGTTCCGCGTGCAATGGGTAAGCGGCCGGGAACCCTGGGCACAGCAGTCATTCGAGGTCCGTTCGCTTTCGCTGCAGGGGGCGGCGCAGCTTCTGCGCTGGCTCAACGTCCAGTCGCAATTCAGCCGATCGCGCTCGACCTATTACGATCCGATCAATCCCTTTCCCGGCAATGAACTTTATTTTTCCGCAAGTGCGAGCTTCCAACCCGATGCCAGACTGAATCAGCGCATCAGCTTCACTCGCGACACTTTTGATCGGTTGTCCACAGGGCAACGCGTCTATGGGGTGAATATTCTCAACACGCGCACAGAGTACCAGATCAACAGGCACTTCTCCCTGCGAGCCATCGCGCAGTACGACAGCTCGAAAACGCGCATCCTCACCGATTTCCTCGGGTCGTATGAACTGATCCCGGGCACGGTAGCCTATGCCGGCTACGGTACGATTTTTGAGCGGCGCTCCTGGGACGGACAACAGCTGCTGCGTGGCACGGGCGATTATCTAAATACAGAACGCGGACTCTTCCTGAAAGTCTCCTACCTGCACCGGTTCTGATTCCGAAAAACCGGGGTCCCACATTATAAAACCGCGAAGACCTCGAAGACCGCAAAGGTCATAAACGCAGAAAGGTTTTCGTACATGCGCTCTCACTTCCTCCGCTGGGGCACAGCGCCATGTGCTGCAACATCTTTGCGCGAGGCGCACGGGAAAGCGCTGGTGAAAGAGGGACTTAGGCGTTGGGATCTGCAAGCGTTTTCCCGTGCGCCTCGCGCAAAGATGTTAGCCGGGGGCTGCTCCAGCGGAGGAAGCGAGAGCGCAGGGCTTTGCAGTCTTCGCGGTCTTCGTGGTTCAAAAAAAGCTCACGATTTAGGTCGTCATGTATAGGTTATCGTGTGGAACGTCCTCAGGTCTAAAAGCCGGGAGGAGGATGGCAGGGCCATGCTCCTCCCGTGATTGCAGCCTTGTGGATGGCTAGAAAGTAATGCGCGCGACGAGTTGGACCATGCGTCCGCCCGGATCCTGGCTGTTGGACACGTCCCGATAGGCCGATGTGATCTGGCCCCAGGTCGCGCTGCTGCCCGGATTGGCGACTCCAAAGAAATTGGCGTTGTTGAATGCGTTCAAAACCTCACCGCGCAGTTCAAAGCTGACCCGTTCGGTGAAACGCACTCTCTTGACGATGCTCATGTCGAAGCGGGTGAACACGGGGCCCCGTACGACCGTTTCCACCGGCGCGCACTGCCCGTCGTACACTTCGATGCAGTTAGCGGTGTTGGCGGGTGCGAAGTAGCGTCCCGTGGGCGGACCGAGGGAGCCGTAACCGGTCGCAGAGGTCGCGGATACGCTAAACGCCTTGATCGTATTGTCGATGACATCCTTCGGCAGCGCATAGATAATCGCGGCCGCGTTGTCGAAATTGAGCCCGTAGATCGCCTGGAGTTCTTTCCGAGTCATCCCGATGAGGCGGACATTGCCGAAGTCGAGCAACGCCCCGCTCTGAATGCGGCCGGTGCCGTGGAATTCCCAACCGCCGATGAGCGTATCCATGAGCTTGCCCGTACTTGCCAGCATCTTTTTCCCATGCCCTAACGGCAGTTCGTAAACCCAGTTGATCTTGAAAGAGTGAGCGATCGTGCTGCCGAGCGTATTTACCCTCGGCGCCCGGAAGGAGACTCTGGAGGAACTGAACGATTTCCCCCAGGTGTAGTTGGATTGAATCAGCAATCCCTTGGACAAGCGACGGCGCAATTCGACCTGCATCGCGTCATAGCGGCCGTATCCACCATTGCCTGTGTAGTTGGCCCCGCCCGTCAGTCCCGGATTCGCCAGGAAGAAGTTGGCCGGCAATCCGGCGGCCAGGGCATTGGCCCGGCGAGTTGCATCACTCCACAGGTTATCCGCGAAGGTCCCCGGCGTGGGATTCGTCATCGCCAGGGAGTTTACAAAGGTCGTGCTCGACCACTGAGTGGAGAGGTTGTATTTGGTCGGATCACTGGCCTGCGCTGCCGGAAGCCCGCTAAAGTAAGCAAGAGAGATCGGTAACGGCGAAGTACCCGTGTTCGGCCCGTAGTATTTGAAATTGCTTCCTCGGCCCTGTGCGATGTTGGCCTGGAGATTCACCATCGCCAGCCTGAACTCGTCGAGCATCTTGTTCTCGACAATATTGGTCTCATTGAGATTGTAAGTGGTCTGCCCCGCAAGATTGCGCGTGCCCACGTACCGCACCTCGACGACCGTATCTTTGGTAATCTCGCGCTGGATGCCGAGGCTCCAGGATTGAGTATAGGGGGTCTTGAGATTGGGGTCGTAGATGTTGACCGAATTAGTGACCGCCCCGATCATCGGAAAGGTCGGCGCGCTCGGGAACGGGGCTGCACCGAGGCGGCCCGTCTCACTCAACAAAACCGGGAGCTTGTCGTTGCCGACGTTCGTGACCAGATTTCCCAGCGTCATGCTGCGCGTGCCGTTGACAAAACTTCCCGGATTGGACGAAAACAGGCTTTGAATTTCCGCCATTCCGTAGCGGTTGTAGGCAATGGAATACCCGCCGCGTAAGACCGTCCCTCCGCTGGCACCCAGGATGCGACTCAGCCAGCGGTGGCTTGATTTCGGAGTCCAGGCAAAGCCGAAGCTGGGAGCAAGATTATTGGCGTCCACGTTGTATGCTTTTACGCCCTTCTTGTAGAGGATGAACTGCGTATCGCGGCCTGTCATAACGCCGGGTTTGAAGAGGTTGCCGTACCCGGAGATCCCGTACAGATCCGAGACGTCGGCTGTGGTGTAACTTTCATTGAGAGGCACAAAGGGGAGTTGCAGCTCATAGCGCATCCCGAAGGTGAGCGTCAGGTCCGGCCGTGTCCGCCAGGAGTCCTGAGCGAAAAATCCCATCTCGCGCATGCGGCCGCGATTTATCCGGGCTCCGAGGTAGGCATATTGATTGGTTTTTTCGTCCAGATACGCATCGGCAGTAACGGCGGTGACGCGCCCCGTCAATACCGAATAGATGTTTTGAGCCCGCGTGAGATCCGCGGACGCGGCTCCCTGGAAGTTTGTGGTATTGAACATGGCGATCGCCGGATCGTTGCTGTTCACCCCAAAGGTGATCGCCGGCACGACGCGACTCTGGCTCCACGTCCACATGCCGATGTTGGTGAAGCCGCCACCAAAACTGAAACTGTGCGCACCTCGAATCCAGCTCAGCGTTTCTTCGATTACCTGCGTGGGCGTATTGCGGCGGCTGGGGCCGTTGGTCGTGTATGCATTGGTGATACCTGCCGCGCTGAGGCCGAGAGCAAAACCTGCCTGGTTGGCCAGTGAGCCGCTGAACTGGCTTGGGCTCAACTCGGGCCTGAATAGCGAAGACCCGCCTGACAGGCCAAGACGCAGTTCATTGACCAGAGTAGGCTTCAAGGTCGAACGCACCGCGATCCCGCCGATAAATCGGTGAGAAACGTATTGGCCGAGATTGGGGAAACCCGGGAAAGCCGGATCGGTGCTGTTGAGAATATCCGGAGTGCGGATATTCTTGGTGTAATTGTAGGTAACCTCCAGGTGGTGCTGCTTCGTAATGTTGAAATCGAAGCGCGCCGTCGGGAAATGATTGATCACCAGGCCGGTGTTGGTGAATGTAAACCGCTGCAGATTCGGATCACTCAGTTGCTGCACACCCCCGGTCGTAGTGGTCGAATTGCGTATGTCGGTCAGTAGCTTCACGATGATAGGATCCATGGTCGACGTCTGTCCATTGGCGGCCGCCAGCTGAAGCAGGTTCACCTGCCGGACCTGCGGCTGACCACCCACGGTGACGTTGTACTGGAAGGTACCCTGTTGGGTCAGCGGATTGAATATCGTCCTTTGTCGGGCGATGGCGTTGGGCTGGCGGAATTCCTCGAAGTTGAAGAAAAACAGAGCCTTGTCCCGGCCATTGAAAAGTTTTGGGATGAGGATAGGACCTCCCAACCGTCCGCCGAATTGATTCAGTTTTACGGGATCGCGCGGAGCCTTGCACTTATCCCATTCGCTGGTCAGTTGCTGCGGCGTGCAAGGCGTGCTCCCGCCATCGTAGGTCGGCGCCTTATCGCGGTTGTTGAACCAGTAGTTGGAGTTGAAAATCTGATTGCGATGGTACTCGTAAAGGCTGCCGTGGAATTCGTTGCTTCCCTGGCGGGTCGTGAAGCGGATCTGGACCGCTCCCTGGCCGGCGCTTTCAGCCCCCGGGGTGGCCGTGGATACAGTCACTTCCTCTACGGCGTCCAGGCGCGGGCTGACGCGCACGAAAAACTCTGTGGTTTTATTGTAGTTGTCCTGCGCGTTGACGCCGTCAATCGTGATATTGACCGCGGCCTGCGGCAAGCCCATGAAGGTGGCATCGCGGGTTATCCCCGGCGCGTTGACGCCGGGTAGAAACACGACGAAGTCGAGAGCGTTACGGGTTGAAAGCGGAAGGTTGGCAATCTGATTTACGCCCATCGTGGTGGAAATGTTCGCCGAAGTTGCCTGAACAATTTCGGCGCCTCCGGTCACAATGACGGTTTCCGTCCGGCTGCCAACCTGGAGAACAGCACGAACGTTCGCAGGAACGCCCGCATCCATCTTGACCTTTTCCACAACAAATTGCTTAAAACCTGCCGCCACAATGGTCACGGTATAGGTGCCGACCGACATGGCGGGAATGGTGAAGGTACCATTCTCGGCAGTGATGGTGTTGAACTCCGTGCCGGTGGCGTCGTTTTTGGCAACTACCGTCGCACCGGGGACCACGCCTCCTGACTGATCGAGAACCGATCCCAGGAGCGAGGCCGTCGATCCGCCACCTTGTGCGTAACCTGTCAGGCTGATCGCCGCCACCAGGAGCATCGCAGAAACTATCCTGAAGAAATGCTGTTTCATAAGAATTCCTTAAGCTTAGAGAGTTGATCCAAGAAACCGGGTCAGAAACCACATGGTTTCGTTCCCGCACTTATCGATCACATTCCGAGAGAATAGAAATGGGCCGTCCCGCACACCGGGCGGGAGGCCATCGGGACATCGGTAATTTCCGTGATAGTCTCGACTGCGAGCCAGCGCCTCTGCTACGGCGCTGCCTTTGCCAGGAACCGCAAAGGCTGCGGAATCGGCCAGGAGAAGCCTATGAAATCAGGGGCAGCCTCGCGCTCCTGAGGTGACAGGCCGGCGTAAGGACAGTCAATGCCCAGCAGGCCTGCGAGTTTCAGATGCGCGTCCGCTTCTCCGCCCCTGTCTGAAACGAATCCAGGGCTGATCTTCACGACCAGCAGGCTTCGCGTCCGCATAGGTCGCAATGTCGGACAAGATGATAGCCACTTGGCTTCTCAGATTGCAAGAGAAAATGAGAATGACCTAATACAATCGCCGCTGCACGAAAATCCAGGCAAAAGCCGCCCTGCCCTCCGCTGCCTGAATCGGAATTCCTCAAATATAGAAAGGGCGGGATAGAGCGTTTAACAGCATTGGTCCGACCTGCTTCCGCTCTTCGAAATCCTGCTGTTTAGCTCATTCCTAATGCAGGGTCATCAGCCAAATGTCTGCTTCGTTCATTTCCAAAGCGTAGTAGATCGTCCGATTATCCTTGGAGGCTTTTAGGTAGGACCAAATGTTGTAGGGGAGGACGCTATAAATTTCTCGAACCTTAGAGGAGCCTCTATCTGCGAGGTATATCTTGTCCTTATATCCAATGAGAAGCCTGCGGCTGTCGCTTAGCCAAGCAGGGGCCCCTCCAAATTCAGCGAGTTTCTCAAATCGTTTGCTCTCCAGGGAATACACAGCGGTGCCGCTCGGATTGAACGCATTGTTCTTTCTAAACACATTCCCGACTAACCATTTCCCGTTGGCCGACCACGAGACCACACCAAAGTATTCCGATTCGCTGAAGGCCCGCAAGCGCTCCGAGTGATCCTTCCAGGACTTGCCGAGTTCACTGATGAAGTTTTCGAAAGTCCCCCCGGCCAAGCTATTATAAGCGATCCGCATGCCATCCGGAGACCAGACAGGACTGAAGATGGACCGATCGGTTTCACCAAGCCGCTGCAGACCGCTCCCGTCGGGGTTGATAGCCCAGATTTGCGACCGATTGGTTACCCGATTGGAAAAAAATGCGATGCGCTTGCCGTCGGGCGACCAGCGCGGGATACGATCGTAAGCAGGGTCATTCGTGATCTGGCGCTCGCCCGTACCGTCCGTCCGGATGAGGAAAAGGTGCTCTTGCTTGGTTCTCGCGTCGCAGAAGGCCACCCATTCACCGTCAGGAGACGGGTCGGGACCGGTTGCCTGTCTTGAACCCTGCGTAATCCAAACAGGTTGCCCCACTCAGGCGGGACGCCTTCGATAGGTTTGGGCTCCTGATGCAATACTGACGAGAGGATCCCGATCTTGCTGCTGCCTTGAAATGCGCGGCTTCCGGTCAGCATCTCGTACAACACCGAGCCGAATGAGAATATGTCTGAGCGCGTATCGACCTTCCTGCCCTCGGCCTGCTCCGGAGACATGTAGGCAACGGTGCCGATGATTCTGCCTTCCTCGGTCAGGGGTTCAATCGTATGGGTAGTAGCGGTTGTGTCCCCCTGAGAAGTCTCGATCAGTTTGGCCAGGCCGAAATCCAGTACTTTCACCAGGCCCTTTTCCGTAACCATGATGTTGGCCGGCTTCAGGTCACGATGGACTATTCCGGCATCGTGTGCCGCCGCGAGCGCATCGGCGATCTGCACGGCGTACTTCAGAGCTTCGCCGATTTGCAGACCGTTGCGCCCGATCAACTGGTTGAGCGCCTTGCCCGCAACGTACTCCATTGCGATGAAGTCGCTGCCATCGGCACTGTCAATATCGTAAATGTGAATGATGTTGGGATGGTTCAGAGCTGAGGCAGACTTCGCTTCCTGCACGAAACGCCGCTTTCGTTCCAAGTCGGCGACTGCTTCAACCGGGAGCACCTTGATGGCGACATTTCGCTCAAGATGAGTGTCCCGGGCCTTGTAGACCACGCCCATGCCGCCTGCGCCAATCTTCTCCTCGATGAAATAGTGAGCGATGGTAGTGCCGACCAGATCTCTTGGTGGTGCTTTCATTTGATCCTGAGCCAGCGCTTTAGCCGCTAATTCCAACGCAGGGGATTCGATGAAGTTTTCCGCCTCGGGCTGGCATGCAAGCAGCGAATTCAGTGAATAGGGAATCGCTCTTCTGGGCTGGGCTGAGGATAGCATAGGTTTGCCCCAAGAGTTCGCTGAAATATTCCTGCGACCGGGCTTGAGAAATGGTGTCAAGCCTGGAAAAATTCATTTTTCTGGGCATGCGGCGAGTGGAAGAAAAGCAAAAATGAAATTTTCCAGGCCTGACACCATCCTCCATCCTTGTCGCGGTCAGGGCGTCTTCGCGATGATGTTTGTGATGTTCTTCTTGCGCAGCATGTCGTTGAAGCCGGCCAGATTCTTGGTGACGAGGCCGTCGAGGTCGCTCAGGGCAGTGCGCAACTGGTCTTCGAGTACCTTCTGCACCTCCGTCTGCTGGCCCGTGGGCTTGAAATCGCCGCTCGCGAGGCCGTTGGCCAGGTAGTTGATCTTCGAAATGAGTTTGGACCCGTAACGGACGCCGTCCTGTCCCCCCGTCAGGCGCAGCTCGATCAGTTTCATTTCCACATCAACCAGCTTCTGGTTCAGGTCGTCGCCAGCCTTCTTGATCGCCGCATCGTCGACGAGCTTGGCGAGCCCTTCGATTTGGCTCCGCACGAGCTCGATCTGGTTGACCGTGTCGGCCGCGCTGTTGAGGTCTTTCCGCAGGTCGAAAAGCAGGCGCATCTGCGCCTCGATTTCCGCTTCGCCGCCGCCCGAGTTCGGATCCTTGCGCACCGTGAGCGGCTGGGTCAATTCGCGCCCGCCGGCCGAGAGCTTTACGGTGTACGTGCCCGGAGGCGCGAGAATGCTGAGCGAGCCGGCGCCCGGCGCCGGCCGCCACCCGTCCGGACCGACACGCACCCACGGCGCGTACATCGGGCTGGTACGCAGACGGATTTCCCTGGTGGGCTCGAAGCGGAGATCCCAGTAGATTCGATTGAGCCCCGCCGTATTCGTGCCGGTCATTTTGCGCACAACCTCGCCCTTCTGATCAGAGATCGTGATCGTCACACTCCCCGACGCCGGGCCTTTCAAGTAGTAGTTGATCGACGCGCCGTAGCGCGGATTCTCGCCGATCGTAGGATCGTCGTACGGCGTCGAGGGCGCCGCAATGTTCCGGAAGCGGTATGCCGGCCGCGGCGCAAACAGATGTACGTCGGAGTCGAGCACCTGTCCGGTGAGCTGCTGCAGCGGCGTGATGTCGTCCAGGATCCAGAAGCCGCGCCCGTAGGTCGCGATTACCAGATCGTTGAAATGCTCCTGCACCGTGATGCCGTATACCGGGGCATGCGGCAGGTCGTTCTGCAGCGGCTGCCAGTTCTCGCCATCGTCGAACGACACGTAGATCGCGTTCTCCGTGCCCAGGTAGAGCAGCCCGCGCCGCATGGGATCCTCGTAGATCCAATGCACGTAGCTGAGCATGCTCTTCGGAATGCCGCTGGTGATTGCCTTAAACGTCTGGCCGTAGTCGGTCGTTTTATAGACGAACGGATCGCGGTTGTTCATCTGGTGGAAGTCAACGCTGAGATATGCCGTCGCCGCATCGTAGCGGGACGGCGCGATGCATCGGACCGAGCCCCACGGCGGCAGGTTCGGCAGGTTTTTGGTAATGTTCGTCCACGTCTTTCCTGCGTCACGCGTCAGCTGCACGAGCCCATCGTTCGTGCCGATCCATATCAGCCCGCGTTCTTTGGGCGATTCGGCGATCGCATAGATGACGCCGGCGTACTCAACACCGATGTTGTCGGGCGTCAGGCCCCCGGAGCTTCCCATCCGGCTCCGGTCGTTGAGCGTAAGATCGGGACTGATGACCTGCCAGATCTGACCGCCGTCGGTTGTGCGGTGGACGTACTGGCTGCCGACGTAGAGCGTGTTGTGGTCGTGCGGTGAGATTTGGAAGGGCGCGTCCCACACGAAGCGGTACTTGACCCCTTCGGCGGGCCCA
>JBGQNR010000160.1:0-15013 GCA_041501225.1 Acidobacteriota bacterium
CGAAGCTGTGAAAATATCATATGCAGCCATCGGACCGCCAAGACCACGAAGACCACGAAGAAGAATAACTGCAATTCTTTGAGGTCTTTGCGGTCTTCGCGGTGACTGCTGTTGCCACCCGGCTGCGGTGCTGAATCCCTCCGGGATTCCTTGGCTGAATGCCATCAGTGTTAGACAGGTCAAATGCCGCATTGGCAAAAATTAACGGTTCCTAAAAATATTCTTGTATCGTGCGGGCAGGATAGATATCATCGCCGCATAAATCGCCGAGTTGGCGATTCAACACTGGGGCTATCAATCACAGGGATGGAGAAGCGGACGCATTACGGAGCCTCAAAAAACTGAGGACAGGTGCGCTCGGCTCGCGATCTTGAAGCCGAAAAAATATCCCTGATTCTAGCGGGTTCCCTGGCAAATCCCGCAAAATTAGGCGCTCCGGGTTTTGTGGCTCAGGCGAACAGCCGAGGCCGTAAGACCAGGGCGTAGCTGTTACTGTTGAATATTCTCATGCCCAAGTGTTTCCGGCGCGGATCGCAGGATTCCAGAATTCGATCTTCTGGTGCCTGCGATGAATGAATGGGGCGGAACTGGGTCATACTCCAGTTTCGAGGATTAACTATTTCAACCAAGGAATCCATATGAAACGAAATGCATTCCGGCTAATTTTTGCATTGTTCCTGATTGGGGCGATGAGTTGCCTGGGCTTTGCCCAGGGCACGACTTCCTCGCTCACCGGAACCGTGGTTGACCAGTCTGGCGGCGTAATTCCAGGCGCCGAAGTGACGGTCAAGAATGATAACACCGGGGCTGAGTATAAAGCAGTCACCGCCGAGAATGGGACCTTCCTGATTCCGGCGTTGAGTGCCGGCACGTACACGGCTACGGTGACGGTGCCGAATTTCAAGCAGTCCGTCACCAAGAATATCGTGCTGGTTGTAGGCGTCCCCTCGGCCGTCAGGATCGTGCTGCAGGTTGGCGGCAGTACAGAAACCGTGACGGTAACTGCAGGTGCCGAGGTGATCCAGACGGCCTCCGCCACGATTTCGACGACGCTTTCGACCACGCAGATCGCCCAGTTGCCGCTGGCTACCCGCAACGCCCTCGACTTCCTGGTATTCATGCCGGGCGTGACCACGACGGGCAGCTCGCGCAACGCCACCTTCATGGGCATGCCGAATTCCACCCTCCATATCACCGTGGACGGTGTCCCCACGCAGGACCAGAACTACATGGGGCAATACGGCGGGGATGGCTTCTACTCCATGATCACGCCGAGACCGGACTCCATGCAGGAAGTCACCGTATCCACGGCGGCCTCGGGGGCGGACAGCACGGGCGCGGGCGCGGTCCAGATCAGGTTTGTCACGCGCTCGGGCAACAACGACTACCACGGCAGCCTGTACGACTATGAGCGCAACACGGCGTTCAACTCCAACTACTGGTACAACAACCGCGATCAGGCGCCTGTTTATTACGGTGACGGCGCAGGACGGGGTAAGCCTTGCACCGCGCAGCAATTGCAGACAGAGTGGGACAGTTGCAAAGCGCCGCGCAACCGAATCATATTGCACCAGATCGGCGGCCGTGTTGGCGGGCCGATTTCGATTCCGAAGCTGTTTTTGGGAAAGGACAAGGCGTTTTTCTTCCTTAACCTCGAGACTTTCCGCCTGCCTAACTCAAGTATCCGAACCAACACCATCTATTCGCCGTCGATGGAGCAGGGCATCTACTCCTATGTCTACAAACAAAGCGGCCAGCCTGATGTCATCAAGACTGCCAATCTGTTGACCCTGGCTCAAGGCTACGGTCAGACGTCCATCATGGATCCGACGGTGCAGAAACTCATCTCCGACATCCGCGCATCGACCGCGATTACGGGAACCATTCAGTCCTACCCAACGCAAGCGGACCCCAATTATCAAAATTTCATCTGGCAGAGCAAGGGGGCGGAGAAGCGCAACTATATGACGACCCGTTTCGACTTCAATCTGACCAGCCGTCATAGACTCGAACTGAGCTGGAATGGAGAAACCAGGACGAGAAACCCCGATTATCTCAACAGCCGAGGATGGCGCTACCCAGGATTCCCCAGTTACGGGAGAGTCGATCAAAACCGCGGTGCGATTTCCTATGCGCTCCGCTCTACGATTACTCCCAGACTGGTCAACGAAGCTCGCGGCGGCATCCTCCTGGGGTCGACGCTCTTCAATCCGAATGCAGGCCCAGGGGACTTTAACCAGACCGGAATCGGCGCTTTGGGCGGATTCAACTGGACCCCCAGCGGGATAACGGGCATCATCGCTGTTACCCAGCCTAGCCGCCGCAATGGGCCGGTGAAGTCCGTTGAAGATACCTTAACCTGGACAAAAGGCGCGCACAACCTGAGCTTCGGAGGTTCGTTCATGCACGTAGGCAGCTGGGAATGGTATCAGACGTTGGCGCCCTCGATCAGCTTCGGCTTGCCGAGCGCCTACGATCCGGCTTACGTCATGTTCGACTCGACAAACGGCTCGAAGAACTTCCCAAATGCGACTGCCAGCCAGATCACTACCGCATCCACCATTTACGCCTCATTGACGGCGCGCGTGACCCAGATCAGCGCCAGCGCGGTCATCAATGAGAATACCAACAAATATACTTACATGGGGCCGTATACAGAGCGCGCGCGTCAGCGTGAGATGGGGATCTTCGCGCAGGACTCCTGGCGTATGTTCCCAAACTTCACACTGACCTACGGATTGCGCTGGGAGGTGCAGTTCCCGTGGACTCCTCTCAATAATGGATTCAGCTGGGCTTCAACCGCGGAGGCCTGGGGGCCTTCCGGCATCAACAGCCTTTTCAAGCCGGGAGCTACCGGCGGCAAGCCGACGCTACTTTACCAGTTCGACGCCGGAACCCATGCCTACAACGTCGACTACAAGAGCTTCGCTCCGAGCTTCGGCTTTGCCTGGAGCCCGAAGTCCAAGGGAGGCATTTTGGGCAAGCTCCTTGGTCAGGGCGCCCAGACGGTGATCCGCAGCGGTTTTGCGATTGCATACAACCGTATGGGGATGTTCGATTACGCCGACTATTTGTTTGCCGTTAACCCAGGCGGAACCATCGATGCCACGCGCAATCAGAATCTCGGCAATCTGGTCAGCGGGACCGGCACCGATGTGTACCCGCTCCTGTTCCGCGACAAGAGCCGACTCGGGGCACCTGCATTCGCCGATACGCCGAACTTTCCCATCAAACCGACCATCACTAATTCGATCAATACGATCGAGCCGGATATCCGCACGCCCTATACTATGTCCTGGACCTTCGGGCTTCAGCGCGAAATCACCAAAGACATGGCCATCGAGGTACGGTATGCGGCCACACGCAACCTGCAACCGTATTTCCAGCGCAATCTCAACGAGATCAACATCGTCGAGAACGGCTGGACCAAGGAATTCCGGCTGGCTCAGCAGAACCTGTATGCGAACATGGCTGCGGGCAAAGGGAGAACCTTCCGCTATGACTCTTCGGTTTCCGGCACGTCCCCATTGCCGATCACACTAGCGTACCTGGGTGGCAAGCTGGACCCGAACAATTCAGCCAATTACACCTCCGCAGTGCTGGGAAGCGCGCAGGCAGGCTTCTTCACCAACACCACCTACGTGAACTACCTGAATAATTACAGCCCGGCACCGGCCAGTCTCTGCTGCAGCACCGCCAGTACAGGCAGCCTTATAAGCGACGCTACGCGCCGTGCGAATGCGGCGGCCGCGGGCCTGCCTGCTAATGAATTCATGGTCAATCCGGACGTGCTGAGCGGCGGGGCCTGGATTTACAAGAACGGCGGCGGCAACTATTACGATTCCCTGGTTGTGGAGCTGCGGCGCCGGCTGGCCAAGGGGCTGTTGATCCAGGCGAATTACGTCTGGGCCAAAGGCCTTGGCCTGAGCCTCAGTTCCTGGCGTACCGGGTGGGTGAAATCTCTGAGCGGTACTGGTGCCTTGCCGCATGCATTCAAAGTCAACTGGGTCTATGAGCTGCCGATTGGCAGCGGCCGTACGCTGTTCAACGGCGCTCCAAGATACCTCGACCACGTGATTGGCGGCTGGGAGATCCAGGGCACGGGCCGGGTTCAGAGCGGCAACCTGCTTGATTTCGGCAATGTCGTGGTTGTCGGCATGACGGATCAAGAACTTGCCAATTCCGTCGGGATGCGGTTTGATGATGCCAAGAAAATCACCTATTACGTTCCGCAGGACATCATCGACCAGACCTACAAAGCTTACAGCTATGATGCCGGCGGATTTACGTCGGGCGCACCCACGGGGCGCTATATTGCACCCGCGGGCTCAGCCAACGGCGGCAATTGCGTGCAGATCGTGGCGGGCGACTGTGCACCTCTGCACCACTACGTCCGGGGGCCGAAATTACTCCGTTTCGACATGAGCCTCGTCAAGCGGATCCGGTTCACCGAATCGAAGAATTTCGAATTCCGAGTCGAAGGTTTAAACTTGTTTAACAACATCAACTTTTATGGCACGACTTGTGCCAGCGCGAGCTTGACCTGCGGTCAGACTAGTTCGGCATATACCGACGGCAGCAACCAGCAGGATTTTGGCGGACGATCGATCCAGATCGTGATGCGCATCAACTTCTAACCACTAACCCGCAATAGAAGGGGAACACAGCCCGACTGGGTTCCCCTTCCAAAACCTCAACGCAATCCCCCATGCGCCGGGGGCGCGCCTAGGTGCATGAAAATGTTGTGCTTTCATCACGCTTTCCCTGCGCCACCCTTTCAGGGCTCTGGCCAGCTCGATCCCCTGTTCCCAGGGCTCACGCCCTGGGCTTTGCTGCGCCACCCCTTCGGGGTTTTCGCGGTCGTGAAATGCTTAGCCCTTCGGGGTTTTCGCGGTCGTGAAATGCTTAGCCCTGAAAGGGCGGGACAGAAATAGGCGAGTTGATCGGCACCGTAATTGGTCCTATTTTCGGGGCAGAGGTCACAGAGGCCGCAGAGGATATTTTTGCTTTTGAATGAATTTTCTCTGCGATCTCTGCGCCCTCTGCGTTGAGGTCTTTTTTCGTGGTAAACTCCCATCCATGTCCAAGGCGCAATCCACTTTCGAATGCCAGTCGTGTGGCTACCATTCTCCCAAGTGGCTGGGGCGCTGCCCGGACTGCGGCAGCTGGAACTCCTTTACGGAGGAAAAACCGAGGCCGGTCTCCGAGAAAAGCCGCTCCGGATCGGCGGCTCAGCCGCTCCGCTTGAACGAAATCTCCACCTCGGATGCTCCCAGGATCGTCACGGGCAACGCGGAGTTCGATCGCGTTCTGGGCGGCGGCCTGGTGCCCGGATCTCTCGTGCTGCTGGGAGGGGAGCCGGGAATCGGCAAGTCGACTCTTCTGCTCCAGATTGCGCAGGCCCTCCAGCAGCAGGCGCGCCGCATCCTTTACGTATCGGGGGAAGAGTCGGCCCAGCAGATCAAGATGAGAGCGGAGCGCCTGGGCTCGGAGACTGCCGGTGAGATTTACATCCTCGCTGAGTCCAGCCTCGAGGCAATTTTGTCTGCAGTCGCCGAGGTGCATCCGACCGACATCGTCGTCGATTCGGTGCAGACCACTTTTTCCGAGGCGCTCGATTCGGCTCCGGGAAGCATCAGCCAGGTGCGACATGTCGCCTCCCAATTCCTGGCCCTGGCGAAAAGCCGGGATATCCCCGTATTCCTGATCGGTCATGTGACCAAAGACGGCAGCATTGCCGGTCCCAAGGCGCTGGAGCATATTGTCGACACGGTCCTCTATTTTGAAGGCGAGCGGCACCACAATCACAGAATTGTCCGGGCGGTCAAGAATCGTTTCGGCGCGGCCAACGAGATCGGAGTTTTCGAGATGACCGCCCGGGGCCTGGTCCCGGTGCACAATCCCTCGGATTTGTTCCTGCGCGAGCGGGAGGAGGCGGTTCCGGGAAGCGCCGTGGCATGCGCCATGGAAGGGACACGCCCGATCCTGGTCGAGATCCAGGCCCTGGTGCTTGCCACCCAGTACGGTACGGCCCGGCGCACCGCCACAGGGCTTGATTACAATCGCATTTCCTTATTGGTCGCCATGCTGCAGAAACGGATGGACATTCCCATGGTGGGATGCGATATCTATGTCAACGCGGCAGGCGGCCTGCAGGTCGATGAGCCTGCTTCCGATCTGGCTCTTTTTGCCGCCATCCTCAGCAGTTTCCGCAACCGGGCGCTCCCACCCCATACCGTGCTTTTCGGAGAACTGGGGCTCTCGGGCGAAGTTCGGCCTGTCAGCCAGGCGCACCTGCGCGTCCGTGAGGCGGCCGCCATGGGCTTCCGCCGCTGCATCCTGCCCGCCGGCAACCTTCCCCTTCACGATCGGGTCGAGAAGATCGAACTGATCGCCGTGCGCACAGTCCTGGATCTTTCTGAGGCCATCTTCGGCTCGTAAAAGCTTTTGCCACGAAGAACACGGTGCGGATATGCCGCTTTATGTTCTTCGGGGCCGACGTTTTTAGTACTTACCAAGAATCGGCTTCCTGTGATAAATTCTATACAGTGCTTTTTAACTCTGCCACAGGGGCAAGCTCATTTTCTCGAAACAATTAGTTAACACCTGTGCGCAGGCAAGCATCGCTTTGGATAGTGATGGATGAACGGTTGTTATTCATGATCTTACAGGTATTGCCCCTTGTGGGTTTTTTGATGCTGTTTTCGTTCCTCCCTATACGTTTCGCATCCGGCCGGCAATTCATCTCGATCATAATGCCGATGCCGAAGGAGTCATTTCATGGATCTCTGGATTATTCGTTTTCTACTCTTTTTGGCCATCCTGGTGAGTGGGTATATCGTCCGCCCATTCCAGCTCGAAACCCCTTATGCGATCGCGGTGAGCGCCGTGCTCGGCGTCCTGATCGTCTTTGTGGAACTTAGGGTCCGAAAGCTGTCTCTCAAGACGCTGGTCGGCGCGGCATTGGGATCCATTCTGGGGATCATTGGCGCCACCCTGGTCAGCCTCATCATCGATCACATGAAGCTCGAAGAAGCGACCAGTAACTTCTCCCAGCTTTTGATCCTGATCCTTATGACCTACGTCGGCCTGGTTCTGGGCGCAGAAAAAGGCCAGTACCTCGACCTTGCAGGGTTGGGAGGCTTTTTTAACGACCGCGGCTCGCGCACGGCCTACAAAGTTTTGGACACGAGCGTCATCATCGATGGCCGCATTGCCGATATTTGCAAAACCGGTTTTCTCGAAGGGACGCTGGTAGCGCCTCACTTCGTTTTGCGGGAACTTCAGCAGATCGCGGACAGCGCCGACTCGATCAAGCGCAACCGCGGCCGCAGGGGACTGGAGATTCTCGAGAAAGTGAAGGCTGCGCCCGGCATTACTGTTCAGATCGTCGAGAAGGACTATCCCGATGTCAAGGAAGTCGATCTCAAGTTGATCGAGCTGGCCAAGGAATTGAACGCGAAAATTGTCACCAACGATTTCAACCTCAACAAAGTATCCCAGTTGCGCGGCGTTGAGGTTTTAAACATCAACGAGCTCGCGAATTCGCTCAAGCCGGTCGTTCTCCCCGGCGAGACGATGAAGGTCTTCATCCTGAAGGAAGGCAAGGAGTACAACCAGGGTGTGGCCTATCTGGACGACGGCACGATGGTGGTTGTGGACAATGCGCGCAAGATGATTGGCAAGACGATTGCCACCCAGGTTACGTCGGTGCTGCAAACCACGGCGGGAAAGATGATCTTCGGGCGTTTCCCGGAGGAATCGGAACAAGGCAACTCGTCCGCCCGCCAGGACCGGCGCCCGTATGACCGGGTGGTTGCGACGGATCGCATCGTGGAAGACGACCGGGAAAAACTCAAAGGCCGGTAGCGCCGTTTAGGCAGGAAAAGCAAAAGATCAACGCAGAGGCCGCAGAGGAAGCAGAGAGCGCAGAGACCTTTTACTTTCCAAATAATCTGCGACCTCTGCTCTCTCTGCGCGCTCTGCGTTGAGGCTTTTAGGTTGAGGATACTTGCGCACCGCGTTTTTTGTGGCTGCTTTTGCATTTTCGAAGTGGAGAAATGACAGCTAAGACTGAACGTGTTCCCACCATTGCAGCAGTGATCGCGGCTGGCGGGACAGGTTCCAGAGTCGGAGCTCCCCAGCCGAAGCAATTCCTCGAATTGGGCGGCAAGCCCATTCTTGTTCATACTGTCGAAGCCATTCTCGCTCTGGATGGGGTGATCCAGGTCGTGATCGCCCTGCCGGACGAGCACATATCCAAGGCAGAAGCGCTGCTGGCCGGGCAGCCCTGGGCGGTGCCTGTGCTCTGCGTACCTGGCGGGCCAACGCGCCAGGAATCGGTGCGGCTGGGCGTTCTTCGCGCTCCTGCCGATGTCGACCTCATCCTGGTGCATGATGCGGTGCGCCCCTTCTGCGACCTCGAAATGCTCCATCGGATCCGAGCAGCTGCCTGGCGCACCGGTGGGGCCGTGGCGGCCATGCCCGCTACAGAAACCATCCAGCGCGTGTCGCGCCGGGGCCGTGTGCTCAAGACTCCTCCGAGGGAGGAGCTGTATGCCATCCAGACTCCACAATGCTTTCGCGCCGTCGTACTCCGATCTGCCCTGGAGCGCGCCCATCAGGAGGGATTTGAGGGGACCGACGAATCGTCCGTCGCGCGTTGGGCCGGGCACCCTGTGGCGGTCGTGCCGGGATCACCTGAAAACATCAAGATTACCCGCCCCCTGGATCTGGCCATTGCGGAGCAGATCCTCGCCCGCAATCAAGGCCGGGACGCGAAGCCGCGGCGGGCTGCGGGAGAAAACAACATGCTGCGCATAGGATATGGCATTGATTATCATCGGCTGGTGGAGGGCCGCAAACTCATCCTGGGCGGAGTAGAGATCCCGTATGAGAAAGGCCTCGAGGGGCACTCTGACGCCGATGCGCTCACGCATGCTATCTGCGACGCCCTGCTCGGCGCCGCAGCGTTGGGGGACATCGGCCGCCATTTCCCCGACAGCGATCCCGCTCATCGCGACCGTCTCAGCCTCGAATTCCTCCGCGAGGTCCGGGAAATGGTCAAGCATGCGGGGTGGACGATTCAAAACGTCGATGCTACGCTTCTGGCGCAGCGTCCAAAGCTTGCGCCTCACTACGACGACATGAAGCGCAATCTGGCCCAAGCCCTCGGCCTGGCACCCGATGCGGTGAGCATCAAAGCGACCACCACGGAGGGGATGAATGCAGAGGGGCGCGGGGAAGGGATCTCGGCCCAAGCCGTCGCCCTCCTTTTTAGTGCTGAATAATGAGGAAGGCCCACGAAGGGTGGGAAGACCCGAGCCCTGGAGGGGCCGTAGATAGTAGCTCCGGGGTGTGCTGCGCAGCTGTGAAAATATCATATGCAGACATCGAACCGCCAAGACCACGAAGACAGCGAAGAAGAATAACTGCAATTCTTTGAGGTCTTTGCGGTCTTCGCGGTGATTGCTGTTGCCACCCGGCTGCGCTTGCCCGGGGCTATTAAGAGGACCGATGGAATCAAAGAATCCAATACCCGGAGTCCGGGTGCGGTTCGCGCCGAGTCCGACTGGATTTCTCCACGTAGGGAATGCGCGCACGGCGTTGTTCAACTGGCTCGTGGCGCGTCATCTTGGCGGCGCCTTCATCCTGCGCATCGAGGACACCGACGCCGAGCGCAGCAAACCCGAGTATGAAACCCAGCTCATGGAAGACTTGCGCTGGCTTGGTCTGGAGTGGGACGAAGGCGTGGATGTCGGAGGCGCCTTCGGCCCGTACCGGCAGACCGACAGATACGACCTTTATCGCGAACACGCGGAGCGATTGCTGGCGCAGGACCGCGCCTTCCGTTGTTTCTGCACCGAGGAAGAGCTGGAGGAGATCCGCCAGCAACAGCTGGCACGCAGCGAAATGCCGCGCTATTCCGGCAAATGCAGGCACCTGACGCCCGATCAGATCCAAGCGCTGCAGCAAGCGGGCAAAGCTTCGGTCTTGCGCTTGCGCGTCAGACCCGGCATGGTGGGCTTTTCCGATCTGGTGTACGGCCGCATCGATATCGACACGCTGCAGATCAGCGATCCGGTGATTCAGCGCAGCGATGGCAGCCCGACCTATAATTTCTCGGTGGTCGTGGATGATGTCGCCATGGCCATCTCGCATGTAATCCGCGGCGACGGCCACATTTCCAACACCCACCGTCAGATCCTGATCTATGAAACACTGGAAGCTTCTATACCCCTGTTTGCCCACCTGCCGACGGTGCTGGGCCCGGATGGAAGCAAGCTGAGCAAACGGCACGGCGCGACGTCGCTCGAGGAGTTCCGCAACCAGGGATACTTCGCCGAGGCTCTAGCCAATTATCTGGCCCTCCTGGGCTGGTCTCCGCCCGAGGAAGGGAAGGAGGTCATGGATCTGCGGGAGGTCATCTCATACTTTGATCTGTCTCGTGTCTCGCGCAGCCCCGCCATTTTCGACAGCGCCAAACTCGACTGGATGAACCGGACGTATATCAACAAGGCGCCGATTCATGAGCTTGTGGAGCGAGCCGTGCCTTACTTTGTGGCTGCCGGATTGCTTCCGCCGGAGCCGGATGCCCGGGTGCGCGCCTGGCTCGAGCAGGTCGTCGATGCGGTGAAATCCCATGTGGATCACCTCGACCAGCTCGTCCGTGAGACCGGCATGATTTACGCCTTCCCCAACGATCCGCCGGAATTGGATGAAGGGGCGCGCGCCGCGCTGGCCGAGCCGGGTGCACTTCAGGTTGCCCGCGAGTTCGCGTGCCTGGTTGCCGAACGGGAGACCCTCACCTTCGATGCGTACAAAGAAATCGTCGGCATCGTGAAGAAGGCCACCGGGCAAAAGGGCCGGCATCTGTTCCACCCGATTCGCGCGGCTCTCACGGGCCTGGGCTCAGGGCCGGAACTGGATCGCTTGATCCCGATCTATGAGGAGGGAAGCCGCCTGAATCTGCCGCGCCGCGTCATGTCCTGCCGCGAGCGCATCGAAGCGGTCCTAAAACTTTTTAGTACGGAGCGCTGAGTCATGAGTACTGAGTTTTAGTAATGCGGCCTTTTCTCAGTACTCAGTACTTTTTCGAATGATATGTCAATCGCGTATGGTATTCATGCCGTCCTGGAAGCTTTAGCCGCCGGCGGGGTGGAGAAGGTTTGCGTGGAACGCGGGCAGCGGAATCCGCGTGTCCAGGAGATCCTGGACCTCAGCCGGCAGAAGAATGTACCGTTTTCCCTCGAAGAGCGGGCGTGGCTGGACCGCAAAGCAGGCGGTGAGCGCCACCAGGGCGTCCTCTGCTATATCTCGGAGATGCTCACGTACGGTGTCGAGGAGATCCTGGCGCAGGCCGGCTCGCCCGGACTGGTGCTCATCCTCGACGGCATCGAGGACCCCCACAACCTCGGCGCCATTCTGCGTTCCGCCGAGGTCGCGGGGGCGGACGGCGTTTTTATCCCGCAGCGGCGCAGTGCACAACTCAGCGCGACCGCGATCAAAGCGAGCGCCGGCGCGGCATCTCACCTCAAGGTCGCCCGCATTACCAACACCGCACGTCTCATGGAGCAATTGAAGGAGGCCGGCTACTGGATAACCGGATTTGATGCCGAGTCGGGAAGGCCCATGTGGGAGCTCGACTTCTCGACGCCGACCGCCCTGGTGCTGGGGAGCGAAGGGAGCGGCCTGCACCGCCTCGTCAAAGAAAAATGCGACTTCCTGGCCTCGATCCCGATGCGAGGCAGGGTCACTTCTTACAACGTCAGCGTCGCCGCTGGAATTGCGCTGTACGAAGTTCTCCGCCAGCGTGCCGACCTCCGGCCTCCGACCTCCGACCTCCGACCAAAAAAGGCCAAGCCCCAGGATTGAGGCTGATTCCAGTCAGAAGCCTCCGGCAAAGCCGGCGGCACGTTTTGTGAGCCGCTCTAAGCGGCATCTCACTGTACACCCATTGGACATTCAGTAACCCGCATCTGTTCCCACCGGCACATGGCCCTGAAAGGGCCAGATAGCGAAAGCCCAGGGCGTGAGCCCTGGGTTAAGGGCATCCAGAGGAATAGCCCTGAAAGGACGTTGCAGCAAAGCCCAGGCTATCACGATACAAACTCTGGAATCAGGGAACCGGAAATTCGACAAAGCCCTGAAAGAGCGGCACAGGTTATGAAACTTCCTGTCATAAAGGAGGATTCATGGCCCAATTGCTTTCAAGAGTTCTGGTGCACATTATTTTCTCAACCAAGGAACGTTTTGCATTCCTGGTTGATATCGAATTGCGCAAACGGATACATGCGTATCTCGCGCAGGTTTTCAACGAACACGATTCACCGGCAGATGAAGTCGGCGGCACAGAGGATCATGTTCACATTCTATGTTTGTTGAGTCGTAACCATGCGATGTCCGAGATTATCAAGAAAGCAAAGGCGAATTCCTCAGGCTGGGTGAAAACTCAGCGGGGCTTGCTTTCGAAGTTTGAATGGCAGGGCGGCTGCGGCGCATTTTCCATTCATCAATCCCAGATAGATCAGGTCACGAAATATATCAAAGGCCAGGTGGAACATCATCGTCGACGCACATTCCAGGAAGAGTATTTGGATTTCTTACGCGAATATCAGATACCTTATGACGAAAGATATCTCTGGAGATAGACGGAGCGATCTTCTGCGCCGCCCTTTCAGGGCTCTATTGAGTACCCCGCGGTACCCAGGGCTCACGCCCTGGGCTTTGCTGCGCCGCCCTTTCAGGGCTGGCGACCCTGTCAGAGCGGCCGTGTCGAGACCAACGGATTTGTGTGCCCATCAGGGCTCCGCAGAGATCACCAGATTCCTATATGAGTCCACACGACACGTATACCCTGGCGGCAGCGCGGTCGTGGCACTGTACTCGAAAATGAGGGCCGGGCCGAGGATACGGTTGCCGGCGCGCAGCAGGGCTCTCTCGTAGATGCGGGAACGGCGGGTCTTTCCTGCGAAGCGCACGTTCTTTTCCTTGATCAGGGCGCGTTTCGGGTCTTTGGCTCCGGGACGATCCTTCGGCATGCGTGGTTTTTCCGACAAGCCTCGGACGCGGACGCGAATCGTCACGACCTCGGATTCCCTTGTCGGGTCGGCATAACCATAGCGTTGCTCGTGGCGCCGGTGAAATTCGGGCACAAAGCGCCGGGAATAGGGGAAGCTCAGCTCGTAGCTCTGCCCGTGATAGCGCATGTCAATCCAGCGCTCGAGGCGGATTCTTTGCGTGCTGAAGCCCTCGGCCTTCATGGACGCCAGCCCTCTGCGCTCGAGTTCCTGGAAGCGCTCTTCCAGTCCTGCCGTGCCGGCCTCCTGGCTCGCCAGCATCACAGTCTTCGAGAAATCCTGCACGCTGTCGGACAAGAGAACGCCAAGCGCCGATAGCAGGCCCGGATTCTCAGGGATCAGAACCCGCGGTATCGACAGGCTTGCGGCGAGTTGGACTGCATGGAGCCCACCCGCACCGCCGAAGGTCACCAGCGTGAAGTCGCGCGGATCATAGCCTCTCTCAACGGAGATCACGCGCAGGGCCGCCTCCATGTTTGCGTTGGCGACATCAATGACGCCTTGGGCAGCCGCGGCCGGGCTGGCAGCGCCCATGCGGGAGGCGAGAGCCCGGAATGCCGGCTGGAGGCGGCGATCGTCGAGATACAGCTTGCCGCCCAGCGGGTAGCCGGTGTCGAGTCTGCCCAGGTAAAGATTGGCGTCAGTGACCGTGATGCGTTCACCTTTGCCATAGCAGATCGGGCCGGGATCGGCTCCCGCGCTCTCCGGGCCGACCCGCAGCGCTCCGCCCTCATCGACGCGCGCGATCGAGCCGCCTCCGGCTCCGACCGTGTGGATGTCGATGACCGGCACGCCGATCGGGCAGTTGGCGATGACGGACTCGCTGGTGATCCGGATCTCACCCTCGCACAGAGATACATCGGTGGAGGTGCCGCCCATATCGAACGACAGGATGTCGGGGAAACCCGCCTGGCGGGCGACTTCCCAGGCTCCGACCACGCCGCCTGCCGGGCCGCTCAGAATCGTCCGCACCGGTTCCCGGATAGCTGCCCGGGCGGAAACGGTGCCGCCGTTGGACTGCATAATGCGCAGATGTACGGCTCGGCGCGCGCGCTTCGCCTGCAAGCCCTCCTTGAGAGCGCCCAGATACCGGCCCATGACAGGCGCAAGATAGGCATTTACCACCGTAGTTGAAGTGCGTTCGTACTCCCGGTATTCGGGGAGGATGATGTGGCTTAAACTTACCGGAATCTTCAAGTTTTTGAGCGCGCTGCCGATCAGTTTTTCATGGGCCGGATTGGCAAATGAGAAAAGGAGGCAGACGGCAACAGACTGAACCCGGACTCGACGAAGTTTCTCGGCCAACAATCGGAGATCCATGGGCTTAAGCGGAATCAGCACGCTGCCGTCATGAAGCGTGCGCTCCATTACGCCGAGACGCAGACGGGCTGGAACCAATGGATCGGGCCGCGACGGGTAGAGGCTGTAGATTTTTGGGCGATTTTGCCGGCCTATTTCGAGTATGTCCTCAAACCCGGCGGTGGTGACCAGGGCTGTCACGGCGCCCTTCCGTTCCAGCAGCGCATTCGTCGCCACGGTCGAACCGTGGCGGATATCGCATTCTCGTTCGTCCAGCAGCTCCTGGAGACCCTGAAAGATAGCCAGAGCCGGATTGGACGGCGTCGAAAGGAGCTTGAGAGTCCGAACGTGCTTGCCATCGAGTGCAATAAAATCCGTGAACGTTCCGCCTGTGTCGATCCCGATTCTGAACATAGCGAGGCATTACTCCGATTCAGACAATAGAGAAGATCTTACCGCGAAGGCCACCAAGACCGCAAAGAGGCCAATGCGATTCTTCACGCCCGGGGCCAACGCTTCGCGTTGCGCCATCCTCGGCCGTGTGCGGCGGTAAAGCCGATGCGTGGAGGGGGTAGAGTGAGAGGCGGCGCAGCTTTTCCGCCGCTCACGGCTGAGGATGGCGGCCGAAGGCAGCC
>JBGQNR010000161.1:0-14964 GCA_041501225.1 Acidobacteriota bacterium
CAGCCTGCGCCCCCTCAGGGCTTCAGGGCTGTTATACGTGGGCGCACATTCCCAGGGCTAACGCCCTGGGCTGATCTGCGGCGCCCTTTCAGGGCTCGCAACGGCCTTGCCTCCCTCCGGGAGGCTTCCTGAGGCCACCCGCTCTGCGGGTGGAGACTCACTGGTTAGATTGGTTTCAGGGATTCGCCGCGGGTGAGATCCTGGAAGCATTCTCGCTTGCGGATAACTTTGATGCGGTGCGTGCGCACGAGCACCTCTGCCGGCCGCGGGCGGGAGTTGTAATTGGAGGAAAGGACGAAGCCATAGGCGCCGGCGCTCATGATTGCGAGCAGCTCGCATTCCTTTACGACCGGCATTTGCCGGCTGCGGGCAAAGAAATCTGCCGACTCGCAGATCGGTCCAACCACGTCGGTTTTCCATTGGGAGCGCCGGCTGCGGGCAACCGCCCGGATATCGTGGTACGCGCCGTAAAGGCTCGGCCGTATCAGGTCGTTCATGCCGGCGTCGACCACGACGAAGTTCTTGCGGGCCGTCTGCTTGGTTCGGACCACGCGGGTGACAACGATGCCTGCATTGCCGACGATGACTCGGCCGGGCTCGAGGATGAGCCTGCAATCGAGATCCCGCACGGCCGGCAGCACGGCGCTCGCATAGTCGCCGGGTAGGGGAGGCTCTTCGTTGTCGTATACGATCCCCAGGCCGCCGCCCAGATCCAGGTGGCGCACGTCGATGCCCTGAGCGCGCAAGTGGAGAAAAATCCCCCGCAGCCTCCGCAGCGCCGCCAGGAATGGGCCGATCGATGTAATTTGCGATCCGATGTGGCAGGCGACGCCTGTGATTCGCAGATGGCGCGAACGGCGGGCGCGGCGGTAAATCTCGAGCGCGTCCCCGGCGGGGATGCCGAACTTGTGATGGCGCAAACCAGTGGCGAGGTAAGGGTGCGTGCGCGCATCAATCCCGGGATTGATCCGCAGGGCGATATTGGCGGTTTTTCCCAGCGCCTGCGCGCGTCCCTCCAACTGCTTGAGCTCGGCGGCGGATTCCACGTTGAACTGCAGGATGCCGCGCTGCAGCCCAAGATCGATCTCATCCTCGGTTTTCCCGACGCCCGAAAAGACAATTTTCTGCGGATCGGCGCCGGCCGTCAACGCGCGCATCATCTCGCCTTTGGATACGGTGTCGAATCCGGCGCCCAAGGCACGGAAGAGGGCAAGGATGGCAAGATTGGAATTTGCTTTTACCGCAAAGCAGGTGAGATGCGGCACAGGGGCGAAAGCATGGTCAAATGCCCGGAACTGCTGTTCGAGCGCCGACTGACTGTATAAGTAAAACGGCGTCCCGATTTTCCGTGCAATCTCGGCTACGGGCATTTCTTCGCAGAACAGCTTTCCGTGTCGGTAATGAAAGTAATCCACGTCACGCGTCCTTCTGACTCCTGAATTCTGACTTCTGATTCTCAGGGTCGGACATAAACGATGCGGCCCGCCACCATGGTCTGCAGGACCTGCAGGTTGTGGTCGAGAAAGACCAGATCGGCATCCGCACCCGGGCGTACGATTCCCATGCCGTTGCCCATGCGCATGCTGCGGGCTGGCGTCGCGCTGGCCATGATCAGGGCTTCGTGAAGCGGAACGTCCAACCATTCGATCAGGTTGCGCACGGCGCGGTCAAGCGTGAGTGTGCTGCCGGCCAGATGGCCTTCGCTGTCGCGACATTCGCCATCCTTGACGGTAACGGTCTTGCCTCCGAAGGGGTAATTGCCGTCCGGCATGCCAAGCCCGCTCGAGCCGTCGGTCACGAGGGGAATTCGATCCACACCTTTTACGCGCAAAAGCAGGTCGACCGACCCCGGCTGAGTGTGCACGCCATCCGCGATGATTTCCGCATAGATCCGGTCGTCGGTGAGGGCAACGCCCAGAATCCCCGGTTCTCGCTGGTGGAACGGCCGCATCGCATTGAAGGTGTGGGTTGCCTGGGTTGCCCCTGCATCTACTGCGGCGCGCGCCTGTTTTTCTGTGGCATCCGAATGGCCGAGCGAAACTGCAATGCCGAGTTCAGAGGCCGCCCGGATCAATTCGCATCCTGGATCCATTTCCGGCGCGATGGTCAGTCTGCGGATGGTATTTTCCGAGAGCTCGACCAGACGCAGGAAACTCTGCCGATCAGCCTTTCTCAGGCTGCCCGCGGAGTGTGTTCCCCTGCGCAGTGGATTGAGGAAGGGGCCCTCCATGTGAATGCCGATCGGCCGGGCCCCGTCGGTCGCGGCATGGCGGTGTGCTGCCAGGCCCAGGATGGCCGATTCGAGTTCGGCGTCCGGTGCGCTCATCGTTGTGGCGAGAAAAGAAGTCGTGCCGAAGCGTGCCAGGGTTCGCGATACTTTCTGGAGCGTGCTCAGGGATCCGTCCATGAGATCCAGTCCAGCCCCACCATGGACATGCAGATCGACAAATCCAGGAGCCACCATGGCATTGGGCAGGTGAATCATCTTTTCCGCCGGGATGCCTTCGGCCTCGGAGGCCGGCAGCATGCGCCGGATCTTGCCCTGGGCAATATGCAGCAGCCAATCGGTGCGCCTTCGGTAAGGAGTGTACAGCGCGTCGCACAAGACCCAGATCTCTTGATCGTTTTGGTCCCCGGTCAAAGTGATCTTCCTTCCGTCACTGGTTTATGGTGACCTATGAAACCACGAAATATGCGAAATGCAACAGAGGAATTTAGAAAAAGAAATAATCGCCCGACCGCTCTTAGGTTTTCGCGTATTTCGTGGTTTTCGATTGATAGGCCTGGTCGAGCAGTTCGATCGGATGCACGACGCGGGTTGACAGGTTCTTCGCACGCAAGCCCGCCCGTATTTGCAGCAGGCATCCCGGATTGCCGCTGGCGACTACCTGAGTGCCGCTGCGGATGATGTTGGCGATCTTTTCATCCAGGATGCGTGCCGCCATTTCGGGCTGCGTAATGTTGTAGATGCCGGCGCTGCCGCAGCAGCGGTCGGCGTCGCGCAACTCCACCAGCTGGATGCCTGGAATGGCTCGAAGCAGGTTGCGCGGAGCTGCTTTGACGCCTTGGGCGTGAAGCAGGTGGCATGGATCGTCGTAGGTGACCTTCAAGTCCAACCGTTCCATCGTGCGCTCGATCCCGATGGCATCCAGAAACTCACTGATGTCGCGCACACGCCGGCTGAAAGCGTGCGCGCGCTGCGCAAATGCGGGATCATCGGCGAGGAGCGTGTCGTATTCCTTCAGCATGGCTCCACAGCCGGCTGCATTGACGACGATCACGTCGGCGCCATCCTTCTCGAACGCCTCGATGTTGCTGCGAGCCAGCCGCCGGGTGGTTTCCAGATCGCCCAAATGCAAGTGCAGCGCTCCGCAGCAGGTCTGATGTCTGGGTATACCGACCGAAATGCCCTGGTGCCGAAGCACCCGCACCGTGGCTTCATGCACGGGGCCGAAGAGCTCCGGCATGATGCATCCTTCGAACAACAACGCCCGTCCGCGTCCCGCCGTTGAAGGCCCCAAAGACGAGGAGTATCGCGGCGACCTGGGAATTTCAGGCAGCAAAGCGTCCATCTGGGCGAGCCGGACAGGGAAGAGTTTCAACAACCCCGACGCCCGCACCACCCTCCGGATGCCGCTGCGCTGATAGAATTTCAGCATGCGAAAACAAAAGTGCATGAGATGGCGGCTGGGAAAGATCTTCCGCAAAATCAACCAGCGCAGAAAGGCTGCGGCTGCCGACGGCTTTTGGAGCTTGTGGATCTCGATGCGCGCCGCGTCCATCATCGCCGAGAAGTGCACGCCCGACGGGCAGGCGGTTTCGCAGGCACGGCACTCCAGGCAAAGTTGCATGTGGCGCTGGAAGTTCGCGCTGGCAGCGGTCAGGCGCCCCTCTTGCATGGCATTGATCAGAAGGATGCGCCCTCGAGGAGAGTCGGCTTCGTTGCTCAGGTGGAGATAGGTGGGGCAGGCCGACAGGCAGATGCCGCAATGAATGCAGTCGAGATGGACGGTTTCGTGGATTTCATGCTGCGCCGGCGCCGGGGCGGCCATCTCAGATTCCCCCTACAAATCTTCCGGGATTCAGGAGCCCTTTCGGATCGAATTGGCTTTTGATTCTGCGCATCAGTTCGAGCGCCGGAGTTTGATAACCCCACACATCCAGGCCGCGCTTCACTTCGGGTCGAGCTTTCTCCACCACCAGGTGGCCGCCGGCGGAAATGCAATGACCGCGCAATTCCGCGATGGCGCGCGTCAAATCTGCGGCTTCGCAATCGCCGTCAGGCCAGCCATACCGGCCGTGGAGGATCGTGGTTCCAGCATGGCAGAACAAAAGCGTACGTGCCTGCAGGCGCTCACCGAACTCAGTCATGTGACGTTCGGTTTCAGCGGCGGACTGATACAGTACCGAGCATTTCAGCCAGAGATCGTTGCCGTGATCCGAGGGTGCACGCGCTGACGCCATATGATGCCAGAACTCTGCGGATTCGACCGTGTCCAGGACATTCAGCACCGACCCTCCACCGGCCGGCGTGAGTTCGCGGAGGCGGTCCAACTGCCAGCGGACCGCGGCATCCGTCTCTCCGAATCGGAGCAGAAGGACCCAGGGCGCGGCCAAAGATGTGCCCGTGGCGGCAGCGAAGGCTGCGCCGTTCAGAGCCTCCATCGCGTCCGGCATCAGGTCGGCGTGCAGCAAGCACTGCGTGGCTTCCAGGGCGGCGCGCAGGGCCGGATAGGTTACCATCACGGTGGCGACGGCCTCCGATTTAGGCAGAACCTTGAAGGTCATCTCACTGATGACGCCAAGAGTTCCCATCGATCCGGCGTACAGCTTGCACATGTCATAGCCTGTGACATTCTTGACCAGTTTGCCGCCGGCACGAGTCTGGGTGCCGTTCGCGTGCACGATCTTTATGCCGAGAAGCATGTCGCGCAACGTGCTGTAGCGGAAGCGGAGCGGTCCGCTGGCGTTGGTGGCGAGGAGTCCTCCGATCGTGGCTCGTTGCGGATGGGGCGGGTCAAGGGGCAAGAACTGGTTTTCGCTGCCGAGAACTTCCTGGAGCTCCTGCAGGGTCGTGCCTGCCCGCACGGAAACGGTCAAGTTGCCGGGTTCGTATTCGACCACGCCACGCAGCTGCCGGGTATGAAGCGCCAGACGGGCCGAGCGTGGCGGGTTTCCCAGGTGAAGCTGGGTGCCGCCGCCCACAGCGATCATCGAGAGATCGTGAGCGTAAGCCCCCTCCATGACCTGGGCGAGCTCCTCCACCGACCGAGGGACGGCCTCACGCTCCACCGGGATACCGTCGATGTGAAGAACATGTTCCGGCAAGGCAGACCTCAGTGAAAACGACTGAACCGGCTTGGCAGGATTTTGCCCGGATTACAGAGCTCGTCAGGGTTGAATGCTGCGCGCACGTTCTGCATGGCTTCCAGATCGGCGGCGGAAAAAATCATGTCCATGTACTCGTTCTTCTCGGCGCCGATGCCGTGCTCGCCGCTCAGCGTCCCACCGGCATCGATGCAGATCTGGAGCATTTCCCGCACCAGATCATGGATGCGCGCCTCCTCCCCTTCCTTTTTGCGGTTGAACAAGAGGATGGGATGAAGGTTGCCGTCCCCGGCATGGGCAAGGCAGGCCAGCGGCACACCCACCCGATCGGCGCTTTCGTAGATGCGGGCGACAACATCGCTCAGACGATTCCGGGGCACGACCGCGTCGTGCAAATACAAATCGCGGGTCATGCGGCCCAAGGTGCCGAATGCCTCCTTACGCCCCTTCCACAACATCTGGCGCTCCTCTTCGCTCTTTGCGACTCGAAGCTCCTGACAATTGTGTTGCTGGCAGATCTCCGCTACCTGATCGGCATGGGTTTGCAGAGCAGAAGCAAGGCCATCGAGCTCGATGATCAGCACGGCATCAGCCTCGACGGGCAGTCCGGCATGCGTCGCGGCTTCGACGGTGCGGGTCATGCGGCGGTCCATCATTTCGAGGGCGGCGGGGATGATGCCGCGCGCGATGACAACCGAGACCGCATCGCACGCCTCCTTCATAGAGCGGAAGCCTGCGAGCAAGGTTTTGGCGGACTGGGGCAGACGGCTTAGCTTCAGGACGGCTCGGGTCGCGATCCCCAGCGTCCCTTCGGATCCAGTGAATATTCCTACCAGGTCATAGCCCGGGCAGTCGGCCGCGCGACTGCCGAGTTCGACCGTCTCCCCGGATGGCAGGACCACCTGCAAAGCGACCACATGGTTGGTCGTCATTCCATATTTGAGGCAGTGAGGGCCACCCGCGTTTTCCGCCAGATTTCCCCCGATGGTGCTAACCATCTGGCTCGAGGGGTCCGGCGCAAAATAATAACCCGATGGGGATGCGGCCCGGGACAGATCCAGGTTAATGACGCCGGGCTGAACAATCGCCTGGCGGTTTTCGAAGTCCAATTCACGGATGCTCTTCATCCGTGTCAGTGAAATGACGATTCCCCCGAACTGAGGCAATGCGCCCCCGCTCAAACCGGTTCCAGTGCCGCGTGGGATAAAGGGGATGTTGTAATTGCGCGCGGTTTCAATGACTCGCGCTACCTCCTCCGTGCTGGCAGGGAGGACCACGAGATCAGGGGCATGACAATGCAGTGCCAAGCCGTCGCACTCGTAGGTGAGCAGCTCTTCGGGAGCCGCCAGGACATTCTCCGCACCGACAATCCCGCGCAGCTCTTCGAGTATTTCCGGTTTCAGCGGCGAAGCTTGAGTCACCTGGTTACTGCCCCATCGGATTCCGTTAAAACTAAACGGTTCGATTATAACACTACACCTATTGCCTTTCTTCAATTCAGATCTTGGGCTGCAACATATGTTCGCGGTTCTAAGCTATTTCTAACCTTGGAGCCTGTGCTTCGAGGATACCTACCATTTGAGGCATTCGTGGCGAGCATTTGCATGCTGGTAACCTTGCCTTGGAGCATGAAGCGCAAATTACGTTTCTCTGCGCTGATATTTTTTGTTCGACTGTTGTATAATCCGGCCTTACATTGGTGGAAGCTGAATGAAATTGCATTTCTTCAGGATTTTGTCTTGCCTGGTGATCCTGGCATATTGCGGCGGCGTGGCAGGCGGGCGCATCCAGGATCCGTCACCCCGGGTTCTTAACGGCATCGATGTCCTGCGCAAGCAGAACTTCGCTTCCTTGGCCGGGAAGCGCGTCGGACTGATCACGAACCACACTGGTTTGGCTGCCGACGGCGCCTCGACCATCGATCTCCTCTTCAAGTCCGGAGTCTGCAAGCTCGTGGCGCTTTTCAGCCCCGAGCACGGCATCCGGGGCGTAATGGATGAAAAAGTCGTATCCGCGGTGGATGAGGCCACCGATCTGCCGATTTACAGCCTCTATGGGGCGACGTTGCGTCCCACTCCCGAGATGCTGCGTGGCGTTGAGGTGCTGGTCTATGATATTCAGGACGTCGGCGCCCGGTTCTACACCTACTCGACCACAATGGCGTACTGCATGGAGGAGGCGGCGCGCGCGAAAATCCCATTCTACGTTCTGGACCGGCCCAACCCGATCGGCGGCCTGAGCGTGGAGGGGCCCTTGCTCGATGCCGACAAAACGTCTTTTGTCGGCTACATGCCGCTGCCGGTGCGGCACGGAATGACACTGGGCGAGTTGGCCCGATACGTGAACGCCGAGAAAAAGCTTGGCGCTGATTTGCATGTCGTGGCCATGGAAGGCTGGCGGCGGAGTTTCTATTTCAATGACACGGAACTGCTGTGGGTGAATCCTTCCCCCAACATGCGTTGTCTTGTGGAGGCGATTTTTTATCCCGGGGTATGCTTGTTGGAGGCGACCAACGTCTCGGTCGGGAGAGGTACGGACACTCCTTTCGAGGTGATCGGGGCGCCCTGGATTGAGCCGCGCCGCCTTGCTGCGGAATTGAAAGCGGCGCGCGTGCCGGGAGTGGATTTCGTGCCGCTTTACTTTACTCCCACTGCCAGCACCAACCGCGGGCAGAAGTGCGGCGGTGTAAATCTGATCTTGATGGATCGAGACAAATTCAACTCGGTCCTTGCCGGGATGGCCCTGATCTCGGCGCTGTACAGGCTGTATCCGAAGGATTTTGAGATTGACAAGGTCATTCGCCTGTTGGGAAATCAACAGGCGCTGAATGAATTGAAAAATGGCAGGCTGCCCGCAGACGTCGAACGGGCAGCAAATGCCGGGATGCGTGACTTCCTTACCGGGCGACAGAAGGCATTGATCTACGAGCGGTAGCAGAACCCAGAGGAGAGGAGAATCGAAGAGCCATGACTCCAGGCAAACGTAAGAAAAGGGGCGAAATCAAGATCACGATCGGACCGTTTCGGAATCTAAAAGACTATGACGCCTGTATGGATATCCAGCGTGAGGTCTGGCACATCGCTGACATCGACATTGTGCCGGTGACCCTGCTGGTGGCGGCGGAACGTGAAGGCGGGATTTCGCTGGGCGCGTATAACAGCCTGGGGGAGATGATCGGCTTTTGCTGGAGCATCGTCGGCATGGAACACGGCGAAGTTGTGCAGCATTCGCATATGCTGGCGGTGCGCACCGCCTATCGCAATTTCAACGTCGGGTACCGTTTGAAACTAGCGCAGCGCAAAGAAGCCCTGCGGCGTAAACAGCAGGCGATTACCTGGACGTTTGATCCGATGCAGCCGTTGAACGCCTACTTCAACATGGGGAAGCTCGGCACCTGGTCGGCGACCTACTTCGAAGATTTTTACGGTGAAACTACCAGCTCCATTCAGCGCGGACTGCCTACCGATCGTTTTTTGGTTCGATGGGATCTGAAGAACGCCCAAGTGGAAGAGCGGCTGGAAGCCGGACCGCCACGCCACGACCTGCGCAAGGAACTGAAAAAGTACCCGACGGTGAATTGCCTGGAGGACTTGGGACCCGGCATGACGCAATCCTCGCCGCTCAAGCTGAACCTCACGGCAGATCGGCTGCTTTTTGAGGTGCCCTACAACCTCCCGGAAATAAAAACGCGCAACCTGGGTGTGGCGCTCGAATGGCAGGGAAGAATGCGACAGGTGTTCCGGGCCTTTTTCAAGAAGGGTTACTCCGCCGTGGACTTCTGGGTCGCAGAAGAAGAGGGGCACCTGCGCGCCTTCTATTTCCTGGAGAAAAAGGATCTTTAGCAGAACTCGCACTAGACACGTACAAATCCTTGCCATTTAGGCAAGAAAAGCAACAGCTCAACGCAGTCTCCCATGCACCGGGGGAGCACCCATGCGCATGAAAATTAATGGCCTTTTTAAGGCAGCCACGAATGACACGAATGGGTAAGAAGTTCGTGCCATTCGTGGCTGCTTTTGCAGTTTTCAGGCGAGTTATTTTCGGAGCAGGCCGCAGAGAGAAGTCATTCAAAAACGAAAAGTTCTCTGCGGTCTCTGTGCCCTCTGCGTTGAGGCTTTTGGTTGCGGCTATGCCGCGCCGTGCTTTCAGAACCCAAGAATCAATGAATCCAATGAGGTGATGAAGATGATAAGAAGAGCGTCTCTTATCGCAGTACTGGCGCTGTTGCTGATCGCGGTCACCGCGAGCGCAGCGCCGATCCGGCTGGCTCGGACTCCGGACTATCATGCTGGGAAGATCACCTTCAGCTACCTGGGCGATATCTGGGTGGTGAATGAGGACGGATCGAACCCGCAACGGATTACCATCAATACGGCGCGCGAGGTGAACCCCCGATTTTCACCTGACGGCCGCTGGGTTGCCTTTTCGTCCAATCGCTACGGCAACATGGATGTGTTCGTCGTGGAGGCAACAGGCGGCACCCCCCGCCGGCTTACGTATCACACCGGAAACGATGAAGTTGTAGGCTGGTCACCCGACTCGCAAAAAATCATCTTTCGGGCTTCACACGGGGACGGTGTCTTCCCGGGAACGGCAACCCTATATCAGGTCTCGGTCACTGGCGGCCAGGAGACTCCTCTCCCCGTTGACTGGGGATGGTGGGGCAGCTATTCGCCGGATGGCAAGAACTTCCTCTTCAACCGGCATCCGGCGGTCTGGTCTCGCAAGCACTACCGCGGCAGCTATGCGGCCGACATCTGGATCGAAGACCTGGCAACGAAGGCCTACAGGCAGATTCTCCCGGGCGAAAATTACAATCGCTATTGGCCGATGTGGGGCCCGAAAGACGAGATCTACTTCGTTGGTGACCCGCTGCCCAATGACAAGACTGTCAAACCGGGCAGCGTGGAAGTGAGGAAAAGCCTTAACAACATCTACAAGATATCGGCCAAGGGCGGCGTCGAGCCGATCCAGGTGACAAAGCACACCGACGGCAACGTCTTCTTCCCTTCGATGTCGAGCGATGGAAAGGTAGTTGTTTACGAAGAGAACTTCGGCATCTGGAAGCTCGACGTGGCCTCGGGCAAGACTTCAGAAGTCAAGATCGACATCGCCACCGATGAGAAAGAGAACCAGTTCGAGGTTGTGGCGATCTCCAGCGAGGCCGACAGCTTCGATCTTTCTCCTTCGGGGAGGCGTGCGGTGATTTCATCGCACAACCAAATCTTCACGATTGCGACGGATCGCGGCGATATCACTCTCATCGCGAACGACAACGGCGCATCCCGCAACGAGTCTCCCAAGTGGTCGCCCGACGGCAAGTACATATCCTTCATCTCCGATCGCTCGGGTCGCCAGGAGATCTACCTGACCGACGAAATGGGGAAAAACCTGAAAAAAATCACCGATCTGGACACCGACAAGTCTTCGGTGACATGGACCCCGGATTCGTCGGGACTGATATTCGGGTCGTCCGACAACAAGCTGTACTTCTACAGCGTTGCGGATGGGAAGACGAGTGTCATTACTTCGAACACGATTGCCCAGCCCCGGCTCGGAGCGCTTTCCCCCGACGGCAAATGGGTGCTCGTCATAAAGCAGGACCGCACGATGCGCAACCACGCCTACATCGTTCCGTTGACCGGCGGCGAGGAACGGCGGATCACCGAAGACAGCGCATCTTTCAGCGAGAGCAGTGGCGTGTGGACTGCGGACGGCAGATTCATTGTTTACATCACCTCAACCGGCACGGGCGGCGGCGTGGCGTCCACGGGCGGCGGCGCGGCAAGCCAGGTTCAGCTCATGGTGCTGCCGCTGCGCGCGCTGGACAGGGACCCGCTGAACCGTGACGTCGATAATGAAGCGCAGGCTCAGGCTGCCGATGCGGCGGGAGGCAGGGGCGGCGGCCAGGGCGCACGTGGCGGCGGTGCCGCTGCCGGAACTGGCACCTCAGCGCAGCCAGTTGAAGTGAGAATTGATTGGGACGGCCTGACCAAGCGTGCGCGCCGGCTCACGACCCCAGGCGACACGGTGGGCGGACTCACTCCTGCTCCGTCGGGGAGCATCATCGCTTTCACTTCCGCCACGACCGGCGGGGCCGGCCGTGGTGCCGCTCCCGCAGCGGGCGAATCGACGAGTGGAATTTATACAATCAACGTCGCCGACGGCAGTGGCCTGACGCGCGTCCCGCCGGCGGCGCCCAGCACTGCCGCGGCCGGCCGCGGCGGGCGCGGCGGCGGTGGCGGAGGTTTTGGCGGTGGCGGAGGCATGGTCTTCACCCGTGACGGCCGCACGCTCTACTTCCGCTCCGGCAGCAGCATTTATGCGGCTTCGATTGGCGGCGGTGGTGGCGCCGCGGCGGCAGCGCCTGCCGCAACGACGGCCGGCCGCGGCGGCGGAGGCCGCGGTGGTGCGGCGACTCCGGCGACCACGGCACCCACTACCACGAGTGCCACGGCGCGCGAGGTGACCTTCACGATCACGACCACCATCGACCACAAGGCACTGCGCAAGGAGGTGTTTGACGAAGGCTGGCGGGTCATGAAGAACCGCTTCTATGACGCGAAAATGCACGGCGCCGATTGGAACGTCGCGAAAGCCACGTACGGAGCGCTTCTGGACTACATCGTCGACGAGGATGAGCTGCACACCGTTATGATGCAGATGATCGGTGAACTAAACGCGTCGCACACCGGCGTCAGCGGCGGCCCTGCCGGCGGCAGAGGCGGTGCCGCAGCTCAGACTCGCCACCCGGGCTTTGAGCTCGAACCCGACTCTTCAGGCTACTACCGTGTCGGCTATATCTGGAAAGATGGCCCGGTGGATCATGAGTACGCCAAGATCCACGAGGGGAACTACATCATTTCCGTCGATGACCACGAATTGAAGAGCACCGAAAATTACTGGCAGTATTTCACGCTGGCCGCCGGACGGAAGTTCCACTTCCTGATTAATGACAAACCGTCCAAGGATGGAGCGTGGGAACTCACCATCGAACCGATGAACGGCGGCGCGCTCACCAACGCCCAGTATGCCAAGTGGGTGGAAGACCGCCGCGCCATGGTCGCCAAGCTCAGTAACGGCGAGATCGGCTACCTGCACATCAGGGCCATGGATGCGGCCTCGCTGCGCCAGTTCCAGCTTGACCTGGTCCTGAACCGCACCAAGAAGGCGCTTATCATCGACCAGCGCTTCAATGGCGGCGGCGGCATCGACCAGGAGCTACTGGGTATGCTCGTGGGACAAAGATATCAGTATTCGGTGGGACGGAATTCCGATCTCGAAGTGCCGCGCCCGCTGGAGACGTTCTACGGACCCATGGTCGTGATGCAGAACGAACGGTCGGCCTCCGATGCTGAGATGTTTCCGCAGGGATTCAAGGACCTGAGGCTCGGAAAAGTCGTCGGAGTCCCCACCATGGCAGCCGTAATTGCCACCGGCTCGTTTACGCTGGCGGATGGATCAAGCATCCGTACGCCCGGTGCCGGAGTGTGGACCGCACGGGGAGAGAACATGGAGAACTTCGGCGTCAAACCCGACGTTTACGTCGACAACACGCCGGAGGATTTCATCAAGGGACGTGACGCCCAGATCGAGAAGGCGGTGGAGGTCCTGAAGGCCGAAATCGCCGCCGGCAAGAAAAAAGACAATTAGCAGTTTCGCAGAGTCATGACTATGCAATAAAGGGCGCGGATTGCTCCGCGCCCTTTATTGCATCGGTTGATTGGAGTTAATCCAGGACAAGTTGTTTCCCTAATGCGGCTGCTTTGGCCATCAGTCCGGAATTACTGCGGACCTCACCTGCTTTTGATCCCGCGCCGTAGACCATGTCGACGATCTCTGCGCCGACGTAATGGAAGGAGTCCTGGAAGGCGCGCAACGCGTTGACAGCGCCGGATCTGAATGGATCCTCATCGGCATAGGTCAGGATAATGCCGATCCGCTTGCCGCGCAGCCCATAACCTTCCATACTCCCGAGCGCGTAGAGTCTGTCCATGAAGAGTTTGGTCTGGGCGCCGATCGTGAACCAGTAAACTGGCCCGGAGATTAGAATCGCGTCGGCGCCCTTCAGTTTAGGATAAAGGATTTGCATGTCATCGGCCTGATTGCAGGTTTCGGCCCCATCCTGGCGGCAATATTCGCACGCCCGGCAGGGCTGGATATGCATTTCATCCAAATGATAATGATCCACATGCGCGCCGGTTTCCTGTGCGCTCCGAACAGCCTCCATTGCCAGCGTCGAGCTGTTTCCTTTTTTGCGCGGGCTTCCCATGAGCACCAACAATTTCCTTTTGTTCATCTCTGCTCCTCTGCCTGATCATTATGGCTTTGCGGATGGACATATTATCACCGCGAGTGACTTTGGTTTCGGGATTTGTGGAGGGTGCAGCTTGCGCCAGGAGGTCGGGGTCGGACCACGCGAGATAGTTTGCTCAATTTGAGGATGACTCCGATAGAAGAGGATGAAACGGGCTTTGCGTAAAGATTACGAGCCCTTGTTGCCGCGATCACTACCGAACTTCGAGGCCTTAGAAGTGCCCGTGACTTTGATGCGAAGTAACGTGCCCGCGTGTTCCTTCGCAAAGAAGGGATCCACCGGCTTCAGCACCCATCGCTTCCATCCGGTCATGGTCTGCGACACCTTCGCCTCCAGTTTCAGCGTGCCATGGAAGTCCAGCTCATCTCTTTGGAGATCATAGTTGCCCTTCAGGTCGACCTTCGCCCCCGATACGCCGAATGACAAGGAGCGAAAGCGAATCACTTCGTTTTCGAGCGTGAATGCGCCCTTCATTTCCGACACCACTTCCTCGATCTCTTCGCTGTTCGGTTTGCCCTGTCCACGGCGGCTCAGGCTATCGATCTTATCCTGAGTTGTGGAACTGAGAAACTTTCCGTGCCGCACCTCGAATCGGCCGTCCAGTTTCAGTTTTTCCCGCACCTTGCCCGTAAGCGGGGGGATGTCGATCTTCGTCTTCAGGAAGATCTGTCCCTCCATGAACGGCGTTCCTTTCATCGCCAGGCGCAGCAGGTCTCGCAGGTCGCCTTGGGGCATGGAGACATCCAGGCTGATGGTGCGCCGCAAATCGCTTTCATGCTTGATCACACCGCCGCTGGTGGTGAACTTTGTCGTGCCCAGGGTTGCTCTCACCGGCTGCAGAATCGTATTCCCATTGGTTCCATCTATCAGCGCTTCAAACTGCGTCACCAGCGGCACCGGGTTGCCTGCCATCTTCAGCCGGAAGTCCGGCACGGAGGCTTGCCCCTTCGCATGGATTGAATTTAACGTGCCATCGAAATGGCCCGTCGAATTGAGAATACCCGCAATGGCGGCGAATACGCCGAGATCGGCTTTCTCGAACGTATAGTCTCCAGAAAGCGGGGTGTCGCCCGGCTCCTCGGCGTTCCACGGGCCGAAACTGCCTACGGAATGGATGGCGCCCGGCGGCCTTGGATTTGTCAGTGTGGCATCGTACCGCATGGCCGCCCCCATACCTTCCGAATTGAGGCGAAGGTCATGGATGGCGAACTCGAGCGGGACCTTCCTTCTGTCCTTAGGCAGAATCACCAGCTTGGCATCCTGGATGGTCACATCTTTGATGAACACCCAAGTCTGGGACCCGCTGTCCTTCTCCGGCG
>JBGQNR010000162.1:0-14859 GCA_041501225.1 Acidobacteriota bacterium
CTGGAGTTCCTCCAGCATCTTTTGTCTTAGTCGGGTCACAAGCACCTCCTTGTGACCTCCAAATTACTACGTCATCACAGAAATCTATGCTGCAATCGTATACTGGCACCAAGTCCGCCGCGACAGCGGCTTCGTTCAAGTCGCGTTCTGGGAAGCAATTTTGTGCATAAGGGTCGGGAGCGGGCTCATATTAAATATGAGCGGCCTCAGACAAAAGGGGAATGACGTCGAATCTCCACCCAAGCTGGGTAATTGCAAAATGTTTCGGTATGTCTATACTATGCGAACACCTTTGACAAGGAGACACGCTATGTCGTCAAAATCAAGAGACACCAGAGAGAATCAAAAGAAGTTATATGATCAACGCATCCAAGAGCGCCGGGCCGATCTCGAAAAGAAGGGCATAACCCCCAAGGAATTTAATAAGGACAAGGTGTATGAACATTTAAAGGCCAAACAGCGAGCTATTATGAAGGCGATTGCCGCCATAGACGATATCAAAGCGCGCAATGAGCCCCGTAAGGAAGCAGCCCCGGAACAGGCAGCCCCGGTGCCTGCCGCCCCTAAAGAGAAGAAGCCCAAGAAGGAGAATTCGGAGAAGGCCGAGAAGGCTGCTCCCGCCAAGGCTGGCGATTAGGCAGCTGTCTCGCGTGGTTAGCCCTACGGTGCTTCCGCAATCTACTGTTGCTGTGATGTGTCAAAATCTTTATAAAGCAACATTTACAGCCGAATCTGGCTTCAGCAGCTTTAGCTTGAGTAAAATAGAACATAAATGATTTAGATAAATGGAGATAAAGACTATTCGCCAACAGTAGATTGCGGAAGCACCGCCCTCCCCGTAGATGTGAAATTATCGATACTCCCCAGAAGTCGGGTTCTGGGACAGAATGCGTTTCTTGGGAGCGTGCTAGTTTCCGCTGGCCGACTCACTCGCATCTGCGCACGTAAAGGAACCGCCCAGTTCCTTCTCTGACAATTCGATTGACGGGCCGAAGGGCCAGACGATTCTATCGAAACTCGTTTTTCACAGGGACGGCCAGCCAGTGTTGCGGTTTGACAAAGCGTGGAGGTCGGGCTGTGAAAGGGCGGGCCTGCGGGCGGGACGCAATGTTGAAGGAGGGAAGGTGTTCCACGATTTCAGGCGAACGGCAGCTCGCAACCTTCGGCGAGCTGGTGTTTCTGAAGAAGTGGCGATGAAGATCACCGGACATAAGACCAGTAGTATGTTTCGGCGCTACAACATTACGAACGAGGAGGACTTGAAGAAGGCGGTCCAAATGACACAAGAGTACGTAGCAAAACTACCCGCTGAAAAGCTGAACATTGTTAAGTTCCAGAAGGCCAGCGGCGAGTAAAACTTGCATAGAACCGACATAGAACCAGCATAGAAAAACAAGCAAAATGAATGCTAACTTGCTGAGCGACAGACATTTAAGAAATGAAGTAACAACAGAAGTCGCTACGGCTTTGCAGATCGGCTGGATAACAAGCCAAATGACGCTGGAAGCTATTGATTCTTATATGGATTCATCTATTGGGGAAGGCTTCGAATTTATGGCTCCTCAGGTAGGACTCGAACCTACAACCCTTCGGTTAACAGCCGAATGCTCTACCATTGAGCTACTGAGGAGCAAGGGCACGCTGGCCACCAGAAGCTAAACTTCTGGACGGCGGTTTAAGCTAACAAATATCGGCGGCGGAGTCAATGTGGTTAACCGATTTCTCCGAGTCCGCCCCCAGTGGCAACCGCGGCTCGCCCGCAAATTCGGCAATACCATGCCGACCTACTTCTTCTGCTTCGGGCTTATCCTGGTCAACTCGTCGACGAAGATCTTGGCATCCTGTGGAATAGTAGGCAGGCCCTTAAACAGGATATCTTGGGCGGTTAGATCCTTGTTGTACAAGACGAAGTTTGCGTTCTTATCCGCCCGCACGACCTCGCCATTCAGGCTCAGGCCTGCAAAGGCCCCCTTGGCGCGCGAGTAAGCCAGGATTTTAGCTCCCATCAAGGCATCGGTCTTTGCTGCAGCGTTCCTGCCTACGGGACCGGCGGCAACCGACGCATCACCGCCCAGTGTGAACTTGCTGTCCAGCAGACTTTCCATGCCGCTCATATTCATGATGACCAGTACGAGGTCCGTGGCCTGGGCGCCGATCTGCAAGCCGAAACTTCCACCGCTCATCATCAGCATGGATGGCGGGCTCCAGGGCCCATCGCCGGTACCTGTCCTGCAGGAGATAACGCCTTTGCCATACGTAGCGCCGAAGACAAACGCGCCCTTTACCATGCCGGGGATCACGGCTACGCAGGTGCATCGGTCCAGGAGATCCTGCGGAATGGACTTGTCCGGTGTGCCCATGATCTCTTTCAAGACCACCGCCCCGCGGACCACGCGGTCGCCCACCTCCTTGTTTTCCTGGGAAAATGCCGGTGCACACGCAACTGCAATGGTCAAAACTAGGATTGGTATTAAAACGCGCTTCATAGGGTCCCTCCCAAGAAGATGATCATATATGCTTGCGGCTAACCATAGAAAAGGTACCATAATTACAGGGGTTATAGTACCGAGTCTGCAATTATTTGCCTGGGAACCCGCTCTTGCGGGTTCAGGAGGTGGAGGGAATGAAATCAGAGCCGCCCGAAATTGCGAAAGAATCAGAACCCGCACAGATCACGATCACCATCGATCAGATCCAGGACTATCAGTTCCGCGTGACCTTTGACAAGGAGCAATATCCGGAACTGCTCATGGACGAGCCGCCGCCGGTCGGACACGACACGGGCCCGAACCCGTCGCGCCTGCTGGCTGCCTCCGTCGGCAACTGCCTGACCGCGAGCTTCCTTTTCAGCGCGCGCAAGGTACGTGCTAATATTGAAAGCCTGCACACCACGGTTAAGGTCTGGTACGCACGTAACGAGCAGGGAAGACTGCGGCTGGGCAAAATCAAGGTGGAGATCGTGCCCAAGTTCGATCCCGCCGATGCCGCCAAAATCGAGCGCTGTATCGGCTTGTTTGAAGAATACTGCGTCGTGACACAAAGCGTGCGTAGGGGCATCGACATATCGGTGGCAGTAAAATCATAGTAAACTCTCGTTCTGCGCCGCTCGAGGCAAGCCTATGCTTTCCGGCGGGATCGCAGCATGTCGATGATGGGACTACAGGGAGATCGCAGATGAGGAAGACCGGCATGCCCAACGACGGCTCTGCAAAATCGGGATCGAGACCGCGCACCACCGATGACACGAAGCAAAACTACTGGCGCGAACGCCTGCGCGAGTTGCTCACCGGGATGCCCGGGTTCGGCTGGCAGGCGGCCATGAGCATGGCGGGAGACGGGGCATCGGGGATGATGGCTCCCCTGCCGGCCGGGCTATACCCGCACCCGAGTGAATCTTCATTGCCATCGTTTAAAGCGCCGGCGGCTTCGATCGATCAAGTGGAATCGGCGATCGCCCGGAGCTGCAAATGGCTGAAGGACCGCCAGCATGCCGAAGGATACTGGGTGGCCGAGCTGGAGACCGACACCACGCTGGAGAGCTACTTTATTCTCTTCCGGACCTTTTTCGGCAAGCGTGATGATCCCCGGATCAAGAAGTATGCGAAAGTGATTCGCGAGGCGATGCTGCCGGAGGGGGGCTGGTCGATCTATGCCAATGGCCCCCTCGAGATCTCAGTCTCGGTTTTGAGCTATTTCGCGCTGAAAGTGGCTGGAATACCGGCGGATGAACCGGACATGAAGCGGGCCCGAGGTGCGATCCTCCGGCTGGGAGGAGCGACCAAAGCAAACACCTATACCAAGTTTCACCTGGCCTGGTTTGATCAGTACGACTGGGACCACGTGCCTGCAATCCCGCCTGAGATGATGTTCATCCCCGCGATTGCACCGATCAACATCTACGAGATGTCGTCCTGGTCGCGCGCGATTTTCGTTTCGTTATCCGTGATCTATGCCTTGAAACCTGTTTGCCTGCTGCCGCCCGAGTGCCAGGTGGATGAACTTTTCGTCGGCGGTCGCGCGCGCGCCGATTTGAGCCTGCCACGCTCCAAGCAGGCCTTCTCCTGGCAGAATTTTTTTCTGCTCACCGACAAAGCGCTCAAGATCGCCGAACGGTTTCCCATCCAGGCTACCCGCCGGGCCGCGCTCAAGAAGGCGGAGAAATGGATGATCGAGCGTTTCAAGGCTTCGGGCGGGCTTGGCGCGATCCTGCCCGCGATGATGAACAGTGTCATGGCTCTCAAGGTCCTTGGCTATCCGGACGACCATCCGCTCATGGTGGAAGGGCTGCGTGAGTTGGATGCGCTCGAGATCCATGATCCTGCAGACGACTCGATCCGCATCCAGCCCTGCCATTCGCCGGTTTGGGACACAGCCCTGTCAGCCTATGCCCTGCTTCAGTCGGGGGTGGACCAGCAAAGCGAACCAATGCTGCGGGCTGTCAACTGGCTCCTTTCAAAGGAGGTCAAGCGTCCCGGGGATTGGCACATCAAAAACCCGGCTCCGCCCGGCGGATGGTACTTCGAGTTTGCCAACGAGTTCTACCCGGATGTGGATGACACTATCGTGGTGATGATGGCGCTGCGGTGGGCCTCGGCCCCGGGCGAACGCCAGGAAGTCGATGATGCCATCGCGCGCGGGCTGATCTGGCTTCGTGGCATGCAGAACGAGGACGGCGGCTGGGCTAGTTTCGATCGTGACAACGACAAAGCATTTCTCACCAAGGTTCCCTTCGCGGATCACAACGCGATGATCGATCCCACCACGGCCGATATCACGTCACGGACCCTCGAAATGCTGGCAACCATTGCCCCTGCAACCTACAATCCTCAGCATCCGATCGTAAAGCGTGCCATCGATTTTCTGAAGAAGGACCAGTGCAAAGACGGCAGCTGGTTCGGGCGCTGGGGCGTCAACTATCTGTATGGCACGCCGCAGGTGCTGCGCGGGCTCGGTATCATCGGCGAGGACATGGCGCAACCGTATGTCAGAAAAGCCGTGGACTGGCTCCGATCGGTACAACTGGCCGACGGGGGCTGGGGGGAGCGTTGCGACACCTACGATGACCCGACACGCAAAGGACTGGGGCCCTCAACCGCCTCGCAGACCGCCTGGTCTCTGATCGGTCTGATGGCTGCAGGAGAAGGGAACAGCCCGGCCGTGCGCCGTGGCATCGCATACCTTCTCGAACGCATGACGGCTGAAGGAACCTGGGAAGAGGAGGAGTGGACCGGGACGGGCTTTCCCATGGTCTTCTATCTCAAGTACCACTACTATCGGCACTACTGGCCGCTCATGGCATTGGGGCAGTATCGCCGATTGCTGCTCGGCTATCGGCCCTAGAAAATCGGCGGGAGTTAGTCGGAATTGGCTTCGGCTGCAGCTTGGCGGCGCGTGGAGCGCTGCTTCGATTCACAGTGTTCTTTCAGGTCGCGCAGGACATTGATCCAGCCCTCACTCAGCAACTCGAAGGTCTCGTCGTCTGCAAACGGGGGGCCATCATCTCGGACGGTGACCTCGGCCGTTCCCCTCTTGAGGCGAATTGTGTAGCAGATGGTATGGCGATCCGCTTTGGCGGTTTCATCATCGCCTTCGTCTACCCAATGCAGCTCGACCTGGGCATCCGGTACCAGAGCGGTGAATATGGCGCGACCGCGCTGAGCCTGGCCGCCGCCGCCCATCCTCCAGTAAGCCCTGAATTCTCCTCCGACTCTGGGATCGGAAGTCGCGCGATCGCAAAACCACTGCACCACATCCTTGGCTTCCGTAAGCGCTCGGAAAATCACCCCCGGCGAGGCTTGAATCAGCACCTTCTTTTCTATGCTTCCCTTGCTCGGATCCGCGGCCATAGGCGTCAAAGATACCACAGACTCCGAAATATCACTGCAAAAACGAGAACCATGCTGTGATATCGGCGCCGGAGAGGTTACGTTGCGCCTGAAAAGCCGCCACGAAAAACACGGCGCGGAAAATCCGCAACCTAAAAGCCTCAACGCAGAGGACGCAGAGACCGCAAAGCACTTTTCGTTTTTGAATGATTTCTCCCTGCGGGCTCTGCGCCCTCTGCGTTGAGCTGTTGCTTTTCTTGCCTAAATGGCAAGGACTTGTACGTAAGTAGTACGGCCGGTTATGAAGAATATGCCTGGCTGACGTGCTGATATTGTTGCGGGGCAGCAGAGTAGTCGGGATATAATGCCAATTCTATCAATCAGTCATTTTGCCGAAAGAAGGCGCAATGCGAAACAAGCTTACATGGGTGATCATCCTACTGGTGGTTTTCCTGGTGGCAGGCGGATTGTCGTTTGCGGTCGAGATGTACTTCGACTGGCTCTGGTTCGGAGAACTGGGAAAAACTACTCTGTTTACCACAGCTCTCTACGCCAAGAGCTTCATCTTTGCCGCGATTCTGGCTTTGGCGTTTTTGTTCCTCTATATCAATCTATGGATCGCCCATCGTGGTCCGGGATCGATAAAAATCGGCATTCCCACACCTGATGGGCGCATCACGGCCTATACCTTCGAGCCGTCGGTCGTGCAGCGTGTGCTTGGCTTGCTGTCACTGCTGGCGGGCTTTCTGTTTGCGCTGCGGGGGGCGGCGCAGTGGGAGATCCTCTGGAAGTGGCGCAACCGGGTCGATTTCGGTTTTCAGGATCCGATTTTCGGCCGTGACATTTCCTTCTACTTTTTTACGCTGCCACTGCTCGAGGAGTTGATCCGATTCGGCTTGCTGCTCTGCTTTCTCGCGGCTGCCGGCATCCTCCTGATCCACTATTTCAAGGGGTCCTTTTCGTTCCGCATGGTGCGAATGTCCAAGCGAGGCGGTGCGATCTCGCACGTCTCCGTGCTCGCAGGCTTGTTCTTCCTGCTGCTCGCTGCAAACGCCTATCTGGACCGGTTCGGGCTCCTGTTCTCCGATCATCAGTTGATCTATGGCGCCAACTATGCCGATCTTCACGCGCGCCTGCCGGTGCTGAGCTTGCTGATCGTGACCGCCCTTGCCGGGGCTGCGCTTTGGTTTTTCAATGCCTTCGCCGCCAATTACCGTTGGGCGGTGCTGGCTGCGGGCCTCTATTTGGTGGTTTTTCTCGGCGGCAACATCTACCCTGCGCTGCTGCAGAATTTCGTGGTGGCTCCCAATGAGCTATCACGGGAGGGCCCACAGATCGAGCACAATATCCAGGCGACGCTCCATGCCTATGATCTCGACAGAGTGCAGGAACGAAATCTCTCGGGGGACAAGGCGCTCACGCCGCAGGACATCCAGGCGAATGCCGCGACGATTCGGAGCATTCGTCTGTGGGATCACGGCCCGCTGCTGGATGCCTTCAGCCAGATTCAGGAGATCCGCACTTACTATAAGTTTGCATCCGTTGACAACGACCGCTATCCGATAGCAGGCGGGCCGCAGCAGATGATGCTGTCACCCAGAGAACTGGACTCGGCCAACCTTCAGGAGCGCAACTGGATCAACGAGCATCTCGCCTTCACGCACGGCTATGGGCTTACGCTCGGCCCCGTCAATCGGGTCACGACTGAAGGGCTGCCGGTGCTCGAAGTCAAGGACATCCCGCCAAAATCAAGCGAGCCCGTGTTCAAGATCACGCGGCCTGAGATCTACTACGGCGAGATCACCAAGGGGTACGCGGTAGTCCAAACGGATTACCCCGAATTCGATTATCCCGCGGGTGAGCAGAACGTCTCCACTACCTACCAGGGCACGGGGGGCGTTCCGATACAGTCTTTTTTTAGGAAGCTTCTCTTTGCCTTCTATCTCCGGGATATCAACATTGTTCTGTCGCCAATGCTGAAAGCCGACAGCCGGTTTCTCTACTACCGGGATCTTAAGAGCCGCTTCAGCCGGCTAGTGCCATTCCTGCTTCTGGATCAAGACCCCTACATGGTGATTTCGGGGGGAAGGCTGTTCTGGGTCCAGGATGCATATACCAGCAGCGACCGCTACCCCTATTCGACGCCGAGCGGAGAAATCGGCAACTATGTGCGGAACTCGGTAAAGCTGGTGATGGATGCGTATAACGGCACGGTCGACATGTATGTGGCGGATCCGCAAGACCCGCTGATCCAGGTCTACGAGCGCATCTTTCCGGGCGTGTTTCAGCCCTTGGCGGCCATGCCTGCGGATCTGCGCGCGCACATCCGTTATCCGGAAGACATCTTCAGAATTCAGACCTACGTCTATTCCATGTACCACATGAACAAGCCGCAGATCTTCTACAACAAGGAAGATTTGTGGGAAATCCCGTCGCTCGCCGCTGCGGGCGGCCAACAGACAATGTCTCCCTACTACACCATCATGCGCTTGCCTCAGGAAAAGCAGGAAGAGTTCATCCTGATGCTGCCCTTCACTCCCGTGCGCAAACCCAACCTGTCGGCTTGGATGGTTGCCCGCAGCGACGGGGACCGCTACGGCCAGCTGGTAGTGTATCGCTTTCCCAAGCAAAAGCTGGTCTATGGGCCCAGCCAGATTGTGGCCCGGATCAATCAGGACGCAGAGATTTCCAAACAGCTTTCTCTGTGGGATCAGCGTGGCTCCCAGGTCATCCAGGGAACGCTGCTCGTGATTCCGATCGAAGAGGCCTTGCTCTACGTCCGGCCGCTGTATCTCAGGGGAGAGAGCGCCAAGATCCCCGAACTCAAGCGTGTCGTAGTCGCCTACGAAAACAAAATCGCGATGGAAGCGACGCTCGAAGGCGCCCTTGAGCGCATTTTCCAGGAAGGGCCGGCTCCTCAGACCCCCACGGAAGAGGCTGCGCCCCAGCGCACCCCGGGCATGCCTCCCAACCTGATCCGGCAGGCGGCAGAAGCCTATGACCGTGCCATACAGGCGCAGCGCCAGGGCGATTGGGCAACCTATGGCGAGGAGCTCAAGAAGCTGGGTGCCCTGCTGCAGCAGCTGCAAAAGAAATGACGAAAGGCGCATGGCGAGTGCGTCATCCATGGTCGCGTCATGCGCAACTATGGTGATACACACTTGGTGCAGAGGAGAATTCTATGGCGGTGAATCAATCTTTTGATATCACTACCGGCTGTGACTTGCAGGAAGTCGATAATGCCGTCAATCAGGCGATGAAGGAAGTCAGGCAACGCTACGATTTCAAGGGCCTGAAGGTGGACATCGATTTCCAGCGCGCCGAAAACAAGCTGAACCTGCGCGCGCCGGACGATTTCAAACTGGCGGCGCTGTGGGAAGTGCTGCAGCAGAAGATGGTGAGGCGCAAGGTGCCGGTGCGCAATCTGCACCTGGGCAACGTCATGCCTGCCGGAGGCGGCACCCTAACTCAGGAGATCAGTTTGCAGCAGGGGCTCCCCTCGGAGACGGCCCGGGCGATCGTCAAGTTCATCAAGGAACAGAAAATCAAGAAGGTCCAATCCGAGATTCAGGGGGATCAGGTCCGCATTTCATCGCCGTCCCGCGACGATCTGCAGCAGGTGATGGGGTTGCTGCGCGAGCAGGATTACGGCGTCGAATTGAATTTCGGCAACTACCGCACCTTTTAAGGGAACCAAAAAGCCTTAACGCAGAGGCCGCAGAGAAACCTGTGTTGAACACACTTAATTCTCTGCGCCCTCTGCTCCGAAAATAACTCGTCTCAAAACTGCAAAGGCAGCCACGAATGGCACGAACCTTTGCTGTTCCGGACGGGCGGCGCTTGGTGTCATTCGTGGCTGCCTTAGAAAGACCATTAATTTTCATGCACTTGGGTGCACCCCCGGCGCATGCAAGACTGCTCCGAAAAAAACTCGCCCAAAAACTGCAAAAGCAGCCACGAATGGCACGAACTTTTGCTGGCTCAAAAGTCCGTGCCCATTCGTGTCATTCGTGGCTGCCTTAAAAAGACCATTAGTTTTAATGCGCCTGGGTGCGCCCCCGGTGCATGGGAGACTGCTTCGAAAATGGGCCCAATTACGGTGCCGAAGAACTCGTCTATTTCTGTGCCGCCTTTCAGGGCTTGAGATCTCCGCACGTCAACCCAGGGCTTGCGCTCTGGGCTGTACTGTCCCGCCCTTTCAGGGCTAAGCATTTCACGACTGCGAAAACCCCGAAGGGGTGGCGCAGGAAAGCCCAGGGCGTGAGCCCTGGGAACAGGTGATCGAGCTGGCAAGAGCCCTGAAAGGGCGGCGCAGGGAAGGCGCGATGAGAGCGCAACATTTTCATGCGCTTGGGTGCGCCCCGGGCGCATGAAGGACTGCGTTGAGAATTTGAGATGCTTGCTGAACCGGCAGGGTCCCACCAATCTACATCGAAAGCCTACTGCAGGGACTTCATAATCTCTGCAAAGGCTTGACGTCCGGGGCGCACACGCTCCGGCTCCAGTTGTGCTAGCGGCTGTTCCGGCATGTTGAGGAGTTCCGTCAGATCCGGCTTTTTCGGGTCCACGAAAAGCAGGCCGGTGAGGAACTCGTCCTTGTCCCTGGATTCGAGGAGCATCCTAAGCGACTCGGCACGGTTGCTGGGGTCGTAATCGCGCTCGAGCTTCCTCAAGGTGATGTGGCTCCCGTCGTGCAGCTCGATAACCTTGACCGTGCCTTGCTCGTAATCTGCCGTGATGGGCTCGTAGAACGGCACGAAACTCACTTCATGCAGCAGTTCTTCCGTCTCCTTCGCGTGCTTGTAGCTCTTGGTAGAGCCGTCGTGATTATTGAAGGTCACACAGGGGGAAATGACATCCAGGAACGCAGTCCCACGGTGGCCCAGGGCTCCTTCCAGCAGGGCGACGAGTTGTTTGGGATCTCCCGCGAACGATCGTGCCACGTAGCCGCAGCCGAGCTGGATTGCCAAAGCGCAGCAATCGATGGCGGGAAGATCATTGACCACGCCGGTTTTCAGGACTGAACCGAGGTCGGCCGTGGCGGAGAACTGGCCCTTGGTCAGGCCATAGACGCCGTTGTTCTCCATGATGTAAATCATCGGGATATTGCGGCGCAGCAGGTGCACAAACTGGCCGGTGCCGATCGAAGCGGTATCGCCGTCACCGCTCACGCCGATGGCGATCAGGTTGCGGTTGGCCAGAATTGCTCCTGTGGCCACGGCCGGCATGCGCCCGTGCACCGCGTTGAAACCATGTGCTCGACCCAGGAAGTAGGCCGGGGTTTTCGAGGAGCAGCCAATCCCCGAGAGCTTGATTACGCGATGCGGCGCGACACCATATTGGAAGAATGCCCGGATAATCTGGCTGGTAATTGCATCATGCCCGCATCCCGCGCACAAGGTTGAATCCTTGCCCCGGTAATCCTGCATCAGCAGCCCGAGGCGATTCGCAGCGGTCTTGGGCTTCTGAGTTTCGTGTTCGGTGGCCATGTTCAGCGTGTCTCCTTCTCCTGTTTCAGGATGGCGTCAGCTACGGTACGGGCATCGATCGGGAGGCCGTTGTAATGAAGCACCGAGCGCAGCTTGGAGGCCATCTCCGGGAAGTCGAGCGTCAGCAGGCTGCGCATCTGCGCGTCGCGGTTCTGCTCGACGACATAGATGCGAAAGTGCCGGCCCAGGAAGGCTTGCACCTCGGTGCCGAAGGGAAGGGCGCGAATTCGCAAATAGTCGGTTGGCAGGCCATGTTCAGACCGGAGCTGGTCGCGGCATTCCATGAGCGCGTGGTGGGTACTGCCGTAGGCGATGATACCGATGGTGGCGCCGGCGCCGTTCTCGATGACGGGCGCAGGCACAAATTGGCTGGAGTGCTCGATCTTGCGTTTCAGGCGATCCATCAGATTCACATAGTCGTCCGCGTGCTCCGTGTACTCGGCGCGTTCGTTGTGACCGCTGCCGCGCGTGAAGTAACCGGCGGCCAGATGCTCCGTCCCGGGCAGCGTGCGATAAGGAATGCCATCGCCATCGACGTCCAGATAGCGTGAAAAGCTCTTCAAACGATCGAGATCCTGGGCCGAAAGAACTTTGCCTCGATCGATCGGGATATCGTCGGGGTATTGGAAGACATCGGACATCCAGTTGTTCATGCCCAGGTCGAGATCGCTCATGCAAAAGACGGTCGTCTGGAATTTCTCTGCGAGATTGAAGGCCTCCTGCGCGAAGCGGAAGCACTCCTCGACAGTGGCTGGAATGAGCATGATGTGCTTGGTGTCGCCATGGCTCAGTGTATAAGTCGAGAGGATGTCTCCCTGGCTGGTCCGCGTCGGCAGGCCTGTAGAAGGGCCCACACGCTCCACGTCCCAAATCACGGCCGGCACCTCCGCGAAATACGACAGGCCGACGAACTCGGACATCAAGGAGATCCCGGGGCCGGAGGTTGCGGTCATCGCGCGGGCACCGGCCCAGCCGGCGCCGATGACCATGCCGATCGCGGCAAGCTCATCTTCGGCTTGCACGATGGCATAGGTTGGTTTGCCGGTCTTGGGATCCATGCGGTATTTCTTCATGTAGGTGATCATCTGCTCGACAAGCGAGGTCGACGGTGTAATGGGATACCAGGTCACCACCGTGCAGCCGCCGAATATTGCGCCCAGCGCGGCGGCCGTATTGCCGTCAATAATGATCTTGCCGTGCGTCTTATCCATCCTCTCGATCCGGAACGGATCGCTCTTCGGCAGGTTGGCTCGGGCATACTCCATGCCAGCCTGGGCGGCCTTGATATTGATTTCCGCCGCCTTAAGCTTGGATGCAAATTGCTTGAGGATAGCTTTTTCGATCTCGGGAGGATCAATTTCCAGGAGCTGGGCGATCACACCCACATAAATCATGTTGGAAAGCAGCTTGCGCAGACGCACCTCGGGGCTGATCTGGGCCGCGAGGTTTATGAATGGCGCCTCATAGTAGCTGATATCCTGGCGCAAGCCTTTCAGGCCCAGAGAGGCTTCGGCCAGCAGAGCTCCTCCCGCTGCCACCGACAGGGAGTCCTCGCGCGCCGTCTGCGGATTCATGGCGATGGCAAAATCGACCGTGGCTTTACGGGCGATGTAGCCGTTCTTGTTGGCTCGAATTGTGAACCATGTAGGGAGCCCGGCGATGTTCGAGGGAAAGAGATTTTTCCCGCTTACCGGCACGCCCATCTGAAAAATGGCGCGCATCAGCACACTATTTGCGGACTGGCTGCCGGACCCGTTAACCGTCGCAACCTGAATGCTGAAATCGTTGATCATGGCGACAAATATTATCACATGGTACGCAGAATTGTGCGGTAACATGATCAACTCAGAGGGTTTTTATAACCACACAACGAACGAACTATGAGTTCAGAAGAAAAAAACAGCACATATCAAAAAGCGCGCCAGATCAACCTCGATGCGGCACGTCACGGCACTCTGGCGGAGATCGGCGCCGGTCAGGAAACCGCGCGCTGGTTTTTCCGCGTCGGTGGGGCGGCTGCGACTGTCGCCAAGACCATCTCTGCCTATGACATGACGGTCAGTGACGCGATTTACGGACCGTGCGATCACTATGTTAGCCGGCATCGGCTGCAGGCGATGCTGGAGTATGAGTACAACCTCCTCCTGGAGCGGCTGGACCAACAACGGGGTAAAACCACCACATTTTTCGTTTTGGCTGAGACTGCGGCCATGGGCAGCACCACGCGCCATCAGTCGGGACACGCCTGGATGGGCATTCGCTTCCAGCATCAGCCGAAGGCCCGCCCGTCGGAAATCATCCTGCACGTGCGCATGTTCGAGACCGACAATGTTCACAAACAGGAGGCCCTGGGAATTCTGGGTGTCAACCTGATCTATGGCGGGTTTTATCACCACTCGAAGCCGCTGTTTTTGATTGGCTCTTTAAAAGACGACCTGGCACGCGAACGCATTGAAGTGGACATGATCCGGTTTTCGGGCCCCTGCTTCGCCGGCGTCGACAACAGGCTCATGAGCCTGCAATTGGTGGAACAGGGCTTTACCGATGCGGCAATGTTCGATGCTCACGGCGAAGTCGTTCAGCCCTACGAAGTGCTCTTCGACAAGCCGATCCTGGTAGAGCGCGGCAGCTTCCGGCCCATCACCGTTCCGGGATTGAACCTGGTCGAGCGCGCGACTGCCCAGTTTGCAGTCGAGCTTGGTGCGGAACCGGTGGTTGTCATGGAGATGTCGTTGAGCAATCTGCTCTCGGGCGACATCATTGACCACAACGATTTCCTGGCGCGCGTCGATATTCTGAGTTCGCTAGGCAAGCAGGTTATCATTTCCAACTTCCCGTACTATTATCTGCTGGTCGAATACCTTCGATTTTACACTTCCAATCGGATCGTGTTCGCCCTGGGTGTCCCCAATCTCAAGCGCCTGTTTCAGGAGTCTTACTACACCGGCCTGGACGGAGGGATCCTGGAGGCCTTCGGCCGCCTGTTCAAATCGGGGGTCAAACTCTATGTCTACCCAACCAGGAACATGCAGACCGGTGGATTAATTACGGCCGAGACACTCGAAACGTCTGCGCGCGTACGCCATCTGCACGCTCATTTGCTCGAGAACAAACTGATCGAATCTCTCCAGAACGTAGACGAAAAAAATCTCCACATCCTCCCGAAGGAAGTCCTGGGTATGATCCAGAAAGGGGACAGGGCGTGGGAGGGCTTGGTACCCGCAGCCGGAGTGCAACTGATCAAAGAGCGCGGAGTATTCGGCTATCGCGCGCCTGCGGTATAGCAGCACCAAAAAACCTCAACGCAGAGAGTGCAGAGGTCGCAGAGAAAAATCATTAATAGTTTTCTGCGGTCTCCGCGCTCTCTGCTCCGAAAATAGGACCAATTACGGTGCCGATCAACTCGTCTATTTCTGTGCCCCTTCAGGGCTTGAGATCTCCGGACCTCAACCCAGGGCTTGCGCCCTGGGCTGTTCTGCCTCGCCCTTTCAGGGCTAAGCATTTCACGACTGCGAAAACCCCGAAGGGGTGGCGCAGCAAAGCCC